>CAZKPC010000113.1:0-4266 GCA_964554565.1 uncultured Halobacteriales archaeon
CGCGCAAGTACTAGATCAGGAAACCCGACGATTGCTGGCTCGGTTCGATCTGTATTCCCAGACCAGCGACGGAGGGAGTTCGTCTATGGGCGGCTGGCTCCGGCGACGACTGCAGGCAGTCACGAGCAAAGTCGGCGTCGACCTCGATGGCGCGGAGCCCGAGCCCTCGGAACTCGAGGGGCAGTCGGTCCGGCCCGAGCCGGCCGTTCTCGAGGAAGACACCTCGGAGCTCACGGAGTTTCAGTTCGAGAAGATGCGACACCGCGTGAAGCGGGATTTCGTCGGCTACGAGCGGATCGACGGGATCAAGCACGACATCAACGTCGAGGAGATCTCCTGTGACGGATACTACGAGCCGGTCTTCGTCACTCACTCCGAGTACGACTGGCTCATCACCAACATCGCGTACGACACGATCGACGCCCTGGATACGTTCGTCGTCAAGATGGCCCAGCGGTCGGGGAAGGGGATCTCGAAACGCAACCCGCAGGTCGACGCGACCTTGCCCGATGGCAGCCGGGCGCAGCTCACCCTCGGGGAGGAAGTGTCCGATCACGGGACGAACTACACGATCCGTCAGTTCCAGGACGTCCCCCACACGCCGATCGACCTGATCAACTGGCGGACCTTCAGCCTCGATCTGATGGCGTTCCTGTGGATGGCCATCGAGAACCACAAGTCGCTGATCTTCTCCGGCGGGACGGCCTCAGGGAAGACTACCAACCTGAACGCCTGCTCGCTGTTCATCCCCTCCTCCTCGAAGATCGTCTCCATCGAGGACACGCGGGAGGTCGAACTGCCCCAGCGGAACTGGGTGGCCTCCGTCACCCGCCCGTCGTTCTCCGAGGACGAGCAGGGGGACATCGACGAGTTCGACCTCCTCGAAGCCGCCCTCCGCCAGCGGCCCGATTACATCGTGATGGGCGAGGTTCGTGGGGAGGAGGGCCGGACCCTCTTCCAGGTGATGTCGACCGGGCACACGACGTACACGACCTTCCACGCCGACTCGGTCGGCGAGGTGCTCAAACGGTTCACCACCGACCCGATCAACGTCTCGAAGACGCTGTTCACGGCGCTGGACCTCGTGGCGATCAACCGGCAAACGCGGCTGGACGGACAGAAGGTCCGGAAGACCATCTCGCTCACCGAGATCAACGACTACAACGCCGAGAACGACGAGATCAACGTCCGGGACGTGTTCCGGTGGCGGGCTGATACCGACGAGTTCGAGCAGCTCGGGCGGTCGAACCTCCTCGACGAGATCAAGTTCGACCGCGGCTGGAGCGAGGACCAGCTCAAGGAGGAGATGTTCAAACGCCGGCTCGTCCTCGCGTACCTGATCGAAAAGGACCTGAACACCTACGCCCAGGTCGCGGCGACCCTCCAGGCCTTCATGGCCGACCCCGAGACGATCCTCGGCTTGATCGCGAACGACACCCTGGAGGCCAGCCTCGGTGACCTCCAGGAGATGGAGAGCGTACAGATCGGGACGGCGCCGGAGAAGGAGGACATCGTGCCGCGGCCGGACCCCGACGCCGAGGGCGAGGCCGAAGCCCGTGAGATCGTCGAGGAGGCACGGTCGTCACTCCTCCAGCAGTACCTCGACGTCGATCCCACACCAGGCGACCTCGAGGACGCACTGGTAGACGCCGCATCCTCGACGCCGGCCTACGATTCGGGGGTCTTCGAGGAGGAAGAGACCATCGAGTACCCGTTCATCGACGCGCTGGACGGGGACGGCAGCTCCGGTGGGGGGGCTGCCGAGGACGGTTCGATCTCCGATCTCTTCGGTGAGGACACCAAGCAGGCCGGGACCGGCAACACCTCGGAGGAGGCCGAATGAGCTCGGCCGGGGCCTCGATGCGGGACGACGACTGGCTCGCCGATCTGGGCTACCCGTTCTACCGCCGGTTGTTCGACTCGGACGGGGACTTCGTCACGAACCACCGCCAAACGCTCGCGAAGGCTCGGTATTCAGATCCGGTCGACCTCTATCTCTCGCGGGCCATCACAATCGGTCTCTTCACGGGCCTCCTGCTCTGGATCCTCGGGACCGTTCTGGGCTGGGCCCTGTTCGCGTTCGGGATCGTCCCGGAAGCCATCCTCGGGCTCCAGCTGTACGATCCCGCGGTGCTCGCCGTCATTAACGCGGTGAAGGTGCCGGCGGCCATCCTGCTCATCGGGATCGTGTTCGGCTGGCTCGGGTTCCTGATGGGGTTCGGGTTGATGGTCCTGCTCCCCTACTCGAGGGCGAGCGCCCGGAAGCGCGAGATCAATCTCCTCCTCCCGGACGCCGTGTCGTTCATGTACGCGTTGTCGGTGGGAGGCCTGAACCAGCTGGAGATCCTCGAGGCCATGGCTCGCGCCGATGACACCTACGGCGAGGTCAGCCGGGAGTTCAAGACGATCATCCAGGAAACCGAGTATTTCGATACCGACTACCGGTCGGCGATCCGCCAACAGTCCCTGGAGACGCCGAGCGAGGAGCTCTCCCTGTTCTTGACGGACATGTTGTCGATCATCAATTCCGGCGGGGACATGGAGTCGTTCCTGGACGACAAGAAGGACAAGCACATGCGGACCGCCAAGCAGGAGCAGGAAACCATCCTCGAGACGCTCGAGCTCTTCGGGGAGATGTACATGACGCTCTCGCTGTTCCCGTTGCTGCTCATCATCATCCTCGTCATCATGAGCATGCTGGGCCAGGCCGATCAGATGCTCCTCTTCGGGATCGTGTATGGCCTCATCCCGTTGATTGGAGCGGGCTTTCTGGTGTTGATTTCGACCGTCAAGCAGGACGACCCGGGCGATGGCTATCTGCGGTTCAAGGGGGAGGAGCGAGGCGCCGACGGCGGCAACGGGTTACTCTCCGTGGGGGTCATCGATCGCTACATCGGCGAGTGGGCGGTCTTCAAGCGGATTCAGCGGCGGGAGCTCTCCCACCGGGTCAGGGAGATCCTCGGCGCCCCCCACCTCTTCTTCCGCGACAACCCGCTCTATACGCTGGGCTTGACCGTCCCGCTGACCCTGGTGGTCCTCGGGGCGGCGTTCGTTCAGGGGCTGGCCCCGACCTCCTACGACGCGATGGTCGAGAACCCCGTCGGGAGCACCTTCTTCATCGTGTACGCGCCGGCCTACATCCTGCTGATCCCCTTGACGTTCTTCTACGAGTGGAACGTCTACACCCGGCAGGGTGTCATCAACAGCCTCTCTGACAACCTCCGGAAACTCTCCAGCGCGAACGACACCGGGCTCACGCTGCTGGAATCGATCCGGATGGTCGCCGATACCTCGTCCGGCTCGCTGGCGAAGGAGCTCGATATCATCTATTCGAAGGTCCAGTACGGGACGAGCCTCCGGGCGGCCCTGATCGAGTTCAATAACAAATATCACATCCCCAGGCTCTCCCGGACAGTCACCCTCATCAGCAAAGCGCAGGAGGCCTCGAGTCAGATCACCGAGGTGCTGACCACGGCGGCTCAAGCGAGCGAGAACCAGGACGACATCGATCGGGATCGGAAATCCCGGACGCGGATGCAGGTCGTGATCATCCTGATGACGTACTTCACGCTCCTGGCGGTGATGGCCGTGCTGAAAACCCAGTTCCTCGACGTGATGGCGGGGTTGACGGATCAAGCCGGGAGCGGCGGTGGCGGAGGCGGTGGCTCACTCGGCGGCGGATTGGACACGCAGCTTCTGAGCCTGTTGTTCTTCCATGCCGTGACCACCCAGGCCGTCCTGTCCGGCTTCATCAGCGGCTACATCCGGGACGCGAGCCTCATGAGCGGCATCAAGTTCATCGTGGTCCTGCTCACCGTCGCCCTGGCGACCTGGATCATGGTGGGCTGAGATGTCCGACAGGCCCGATACCGGACGTACGGTCCCTGGACAGGATCCACCGACGAGAGTGCTGTCAACCGACGCGTCCCGGGCCCAAACGACCATCGACTTCATGATCGGGATGGGCGTGTTCCTCCTGGTCGTGGGGTTCGTACTCGGCGTCATCCCCGGCATGATCGATCCCTTCAGCGACAGTCAGGAAACAACCATCGTCGCTGACCGGATCGCGACCCAGATCTCCGAGGGCATGCTCGCCGAGCCGGACCGGCCGACCGTCCTGAACCAGACCTGTGTGAACGCCTTCTTCAATCAGAGCCTCGCCTCGGGCGGTGATTGTCCCGTCCCGTTCGACGCGTCGGAGGACGATCTGGCGACCCGGTTGGGCGTCCAGGATCGCCAGTCGATCAACGTGACGATCAAACGCGA
>CAZKPC010000114.1:0-4213 GCA_964554565.1 uncultured Halobacteriales archaeon
GACCACCCGATCGAAACCAGCAGCGACACCGAACACATCGACCCGTCGTATATCGCGGGCTTGACGGGCCGGAAATGGGGGCTGTACAACACGGTAACCAGTAGCCTCGACCGCGTGGAGGAATACGTCAACGCGAACGAGCTGCCCATCGACGAACCCCTCGACCGCGTGCACGAACTTCGGTCGGCCATCGAAGACGAGTCGAAAACCCTTCGCTGGAAGCTCCGATCGCTGATCGGCGAACGCAAGCAGTGGTACCGCCAGCCTGAACTGGAATAGGCGCTCACTGGACCTCACCACCCCTGGCTGTTTTCGGCGTATTTCAGCGGCAGGACGGCAAACCGGCCTTGTGGATCGATTCCCCTCCGTCGGCTCCGCGCCCGAAGCAATGTATTTGGCGCCGCCGCGAGAGGCGTCAGCCATGGATCCGCGCGTCGCGAAACTCGGCCACGTGGCGCTGGTCACGCCTGACCTCGAGGAGTCGACGTGGTTCTTCGAGGAGCTCATGGGCCTCCAGGAGGTCGAACGGACCGACGACACCGCATACCTCCGGGGGCTTCGGGACTGGGAACACCACACCATGAGCCTCCGTGAGGGTGGCCAGACGGGGATCGAGCACGTGGCCTGGCGGACCGAGGAGCCGGATCACGTGGCGGCCTTCGGCCGGGCGTTCGAATCCCAGGGCCTCGACGTCGAATGGCTCGATCCGGGCGACGTCCGGTCGATCGGCGAGGCGATCCGTGTCACCGCACCTGGCGGCCACCCGTTCCTCTTCTATCACGACGTCGAGAAACCGGAAGCCCCGGACGCCGTCCGGTCGCGGCTCCACAACCGTCGCTACAGCCCGGACGTCGCCAACCGGGTCGCCTGTCGCCGGATCGATCACGTGCACGTCCTCGATCCCGACGGCGACCCGCTCGCGGAGTGGCTGGCCGACGATCTCGACTTCCGGGTGAACGAGCGCTTCCAATCGGCCGACGGCACGTTCTGGGGCTGGTGGATGGCCCGCACGGCGCTGCCCCACGACATCGGGATCCACCGGAACGAGGACGGCCCGTCGTTCCATCACCTGAGCTACCACGTCGATCACCTCCGGGACCTCTGGGACGCCGCGGACATCTGTCGGGAGCACGGGATCCCCCCGGACGGCGGCCCGGGGAAACACGCGATCACGAACGCCGATTTCTTCTACGTGCTCGACCCCGGCAGCGACATCCGGATCGAGCTCTTCGCGGGGCCGGGCTATCTCAACTTCGAGCCGGACTGGGAGCCCATCGACTGGCAGGCCGACGAGATCGGGACCGAACACGACCACCAGTGGATCGGGACCCAGTACTCCGAAGCGTCGATCCCGTACCTGCCATAAAACGAACGCGGCCGATCAACCCCAGCACCAGTACGTACTTCCTTCCGCACCCAGTCCGGGGAGCCATGGACCTCGGTCTCTCCGGCGATGCGGCCGTCATAGCGGCGTCATCCAGCGGGCTCGGCAAAGCCTCGGCCAAGGCGCTGGCGGAGGAAGGTGCCGATGTCGTGATCAACGGCCGGCACCCCGATACCCTCGAAGAAACCGCCGCGGAACTGCGGGAGACTGCCACGGGCTCGGTCGTCGCCCACGCCGCGGACCTGACCGAACGGTCGGCCTGCCAGGGGTTGATCGAGCGCGCCGTCGAGGAGTTCGGCCGGCTGGACCACCTCGTCACGAGCGCCGGCGGGCCGCCGAGCGGGTCCTTCCTGTCGACGTCGGACGAGGACTGGCAGGACACCTACGAGCTGCTGGTCATGAGCGTCGTCCGGCTCGTCCGGGCCGGCGCCGAGCCCCTGCGAGCTGGCGACGGGGGCACGATCACCTGCATCACGTCCCACAGCGTGAAGGAGGCCATCGACGACCTGGTCCTCTCCAATTCGGTGCGGATGAGCGTCGTCGGCCTGGAGAAAACCCTCTCCCGGGAGTTCGCGCCCGAGGTGCGGGCCAACGTGGTCATGCCGGGCACCCACGCCACCGACCGGATGGAATACCTCGTCGAGCGCTCCGTCGAGCAGGGCCAGTACGACACCTACGAGGAGAGCATGAACGCCTGGACCGAGGGCGTCCCGCTCGACCGAATGGGCGATCCGGAGCGCTTCGGCCAGGTCGTCGCGTTCCTCGCGTCGGAGCCGGCCAGCTACGTCAACGGCGAGGCGGTCATGGTCGACGGCGGGGACGCCCGCTCGAACCTCTGAGATGGAGCGGATCGATGCGTTCGCCCATGCGCTCACCGAGCCGTTCTACGAGGAACTGACGGCCGAGTACGGGTTCCGAGGGCTCTCCGGGTCGCCGGCCTGGCTCTGGGACGTGGACCGCTTCAAGCGCGACATGGCCGACCTCGGGCTCGATCGCCTCGTCCTGACCCTGGCGTTGCCCCCGATCTGGCGCGGCCTGGACGCCGAGGCCGCGCTGCCCCTCGTGGAACTGGCCAACGACGAACTCCGGCGGCTGGCGGACGACCACCCCGATCACTTCATCCCGGTCGGCACGATCCCGTTCGCGGCTGACGCGTATCGGGACGAGTTCGATCGGTGTATCGAGGAGCTCGGCATGGCCGGCGTGCAGATCTTCTCGAACGTCGACGGCCGGCCCATCGACCGCCCGGAGTTCCGCTGGTGGTACGCGGCCGCCGAGCGCCACGACGTGCCCCTGTGGCTCCATCCCCAGCACCACGAGTGGTACGGCTGGATCGCCGATCGGATGGACCACCGGCTCTTCGGCTGGCCGTTCGACACGACGCTCGCGCTCTCCCGGCTAGTGTTCAGCGGGCTCACCGGCGAGTACGACTTCGACCTGGTCACCCACCACGGCGGGGGGATGGTGCCGTTCTTCGGCGATCGCATCGACATGTTCTACGAGACCCGGCGGGCGTATCCGGACAACTACGACACGGACCTGCCGGCCTTCCCCGACGCGCCGAGCGCGGCGTTCCGGAGCTTTACGGCCGATACCGCGGTCGACGGATCGGTGGCCGCCGTCGAGTGTGCCCGCTCGTTCTTCGGGACCGACCGCCTGGTCTTCGGCACGGACTACCCGTTCGGGCCGCGCCGAGGCCGGTCCAAGGTCGAGGCGACGATGGACGCCGTCCGGGCTGCCGACCTCACCGACGAGCAGCGAGCGGCCGTGTACGGCGGGAACCTGCGGGCCATGCTCTGAGCCTTCGCAAGAGTGATGGCCCGCTGCGGTGTTGGCCCCACCGCGACCGCCACCAATGTCCGTCGCGCAGCTGACCGAACGGCTCCGGGCGCTGCTGGGCGGCCGGGATCCGGCCTGGCTCGCCCTGCCCACGGGGCTCGCCGCCGCAGCCGGGGCGCTCTTCCTCCTCCCGTTGCCGGAGCCGATGCGCTCGATGTTGGCGGTGACCCTGTTCGCCGTGAGCCTCTGGATCACGACGCCGGTGCCGCCCTGGTTCACGGCCCTGCTCGCCGTCGGGCTCATCGGGGTGACGTTCTCCTCGGAGCTGGCGCTCGTCGGGTTCCAATCGCCGGCGACGTGGCTCATCGTTTTCGGCATCCTCATCGGCGAAGCGACCCGCAACAGCGGCGTCGCGGACCTGATCGAGCGAACCGCGCTCGCCCGCGTGCCGGACCGGGCGCTCGGCGATCCGGTGGCGACCTATCGGGTCCTGCTCGTCGGACTCTCCTTCGCCGCGCTGGCCTTCGCCGTGCTGGTGCCCTCGGCACTCGTGCGGGTGTTGATCCTGGGGCCGATCCTGATCTCGATCGGCGAGGTCTTCGAGGAGGAACGACCGCGGATGGGACTGTTCCTCGGGCCGCTCTTCGCCACGTACTACGGCTCCAGCGGCGTCCTGACCGGCGCCCTGCCGAACATCGTCATCACCGGCATCGTCGAGAGCACGGCGGGGCTGGCGATCAGCTGGACCGAGTGGGCGCTCTGGCTGGGGCCGGTGATGGGAATCGGGCGCACGCTGGCGGTGATCGGCATCGCGTACGCCCTCTACCGCCCCAAGGACCCGACAGGGAGCATCGAGACCCGATCGGCGGACCGGGCGGAAGGGCTTTCGGGCACCGAGAAGCGGATGCTCGCCTTCCTCCTCGTCGGCGTGCTCGTCTGGGCGACGGACGCGATCCACGGCCTCCATCCCGTGTATGGCGCGCTGCTGGTGGTCCTCGCCGCGTTCGCGCCCCGGATCGGTGTCGTCGGCATGGACGCCGCCGCCGATGC
>CAZKPC010000115.1:0-4165 GCA_964554565.1 uncultured Halobacteriales archaeon
GGTCGTCGAGGTGCGCCGCCCGGTTGGCGACGGTCCACCGCGCGTCCTCGAGCATACGTATGCAGAGGACGCCGCCGACCTTGAGCAACGGGGTTGTCATTCGGAGCTGGCTGATGGGAGGCGGACTAACCCTCCAGGCCCCGGTCTGGATCAGCGTCCGGCAGGAGGGGCCGAGGACACGGGCACTTAACCCGTGGGAGCCATCACGGAGGGTTATCAGCGCTCGTCGGAGCTGGTCGCCATGTCCATCGCCACGATTCCCTCCTATGACCCCGACCGTCTCGCTTCCCGGGGCGGCCACGCGGTGGTGCTCGGCGCCAGTATGGCCGGCATCTTCGCCGGCCGGGTCCTCTCGGATGCCTACGAACGAGTCACGATCATCGAGAAGGACTCGCTGGACGGGGAGGGCGGCCCCCGGCCAGGGGTCCCGCAGGCCGGCCATCCACACCTCCTCCTGGGCGCCGGCCGGCGGACGATGGAGGACTTCTTCCCGGGCTTCGGTACCGACGTTCGCTCGGCGGGGGGCCTCGTGATCGATTGGGCCACCGACTTACACTACTACGACGAGGGCGGGTACATCGCCGAGAGCCCGGACCGGATCCCGATGTTGGCCGCGAGCCGACCGCTCTTCGATCGCGTCGTCCACCGGCATATCGACGAGTTCGACAGCATCCTGATCCGGGACGACTGTCAGTTCATCGCCTACCAGCACGACCCTGAGCGCAGGGCTGTCGACGGCGTGACGGTCCGGGAGAACGGCGCGGAAGCCAGCGTCGATGCCGATCTCGTGATCGACGCGATGGGCCGCGCGAGCCGGACAGCCAACTGGTTGGACGAGCAGGGCTACCCATCGCCGCGGGTCGATGAAGTCGAAATCGGGCTCACCTACTCGACGCTCCAGTTCGAGCGGCCGCCGGAGGACCGGCGCATGCTCTTCGTTCCGCCCTCACCGCCACGGAAGATCGGCGGCGGGGCGTTCCCGGTCGAGGACGACCGCTGGCTGGTCACTCTGGTCGGGGTACACGGCGTGACGCCGCCGACCGAAGCTTCGGGGTTCGCCGAGTTCGCGGCCGAGCTCCCCGTCCCGGACGTACGCCGTCTCGTGGAGAACCACGCCGTTGCGGGGGACGGTGTCCACCAGTATCCGTTCCCCTCGAGCCTCTGGCGGCACTACGAGCGGCTGGATCGACTCCCACGGAACCTCCTCGTCACCGGTGACGCAGTGGCGAGCTTCAATCCGGTGTACGGCCAAGGCATGTCGATCGCCGCCCTCGGTGCCCTGCAGCTCCATCACCTCCTGGCGAAGCGGTCGCCGGAGGACTGGCCCTCGGCCTTCTACGACCGCTTGCACTCACTGATCCGCCTCGCCTGGCGGCTGTCGGCGGGATCGGACTTCCGGTTCCCTCAAACGACCGGCCCCAAACCACGGTTCACGGATCTCGCCAACTGGTATCTCTCGCGGCTGCTCCGGACGGCCCAGGAAGACCGCGAGCTGGCCGAGCGGTTCGCACGGGTCGTCATGATGCTCGATCCGCCACGGGCTCTGCTGACCCCGAAGACCGTCTGGCGAGTCGTCTCGCCGCTGACCTGAGCATCGGGCCGGCTGGAGCGTTCGATCAGGCGGCGCATCTACGCCGGTCAGCCGACATCCCGGAAACCCGCTACTGGGTTCGCGTCACTTCAGTCCGCGACTCGCCAGATGGAAGCGCAGGACTTCCTCGGTCCCGTCGATGAAGGGCCGCAGATCGAACGACTCGATCCGGTCGTTGACCGTTTCGAGCTGCTCGTAGTGCTCGGTCCAGCGTCGGAAGAAGTACTCCTCCAGGTCGTTGTCGTGAATCCGCTCGATCAGCGGATCGACCGTCCCGTCCAGATCGCCGGTCATGCCGGGCAATTCCTGGTGATCGATGATCTCGTGTTCCAGCGCGTAGACCACCACCCCGGAGCTGACGTCGCCCTCCCGGAGCTCCCGCTCCCACGTGCTGACCCAGTTCCCGATCCGGGCCATCTGTTGGGCGTGCCAGACCGCCTCCCTGATGGCCGCGTGGTCGGACTCCAGCTGGGCAGTGGTGTGCATCAGATCCATGTCCGCATAGGCGAACATCACCATGTTGTGCGATTCATAGCGGTGCAGATCGCCCATCGTGGCGATGCTGGGCTGATTGATGAGCAGGTGCGTGTATTCGATCGCGTTGATCGCCTGACGGACGTCGTAACTGAACAGGTCGGCGAACTGGCCGTAGTCCGGGGCCCGCTGGAGGCGGTCCTCAACCAGCTCCCAGACCCGTCGGCCGAAGTCCACGTACTCGGTGTAGACTCCCTCGCCCTTCGATGCCGCCTCAGCCCTCGGTCGCGGGAGGTTCGAGAGCTCCCAGAACGTCGCCTCGTCCCCCAGCTTTTCGAGGACGTCATCGAGGAGCGTAATGTACAGGATGAGCAGCGTCTTGTCGGTCGCGACATCGTCCCGGTACTCCGAATCGATGAACGGCATCGCGTTATGGGGCGCGAGTTTGTGCACCCACTTCCACATGAACGGCGGGCGGGACGCCTGGAGCGGCTGGTAGTCGTCCATCAGTTCTGTCAGGACCGGCGGCAGTTCGTGATCGACCACGTCCTGCAGGACCGCTTCCCGGTAGGCTTCGTCCCCAGCCAGCTCGCCCGGGTCCATTTCCTCCTCGATCACCGCCTGCTTCGACGCCAGCGCGTGGAAGTCCTGAATCGGCTGGCTGAAGGTCCCGAGGTTGGTCAACAGCGCTACCGTGCGCCGGAGTTCCGCTTGGGTGACGGGCTTGACCAGGTAGTCATCGACCTGCATATCGAGCAGCGAGAAATCCGGATCGACGCCCGTGACCATCGCCACCCGGCAGTCGATCTCCGTTTCGACGAGCCGGTCGAGGACCTGCCGTCCGGACGCCTCCGGCAGCTTCCGGTCCAGGAGTACGACATCGACGGCTTCATCGAGCAGTTCGATGGCCTCCGCCCCCGTATACGCCACACGGACATCGTAGAGGTCCTCGAGGTGTTCCGCATAGACGTCCGCGAGGTCCTGCTCGTCCTCCACGATCAGCACAACGGGGTTCTCAGCCGTCGTGTCAGTCATGCAGGGCCATCCAATCGGCGAACCGAGCGGAGCGGTACCGTCATTTCGATCGAACGCGTGATAGGAGCCTGGGTCGAACCTGTCCCGCAAAAAGGTTCTTATTCCTGTATTTCCAGGGTCAACGAAGTGCAGTAGGCGACGCGAGAGTGGACGACGCCGTCGATCAACCCCTATAGTATTAAAGTAGACACCCAAAGCTAGGCGATGTAATGTTAGATAGTTCTGATGCGGATATTCGGATCCTTCATATCGACGATGACGTGGAGTTCCTCGATCTCTCGATGGACTTCCTCGAAGGGAACCACGAGGACCTGATCGTCGAGACCGAGACGGACGTGCAGGCGGGGCTCGACCGCGTCCAGGACGATTCCTTCGATTGCGTCGTCTGTGACTACAACATGCCGTCGATGAACGGGATCGAAGTACTAGAGAGCGTCCGCGAGGACCACCCGAACCTGCCGTTCATCCTCTTCACTGGGAAGGGCAGCGAGGAGGTGGCCAGCGAGGCGATCTCGGCCGGCGTTACCGACTACCTCCAGAAGGAGGTCGGGCCGGACCAGTACACCGTGCTCGCGAACCGGGTCCGGAACGCCGTTTCACAGACCCGCGCCGAACGGCAGATCGAGGAAACCCGTGACTTCTACCAGAAGATCCTCGACTACTCATCCGACTTCGTGATCATCGTTGACCCGTCCGGCGAGATCGACTACGTGTCACCGGCGGTAGAACGGGTCATGGGCTACCCTGCCGAGAAACTCGTGGGGACGAACTCCTTCGAGTTTCCCCACCCTGACGACCGCGAGCGGGCCTTCGCGGCCCTGGAACGCGTCCTGGAGAACCCACGCGAGGAGCAGACCGTCGAGTACCGCGCGCAGCACGCTGACGGCTCCTGGCGGTGGATCGAGGTGCGCGGCCAGAGCTTGCTGGACGACCCGATCATCAACGGGATCATGGTCAACGTTCGGGACATCACCGAGCGCAAGCAGCGGGAGCAGGACCTTCAGACCGAACGGGACCGGCTGGAGGACCTCACGAGTTTCCTCGAACACGACGTCCGGAGCCAGT
>CAZKPC010000116.1:0-4123 GCA_964554565.1 uncultured Halobacteriales archaeon
AGGTACTGCTCCTCCCAGTCCTGCCGAGCCTCGAGCTCGTTCCGCCCTCTGGTCGTGATCGAGTACTCGTTGGTCCGGTCGTCCTTGTGGCCCTTGTCGGCGAGGCCCTTTTCGACCAGCGTGTCCAAGTTCGGATAGAGCCGGCCGTGGTTGATCTCGGTGCCGTAGTAGTCGTCCAATTCAGCCTTGATGGCCAATCCCTTCGGGTTGTCCAATCCGGCGACGACGTAGAGCAGATCGCGCTGAAACCCGGTCAAGTCGTGCATGACAACGCTTGCGTAATATCCGAAATCTAATAAGTCTAATGAATCACAATTCGTTTGCCGCACTCCTCATCATGGGCCTGGGCAAGTGCCCGTCGATGGAGAGCCTGAGCGCCGATGTAGTTCCGTTTCTCGATTGCAGCCGTGTGCCGGTGCTTCCGCCGGGAGTGGCTGGGATGATTTTAGTCGTGGGGCACTGAACGCCAACGGAACCGCCCTATGCCACCGACGCTGGTCAACATGGCGCTCGGGGCATTGCTCGGGATCGCACTGCTCGGTGGTGCCTTGGACCGCCGCTCGCTCGCGGTCGTCACGGTGGCGGCCGCGCTTCCGGACCTGGACGCGGTCCTGAGTCTCTATGTCGCGGGCGCGACCAACGCCGCCTTGCATTCGGGCTTCATCCCGATCGTCGCTGCCGCGCTCCTCCATTGGGAGACTGATCGTCGAGCGGAGTCTTGGATCGTTGACCGCATCGGTCCGACGGGCGTTCGGGTGACCTGGGTCGCGCTCGCCGCGTATGCCATCGCGGGCATCGGTCTCGACCTGTTCAACGTCGAGGGGGTCGCGCTGTTATACCCGGTGTCGACCCGGTATTACGCCATCGTCGGCCAGTTGGTCGCCTCGACTGAGGCGGGGCTCATCCAGACATACGTGCGACTCGGCAACGGCTGGCTCGATATCGCCTCCCCCGGGACGACCGCGAACTACCACATCGCGACCTGGATCAACCCCACGCCGGGTGCGGACAATCCTCCCGGCGTCGAGCGGCGCCTCCGGATCGTCGACTCGGGGTGGCAGCTCGTCCTCCTGCTGACCGCCCTCGTCGCCGTCCCTGTCAAACTGGTCTTCGATCGAACTCCCAACTGATGCCCTCGCTACTTGCCCATGGCGGCCTCGCGCTCTTGCTGGCTATCGGCTTGCTCGGCCGCGACTACGCGGAGGAGGGTCTGACTCTAATCCTGGTCATCCTGGTCTTCCCGGAACTGGACACGGTGCTCGGTCTCGCTATCCAAGGCGCCCATCGGACCGTGTTTCACAACCTCGTCCTGCCGGCGGTCCTCGCCATCCTGCTGGCCTGGGACGATACGCGGGGGGTCAGACGGGTTCGCCGCCGGTTCGGAGCCGCGGGGGTACGGATCGCCTGGGTTGCACTCCTGGTGCATACTTTCGCCCACGCCTTCCTGGATTGGACCCATCTTGAGGGTATCAACCTGCTGTGGCCGCTTCACGATCAGTTCTTCAAACTGGAGGGCGAGCTCTACCTCTCGAGCACGGACGGCCTAGTACAGACGTTCATCGACATCTCCACGGATCCCCAAACCGGCGAGCAGGCGATCGATGCCGGCGGCGGCGGGTCCAGAACGGAGACTCAGGTCGCCAACCCGGTGCAGCCTGAGCCGGAAGCCGAACCGGAACCTGCCGAGCGGCAGTTCCTCCTCGTGAATCAGGGTTGGCAGCTCTATCTGGTCCTCGTTGGCCTCCTCACCGTTCTCGCCAGGAAGCTCCAGGACGACGTGAAGACAGCCGATGACGCCGAGTAGTTCCGGGTAACCGCGCGTGGAACCGGTTCGCAGAACGCGGTGATGGCGTGTTCGTGCGGCCTCCGAGGACCGGAATCCCCGGATGTCCGCCAGCCGGAACGATCCAGGAGGCGAAGGGATACGACACCACGAACTCCACGCCGGGCTGAGGAGGGTCCCAAACCGCCCTCAGACCGCTTCGACCCCCTCCTTTCCCGTGCGGACCTGGACTGCGTTCTCCACGGGCGTGATGAACACCTTGCCGTCCCCAGGCTGCCCCGTGTGAGCCGCGTCGACGATCGCGTCCGCCACCTCTCCCGCCGGGATATCGGCGACCACACACTCGATCTTGACCTTCTGATGGAGATCGACCGTATACTCCTCGCCCCGCCACTGTCCCTTCTTCGAAGATTGGGAGCCGCGGCCGGAGACCGTGGTGACGGTGATCGAGGGCGCTCCGACCTCGGCGACCGCCTGCTTGACGGCGCCCAATTTATCCGGACGGACGATGGCGGTCACCATCTTCAGTCCGCCGTCGTTCGGCCGGCCGCCGTCGGTCCGGGTCCGGGCGCCTCCGTCGGTGACCACGGCCTCGTCCCCGATATCGAACTCGGGATAGGACTCCACGCCGTGTTCGGTCACGTCCAGCCCCTCGAGCTCGTGGTCTCGAGCGACACGGATCTGACCGATGGCCCTGAGGACCCCGAAGACGGCCCCGGTGGCGAGGGCCGTCCAACCGGCGATGACCGCGACGCCGATCACCTGGGTAGTGATACTCATGCCGGCGCCAGGGACCGTGAGGAACGGCACTCCGAGCAGGACGGCGCCGAGCATTCCGGCGCTGCCGTGGACCGGGAAGACCGCACAGACGTCGTCGATGCCGAGCCGCTTCTCGACGAACTCGAAGACGATCGGGAGCTGTGCGCCCGCGAGCCCGCCGATGACGAGCGCGCCGTACCAGGTGATGAGGTTCGTGTTCGACGTGATCCCGACGAGCCCGGCCAAGAGCCCGTTCGCTACGTAGAGCGTATCGACCTTCTGAGTCCGGTACAGCGACATGAGGCTGGCTCCGATCGCGCCGGCGGCCATGCCGAGGGTCGTCGTCAACGCGACCCGGCCGACGTAACTGAAGTCCGCCAGTTCCGCGGCGCCTTCGGCGAGCGGCGCGGCGGCCGTGCCGACGTTGAAACCGTACCAGCCGAACGCCAGGATCAGCGTCCCGAGGACGGCGAAACTCAAGGAGTGGCCCGGTATGACGTTGGCCGAGCCGTCGTCGTTGAACCGGCCGAGCCGCGGGCCGACGACCCAGGCGGCCGTCAGGCCGGCCACGCCACCCATTCCATGGACGATCATCCCGCCGGCGAAGTCAGCGAACCCGAGCGAGGCGAGAACGCCGCCCGCCCAGGTGATGCCGGTTACGACCGGATAAATGACTGCCGCGAGCGTCACGGTATAGCTCACGTAGGCTCGCAGCTTCATGCGGCCGGCCACGGCGCCGGAAACGATGGTCGCGGCGGTCATCGCGAAGACCGCGCCGAACAGCCAGTCGACCCAGGCCAACGTGGCGTCCGGACTCAGGATCCCGAAGAACGCCCCGTAGCTGCCGCCCCCCGTCGCAACCGCGACAGTCGCCTCGACGCCGGTGCCCAGGAGGAAGAACACGGTCACGCCGACGCTCCAGGTGAGGAGGTTCTTGGTGAGCTGATTGGCCACGTTCTTCGATCGGACCTGCCCCGCTTCCAGCATGGCGAACCCCGCGTGCATGAAGAAGATCAGGAAGGTGACGACCAGTATCCACACGTAGTTGACCGCCTGTGTGATCGCCCCCGGATTCGCCTGAATCGGACTTAACATCTTTCACCTATAGTTTTAATAAGCAAACGTTTACGGTCTTTCTCTTCTAATATCATGTCTTTCTTGGTGAGCATGACGTGGGATCGAAACGAACATCACTATATAAGGTTTGTCGTCAAAATATGTCTATGATTGGGACGAATTAAGGGGCAACTAACCAATATAAGGTCATTATCGACCGGGAAACGGGTCGAATACGGAGCAAATAAAGACATCCGGTCAAAAACTCTTTCGAGAGATCAACGGGACTCACGGCCGAAGACTCTCTGTATTCAGACACTCGTTCCACCTGATCTGTGATCCCCGGTTCCGGCATGTCTCCCGCGGCGGCAAACACCCATGCGGACGTTTGGCCCACGGGGTCGATTCACGTGGAAGCCTCTCGACCGTGGGGCGCACCTCTGATGCAAGTCTGTATGGTCCTCGCCGGTGGTTCCAAGACCGCTGCCAGCGAACACAGTCGGCTCTGGAGGCAAGGATTGGCCG
>CAZKPC010000117.1:0-4074 GCA_964554565.1 uncultured Halobacteriales archaeon
ACGATCTCGTCCATCGGGAACCGGCCCTGCTCGTAGAGCTTCACGAGCGTCGGGATGAACTCCTTCGGCACGGTGCTCCCCATCAGGATGCCCGCCACCGAGCGGCCGCGCAGGAGCGTGTTCACGTCGAAGGTAACCTCAGTGCCGAGTCGCGGGGCCCCGATGATTCCACAGTGGCCCTTCTTCCGGGTCGCGTCCACGGCGGTCCGCAGGACGTCCGGCTGGGCGGTGGTTTCCAGGGTGTAATCGGCCCCGCCCCCGAGGTAGTCACGCACCGCGTCCTCGACATCCTCGACCTGGTTGGCGTTGACGGCATGGGTCGCCCCGAGGTCTAGGGCGGCCTCGAGGCGCGACTCGACCAGATCAACCGCGACGATCTCGGTACAGGCCTCGAGGTCGGCGGCCATTACCGCGCTCAACCCGACCGATCCGGAACCAAAGACCACGATCGACGAGCCGGCTTCCGGCTCGCAGGCGTTCATGACGCCGCCGGCGCCGGTCTGGATGCCGCAGCCGAGCGGGCCCAGGAGCTCGAGCGGGGCTGATTCCGGCACGGGCACGACATTGCGCTCCGTCGCGATCGCGTGTGTGGCGAAGGAGGACTGGCCGAAGAACATCCCGCTCACGCGCTCCCCGTCACGGGAGAGCGGCGAGGTCCCGTCGGCGACCCGTTCCCCGCCGAAGTTGTAGTCGTAGAACGCGTCGCAATACGCGATCTCGCCCCGCCGGCAGTTCTTGCACGTCTCGTCGTAATCGAACGTCATCACGACGTGGTCACCGGGGTCGACCTCGGTGACCCCCGGACCGACCGCTTCCACGACGCCGGATCCCTCGTGGCCGAGGACCGCCGGCAGCGGGACGGGCTTGAACTGATCACGCACCGAGATATCGGTGTGACAGATCCCGGCCCCCACGACCCGGACCAGGACCTCGCCTTCCTGAGGGTCGTCGAGTTCGAGGGTCTCGATCTCGAAGGGCCCGGAGGTCTCGTTGATCACGGCTGCCTGTGTTTCCATACGTCCGCTTCGTCGTGTCCGATAATAAAGCCTGGAGCGGTGGGGGAGTCACGGCCGGAAGCGAGTGACCAGACGGGCTCGCAGCCCGACGCCGTATCGGTTGATGGCCACGTGGCAGTAGTGTTTTCTCGGCCGCCCGGCTGGGGACGCGTATGTCGACCGTCGTCGTCCGCCACGACCTGGACATCGCGCCGGCGATCACCGAGCGGCGTGATGACATCGACATCGTTGTCGCGGCCGACCGGGCGGAAGCCCTGGACGCGCTGCCCGACGCCGACGTGTTCGCGATCAACCCGAGCAACTGGGACGACGCGTACCTCGAGGGCCTCGATGCGGGTGACTGGGTCCAGGCCACCAGCATCGGCTACGATGCCTTCCCGATCGAGGCCTTCCGGGACCGAGGGGTCCGCTTCACGAACGCGTCCGGCAATTACGGGCCGGTGGTCGCCGAGCACGTGTTCGCGATGGCGTTCGCGTTCTCGAGACACCTACACCTGTTCCGATCCATGCAGCGGGCCCACGAGTGGGATCGCTCCATCGGGCTCGAGCTGTCGGACTGGCTCGACAGCACGATGACCGTGCTCGGCCTGGGGAACCTCGGTGAGGTCATCGCCGAGCGGGGCCGAGCGTTCGAATTCGACGTCTACGGCGTCAAACGGGATCCCGAGGACTACGACGGCGTCCTCGCCGGGGACCGCGTGCTCGGAGCCGCGGACTGGCACGGCGTCCTGCCCGACACCGATCTCCTCGTCGCCGCAGTGCCCCTGACCGAGGATACCGAAGGCATGATCGACGCTACGGTCTTCGGGGCATTGCCGGATGACGCGTTCCTCGTCAACGTCGCCCGGGGACCCGTGGTCGACGAAACGGCCCTACTCGAAGCTCTGGAGGGCGGCCGGATCGGGGGCGCCGGCTTGGACGTCTTCGAGACGGAACCCCTGCCGCCGGACTCGCCGTTGTGGGACCGCGAGGACGTCATCATCACGCCCCACGTGGCCGGTCGGTCGGACGGCTTCGCCGACCGGTACGCCGAGCTGTTCGTGGACAATTACGAACGTCGGGAGCAGGGCGAGCCGATGCGCAACCGCATCGTCTGAGGCGGGTGATGAAGCGGTTCGGGATCCGCCCGGGAATCGATCGTGACGACCGCGTGGTTCAATCGAGTTGATAGACCCGTTTCGGGGAGTGCTCGGTCATCTGTTCGACGTCGGCTTCGGGCACGCCGGCGTCGAGCATGCCGTGAATGAACTGCTTGTACATCTCCATCGCGGGCGGATTGAGCATCGAGCCGCCGTCGGTGGCCATGATCACGTTCTCCGGCCCGACCGCCTCGACGACGGCCACGAAATCGTCCATCGACGCCGCGTGATCCATCATCTCCGTCGTCATCGCGTAGTGGATCTCCACGGTCGCCCCCAGGTCGACGAGCGTCCGGAGCTGCTCGATGGAGTAGTCGAGGAAGTTGGCGTGCGGGTGGATGCAGAGGACCTCCCGGACCCCTCGATCGACGGCGGCCCTGGCGACCTCGAGACCCTCGGTGGGGCTCAGGTGCCCCAGCGACAGCGCGAGGTCGTTCTCGGCTACCTGGTCCAACACGGCGAGGGCGTCATCGACGAGCTCGCCGTCCTCGAGGACGGCGATGCCTTCCACGTCGTCACCCCGTGGCGTCTCGGAGTCCAGATGGGGGACGAACCCGCGTTCGACGTGGTTCGCGGCGGTGATGGTGGGCAGCCAGACCAAGTCCACGCCCAGCTTCGCGGCGCCGTCGACCGCCCAGGGGTTCAGGCCGCCGACCCACTCGTTGAGGGTGATGCCGCCGAGGACCTGGAACCCGGTCTCCTCGGTCGCGATTTGGGCTCGTGAGCCCGTCTCGAAGTGGTGGCTCTTGATGAGGATCGCGTCCAGGCCGTGATCGCGCGCCTTGCGCGCCGCCGAGAAGTCCGTGTCGTGTCGCTCGAACGCGTCAGGACCGGTGTGGATATGCGTGTCGACAGCCCCCTCCAGCAGATGATCGATGTCCCGCTCGGATGTGGCCATGGGCGCCCGGGCGGAGACGAGGCAGCCGCATAAAGGTACGGGGGCGGCTGCTGATTCCCCAGTCCATCCCACAGAACGCCCCGGGTTGAAGGACTGGAGCGGGTGCCGGACTTCAGCGCGTTGCTCACTAGTCCGACCACGTTCTTCACCGAACTCGCTCGAAGCCGGACCGCCTCCCGATCACGCGTTCTCGACGGACGGCGGGGGACCTCCGGCTGGCCCCCACTGGCCGAAAGCGGAACGACCCCCAGCTATGCGCAGGCTTTTGCCCGCTCCCGCCGTCTGTCGGGACATGCGGCGACGGGAGTGGCTGGCCGTGCTCGGGGGCCTGGCGGGCGGCCTCGCCGGCTGTACGGAGGCCGCGCCGTCCGGCCAGGAATCGACCGCTCCGCCGACATCCCCGGCCGGATCGCAATCGGCGGGCCAGCCCCGATCCGCCACGCCGTCACCGATTCGGGAATCGATCGGCGGGGTCGACCTGCCCGTCCCGCGCAGCGAGCTGCTGTCGGCCCTGCCCCGGGATCACATCCCGGCGCTGATCGACCCGGTCTTCGCGGACGACTGGGAGGGCCTCGAGGTCCCGGAGTCCTCCGCCTACGACGGCGGGCCGCTCCTTCCGGACGACGCGCCGGTCATCGGTGTCGAGCGCGACGGCCGGGCCCGGGCGTATCCGTTACGTGTTCTCGACTGGCACGAGGTCGTGAACGACCGGCTCGGCGGCCCGCTCTTGGTGACCTATTGTCCGCTCTGTGGGAGCGGCGTCACCGCGGAGCGTCGGGTGAACGACCGTGAAACACGGTTCGGCGTCTCCGGCCTGCTCTGGCGGGACAACCTGGTCATGTATGACGAACGGACCGAGAGCCTCTGGAGTCAACTGCTCGGCGCGGCGATTCGGGGTCCCCGGGCCGGAGAACGGCTCGCCTTGCTGCCGTCCTCCTTGACGTCCTGGGGCGAGTGGCGTGGGCTCCATCCGTCCACGAAGGTGCTCCTCCCGCCGCCCCGCACGAACACCGTCCGGGGT
>CAZKPC010000118.1:0-4067 GCA_964554565.1 uncultured Halobacteriales archaeon
TGGTAATTGCGACCCCCGATCAGCGCGAGCCCGTGGACGGCCAGCAGCCCGACGAACACGCCGAGCTCCCCAGTGCTCTCGATGCCCGTGACGAGCACGGCCAGATACACGATGGGGAGGCCGACGGCGAGCCAGTAGGCGACGGCCGCCAGCGGGCCCTCGAGGCGGTCCAGGAGTGACCGCCCGGAGCGGCGGGCGAACCGGCCGTGGCTGTCGATCGCGGTCCGGAAATCCATGCGTTCCCACCTCCGGTTCGTCACGCGTTCAGGCCCTCGGTCAGGCTCAGCGCGCCGTTGCCGACCTCGACCACGAGCGTGTGTTCGACGTCGGTATCGATCCGGCACTCCGCGGTGGCTTCCTTGCGGTTGTCCAGCGTCGCGCGGACCGCGTAGCGGCCGTCCGGGAGGGCGTCGATCTCGCTCTCGAACTGGCCCGGCGGGAGGTAGTACCGCGTCTCGAGCACGGCCTCCCCGTCGGCATCGAACACTTCGAGCGTGAGGTCGTAGCCCCATTGGTGGTCGTAGTTCCGCACGTGGATGTCCTCGCTACCGACGACTTCTGGCCGCTCCATGCGGGCATTGCCGAAGGTCCATTCGTCCGCTGCGTCCTGTGGCGTTTGGCTCCGTTGTCGCATACCCGATGCGTGGCCGGCTACCCCCTAAGTAGTGACTTAGACACAAACACCCGTTTGAGTTTGGTAACGATTGACTGGCAGGCGAGCGAACCCGCTCGACGGTGTCATCGGGCCCCGGCTGGAGGGCTCCAACGGGCGGATGGCCGGTCGGTGGGCGTGCCACCGGGAAGCTCTCCGCCCCGACCAACTGGAGTTGGCGGTTCCGAGCGACTCAAATCCTGATTTCAGCCATGGACCCAGCGCTTGAATACCACTGGTGGTGGAGATCCGGATCGCCGTGACGCCGAAAGGGGGCCGAGCTCGACGCGACTCGGCACCTGCCGTCAAACCGCCTCGATTTTATCCCTCCTCCTTGGAGTCTCGAGGCATGGTAGCGGGGTACAGCGAACCGCTGATCGCCGCGGTCGCGCTCTGGATCGTCGTGGGGCTCGGCTGTCTCCCGCTGCTCGGCTCGTCCCGGATCAGGGCCGCGTTCGAACCCTGGCCCACCGGCCGGGTTGGCGTCAACTACCTGGTGATCACCGGGCTGCTGGTCCTGGGCCAGGCGGTCGTCTTTCTCGGCGGCGTGGTCGTCACGGGCGGTTTCAGGGGCACGGACCTCGTCCGCTGGGCAGTCCTGGTCGCCGGTGCGTACGCCCCGGCCGTGTGGCTCCTGCTCGGGCTGGTGGCCAGAGCGAGCGGGTACGGGCCGGACCTGGGCGAGGACGGCTACCAGTGGGTCGCCCTGGGGCTCGGGGCGCTCTGGTACGGCGTGGTGACGGTGGTCGCGACGGCGGTGGTCTTCTTCGTGCTGTTCGTGCTCTTCTTCCCGGGTTGACGGTCGGGACCGCCGAACTCGAGACGGGCCCGTCGCCTATCGGTCCGATCGAGCCGTAGCAAGCGGGGCTGGTGAACCCGGAGCCGGCGCTCTGCGGTGCGAGGGGACGATAACCGCCGGATCGGAAGAAAAAGGTGAACGGTCGACCGACGGTAGTCGCTTAGCCGTCCGTTTCGGTGGCCGAGTAGGTGACGTGGACCGTGGCGGTGACCGTGACGTCGCCTTCCTGGATCGTGGTACTGGCCCCGGCCGTCGGTGTCGCCGCGGCGTCGGCCTCCAGCACGACGGGCGACCGGCTCGTGCGGACCCGGACGCGGTCGGTCACCACGGACTCGGCGGTCTGGACCGTCAGCCCTTCCGTACTCGCGAGGAGTTCGGCCTCGCTGCGGGCGTTGGTCATCGCCTCCTTCAGGACCTCCTTCCGGAGTTCGGCGCGGCGCTCGTCGCTGAGGCCGAACTCGACGTGGTCGACTTCGACGTTGGCCGCTTCGACGGCCGAGTCGATGACGGTCTCGACGTTGTCGACCGACTCGAGCGAGATGACGAACCGGTGGTAGCCTCGATACGGATCGATGTCCGGCTCGCGTTGGGCGCGGCGGTCCTCGCGGATCCGGAACCGCTCGGACCGGAGTTGCTCCGCGTCGAGCGGCCCGTTCGTGACGAGGGCTTCCCGGAGGGCGCTCGCGTCAGCGGAGAGCTCGTTCCGGACGGCTTCGGACGACTCGCCGCTCGCGACGATGCTGAGGTGGATTTCGGCGGTGTCGGGCGGCGCGGACACCGAGTGTGATCCGGAAACCACGAGCTTCGAGCCCGGGTCGGACTCGTTCTCGACGAGCTTGACGGTCATGTTGCTCGCGGTCGTGTCCGCGTTGTTCGAAGACGATGCGTTGGCAGCGACGCCCGAGCAACCGGCCAGGACGAGCAGCGCTGCGACGGCGAGGACCGAGACAGGACGTTGTGTCAGCATGCACTCCCAGCCATACCGGGTACAGAAAAGTAGCTCCCGAAGAGTGAAACGTTCGCTGTTGTCTAATCACCGCTGGTCCGATCGTCGTCGAAGACTTTCGAGAATCTCATACTTAGAACCGCTAGGATCCCGGGTGTTGACGTTTGACCAAATATTGCTTCGGCTATCGAGACGGACTTTGCTCCCCCAACTCGTGCTCTCCCGGCACGTGAGAGAGCTACTTTGACGGGTGAGGCCAGCTCGGCCAACGCCCGATAGTCGGACGTTCTATGCATCCCGATCAATCTGCACAACAGTAATTCGCTAGCCCGATGAGACGGGATCACGGATGAGCGAGGCCCCAATTGACACGGTCATGGCGGATGTCCGCCGCGAGCTCGTCATTCGAGTCGCTCGTGCCGACCGCGACGAGCACCGCGATATCTACGACGCGCTCGCCGACGAGTGAGCCTGCCGAGCAGTGATTCACGCCAGTCGGATGTCTAAAGTTTGACCCGAAAAACGCGTTCTCTAATCTCCGTCGGAGCATACTTTAGTGAGTGGTGATATCGGCTGTTATAGACGATCTAAGCCGTGTTGACCACCATCCGACGTCGTTCGGAACACATGTTTTACCCTAAAACTAGTGTCAAAATCAGAGCGGTGATTTCGTTCGTGGGGGATGAAATCCGGCGAACGAACGCTTTTGTATAGAAGCGACCAACTCAAAAGGTATGGTGAGCATTGAACGTACCGCCGATGTCCTGGGCGGTGAGCCTCGCATCGCGGGCACACGTGTCGGTGTTCTTGATATATATGAGTTTGTAGCTGGGGGCGGGTATTCCCCGGAAGACATTGCCGATCAACTGGATTTATCGCTCGCTCAAATCTACGGCGCTCTCGCTTATTATCACGAACACTCTGAGGAGATGCGAGAGCTTCGACGAGAGCGCGATGAAATGGAATCGCGCCTCTCCGAGGAGGCACTCAGTCCACCTGAACCGGCCCAGTGACAATTTCGTTTCTTACCGACGAACACGTCCCGCGTGTGTTTATTAGCACTTTGCGTTCTAATGAGTTTACGGTAAAACGCGCGAGGGATGTCCTTGGACAAGGCACCCCGGATGCCGAGCTGCTCCAACACGCTGCCGAGAATGACCTTGTGTTAATCACCCATGACAAGAAGGACTTCGGTGGGGAGCTTGGAGACTCAATCGAGCATGCCGGCCTCGTTGTCTACACCAATCCCGTGTTTCTCCGTCAATCGCCGGCGAAAGCTGTTCACACGCTTGAGCGGATCATTGAGCATTATCCATCTCATGAACTCGCCGGAAGCCGGGTGTGGATCGATCAGTGGCGAAGCCGATAGACAGCTTACGGACGAACACATCAACCTATTAATAGTCTGATTTACTCGTGACACCTTGGCTCTAATCCCCGTTCGAGCGGCCCTCAGGGGTCGAACTCGCCGGCTTCGAGGACGACCTCGCCGTCGACCTCGAGGCGGCCGGCGTCCCGCAGATCGGTGATCAGATCGGCGTGGACGGCCGACTCGTTCCCCGACTCGCCCGCCGGCAAGTTGGCCTCGTACGCCCGCCCGAGCGCGAGGTGGACCGTGCCGCCCATCTTCTCGTCGAACAGGATGTTGTCGGTCACCCGGTCGATGCCGA
>CAZKPC010000119.1:0-4030 GCA_964554565.1 uncultured Halobacteriales archaeon
CGTTCGTGTACCATGAGTGCACGTCACGATATCTTTACGGGACGAGCGTCCTTTTGCAGCTTGGCGTTGATGGGTGACAAGCCCTGACAGCCGTCGTCTCAGGGTCTTCATCAGTATTCTCGTCGTGTTTGCGATCACCCTCCATGTCGCCTCACGGCTTGCCGATATCAGCCAGATCGCGCTCGCGCCGGCGTGTGTGTTCTCACCGATGGTTGCGGGGCTCTCTGAGCCCGTGGACAGTTTCCCCCTTCCTGAGGCTGTCGAACCCATCACGCCGCAGTGACGATCTGCATCCGCCAGTTCCAGGTCGAAACAGACTATTGCACCCACACTCTGTATCTTGCAACAGCTATGAGACGTCTCTGTCGTTTATCACGAACGGGTTGGTGAACTTCGGCCACCCGTCCATCAGCCACGTTCTGACGATCTCAATTCACGTCAACAGTGAGGGATTCGTGGTCTGGGTGCATCGATGAGAGCATCTCACAGACAGTAGTTGTCAGGTTCTGCGTGCTGAAGAGAATGCGCAGATCGTTCACTCGGCGAACTCGACGCCGGTTATCTCGAATTTCGCCCCGCCGGCCTCGCTGTCAGTCACGCGGATGGCCCAGTCATGGGCCTCCACGATGTTCTTCACGATATTGAGGCCGAAGCCGGTCCCCGCCGCCGCGGAGGAGTATCCGACATCGAACACTTGCTCGCGCCGGTCCTCAGGGATGCCGGGACCGTCATCGGCGACATAGAACCCGTCCTCAAGCCTGCCAATCGTGACAGTGACCGTCTCACCGCCGTGCTCGACCGCATTCCGTATGAGGTTCTCAAGCAGTTGCTGCAGGCGGGTTTTGTCCGCGATGACCCCGGTCCCAGACTCAGCTACCAATTGAGCGGACGCCGTATCGACGTTTTTCCAGCACCGTTCGACGAGGTCCGATAGCGCCACGGGTTCAAATTGGCCGACGTCTCGTCCGACACTGGCCAAGGACAGCAGGTCATCGATCAACGTGCCCATTCGCCCGAGCGCTTGACCCGCTGCATCCAGATGCTCGCTCTCGCACTCCTCGGCCGCGAGTTCCAGCCGCCCCTCGGCGACGCTGAGCGGGTTCCGAAGGTCGTGACTGACGATGCTGGTGAACTCGTCGAGCCGCTCGTTTTGCCGCCGGAGTTCGTCGCGCTGACTGACCAGTTCCTGCTCCCGGTCGAGGTTCGAGAGCGCCAGCTCGGCGGTCGTCGCCAACAACTGCGTCAGCGACAGATCCCCCTCGTCGAAGCGATCCACCTCCGTGGAGCCGACACTGATCGTCCCATGCTCGCCGATCGGCAGGATCATGAGGCTCTGCACCGGCGTATCGGAATCGACTGCCTGCTCGTGTTCGTTGAGATCATCGAAAACGGCCGGCGACCCCGATTCATAGACGGACCAATTGAGGCTTCCACCTTCGGGCGTGAACGTCGTCCGGGACTCGAAGACGTCGTGGACTTCGTCGGTTGCCGCGGCTGGAACGAGTCCACCGACCGACTCATCGTAGTATCGGACCATGGTAATGGGATACTTGAGGATCGACTGGGCTCCATCGACCACTCGTTCAGCGATATTGAGGCGTGTATCAGCCTGAATGATCTCCTGTCCCGCCCGGTGCAGTTCTTCGAGCTGCCTGTTTTGCCGGCGAAGCTGCTCTTCCCGTTCGAAGCGGCCCAATACGGCTGTTAACGCCTGGCCCAACAGCTCTACGTAGGCGCGCTCGGTCTCATCAAAGCCGTTTGGTTCCGGGGTGGTGGCGATCAAAACGCCGTAGTCATCCAATGGATGCATGAGACCTGAACGTGCTGGAGTTTCCTCGGCAAGCCCGGCGTGATTGCGAGTGTCTTCGATATAGCGTGATTCTCCTGACTGAAAGACCTCCCAGACGAGTTCCTCCACGGCCTCGTTGCCGTTCCGGTCATAGGACGGGGGCACCCCGAATTCATCGCGGACCTCGTCCCGTGCGGCGACGGCTTCGAGCCGGTCCCCGTCATCCGAAAGCAGGTGGATGCCTACCAACGGCACGTCCAACACGTGGCCGGCGATATCGTTCGCGACCTCGCACGTCTCTTCCGTGCTGTCGGTATCGATCAGGGCATCGATGTCCTCGACGAGCCGGCGCAGGGTCCGTTCCCGCTCCAGTTGCTCGGTCACATCAGTATAGATAGCAAACCCACCCGAGCCATCCTCGTAGACCGCGTTTTCGAGGAAGAACTCTCGTAATCCATCGGCTGTCCGGCGCGTGACTTCCCGCGAGACGAGTTCACCCCCTCCGCGGACGTGCTGGTTGATATCTTCGGCCTCCTCTTGGTAGCCCTCGGGAACGATATAGGTGTCAAGTGATTCTCCAACGATTGTAGAGGCATCGTAGCCGAACGTCTCTTCGAATGCCTGATTGACGTCTGTCACGATGGGGTCAGGGCCGTCGTATTCGACTTCAACCAACGGTTGGCTGAGATGCTCAAACAGCGTCTGGAAACGGTTCTGTTCCTGTCTGAGTTCTTCCTCACGCCGTCTGCGCTCAGTCACGTCCGCATAGATTGCGTACCCGTCGATCGCACCTCCAGCGGATAACGGGATATTCAGAAAGCGGAAGTCTCGCAGCCCAGTGCGGGTCTCGCGCCGCAATAGTTCGTCGATGCCTTCGCCCGCTTGGACTCGATCGTCAATGCGTTCGGCTTCGGCCTGACGGTCGTCAGGGACGAGCAGGCTGTCAACGTTCTGGCCGACCGCCTCCTCGGTTTCGTATCCAAACGTCCGGGTGAAGGCTTCGTTGACCTGCTTGATGTACGGGTCACCGTTCTCGTGAGCATACGCGATCACTGGTTCCGGGAACTGCTCGAAGAGGGAGGAGAGCCGTTCGTTCCTGCGCGTTATATCGACGAAGAGAGCATGAGTGCCGATGAGTTCGCCCTCACTGTCGCGTCGTGGTGTGGCCCGGAGCAATGTGGTGACGATATCGCCATCGCTGGTGACGAACTCGCGCTGTTCGCGGACGAACTCACCGGAGAGTGCACGGTCGTAGCCGCCACCTTCGATGAGTGCTCGGGCGGACTCCTCAGTGTAGACCTCCGCCAGGCGGG
Source organism: uncultured Halobacteriales archaeon (assembly GCA_964554565.1). GTDB lineage: Archaea > Halobacteriota > Halobacteria > Halobacteriales > Hikarchaeaceae > CAZKPC01. Next base: position 3,103 of record CAZKPC010000119.1, read on the forward strand.
TCCCCCGCAAGTGCTCACGAGAATATCCAAGTGTCTCAGCGAACAACTGGTTACACTCCTCGATGATCGGTTCGCCGTCCACTTCGCGGGTGAAGGTGAACATGACCGGTGCTTCTTCGAACAGGTACCGATACTGGTCTTCATACTCCTGTTGAATGTCCAGACGATGGTAGGCGTGAGCGATGGTGTCACCGAGTTCCCCCAACAGTTCGCGCTCGGATTCATCGAACGCGTCAGTCCGGTGGGCATAGACGCCGAGTAAGCCATACTGGGTCTCCTCGTGGGTGAGTGGGATCGCTGCGACGGCCCGATAGCCCTGTTCGCCAGCGTCCTCACGCCAGGGCCCGAATGCGTGGTCTTGATCGATGTTCTGAGATACGACGACGCGATCTTCTCGATAGGCGGTCCCACCGGGGCCGTGCCCCGTCGGGCTGTCGTCAACAGTTACGCTGATGTTATCGAGATACTCGTCCTCGCCGATGCCAGCGGCCCCTCGGGGTTCGATACGACCTGTCGCGGGATTGAGAGTACCGATCCAGGCGAAAACGTAGGGGTCAGCGTCGGTGAGGATCTGGCAGACGCGGTGATCGATTTCCTCACGACTCGTCGCCTGAACGAGGGCCTGATTGATCTCTCGGACGACGGAACTGACTCGATAGCTTTCCTCTGCCTGAGTGCGGGCGCGTCGCTGTTCGACAGCGTTGGTGACACGGTTGGCGAGCAGTTCGTACTGTTCACTGGCTCCTTGTTTCTGAAGGTAGTCTGTAACACCCGCCGAAACAGCCTCACTGGCGACTTCTTCACTGCCCTTGCCAGTAAAGAGAATGAACGGCAGGTCCGGATAGTCCTCTCGGACGGCCTGAAGGAAGTCAATGCCGTTCATCCCAGGCATATCGTAATCGGAGATGATGCAGTCGAAATCATTCGC
>CAZKPC010000120.1:0-3989 GCA_964554565.1 uncultured Halobacteriales archaeon
TCGAAGGCCGGAATCAACGCGACCCTCAAAGCGAGATGTGCCCTCCTCGGGGCCGCGAACCCCAAATACGGACGGTTCGACCAGTACGAGCCGATCGCCGAACAGATCGACCTCGAACCGGCGCTCATCTCCCGGTTCGACCTGATCTTCACGGTGACGGACGCCCCGGACGAGGAGCGGGACGCCGAGCTGGCCGACCACATCCTCCGGACGAACTACGCTGGCGAGCTGCGGACCCAGGTCAACGAGCTGGCCTCGCCGACCGTGACCGACGAGGACGTCGACGCGGCGGCCGATACCGTCATGCCCGCCGTCGAACCCGAGCTGTTCCGGAAGTACATCGCCTACGCGAAGCGGAACGTCTACCCCTCGATGACTGACGAGGCCCGGAAAACGATCCGCGACTTCTACGTCGAGCTGCGCGCACGCGGCACCGAGGAGGACTCGCCGGTCCCGATCACGGCCCGGAAGCTCGAGGCCTTGGTGCGGCTGGCCGAGGCCAGCGCCCGGGTCCGGCTGTCCGATACGGTCGAGGTCCAGGACGCCGAACGCGTGGTCGAGATCGTCCGGAACAGCCTGAAGGACATCGGCGTCGACCCGGAGACCGGGCAGTTCGACGCCGACGTGATCGAGACCGGGACGTCGAAGACCCAGCGCGACCGGATCAAGAGCATTCGGGCGCTCATCAAGGAGATCGAGACCGAGTACGAGGAGGGCGCGCCCGTGGACGAGGTCATCAGTCGGGCGGGGGAGGCCGGGATCGACGAGTCGAAGGTGGAACACGAGATCGAGAAACTCCGGCAGCGCGGCGAGGTCTACGAGCCGGCGACCGGGCACCTCCGGACGACCTGAGCCGTCCCGTTTGCCTCAGCCCCAGGTCCAGGAGAAGTCCAGCGCGTAGCGGTAGAGCCCGCTGACGCCGATCGCGAACACGTTCGCCGCGAGGTAGAACACGTCCAGCATCGAGACCAGCCCCCAGAGGACGCCGAGCTGGATCGGAATGGCGGTCCCCCGAACCACGTTGGTCCGCAGCAGGCCGGTGAGGTACTCCCGGAGCGTCGTGTGCATCGACGCCCGGAACGTCCAGGCGTTGTTGACGAAGTACTGCAGGACGATCGTGGTCTCGATGGCCAGCAGGGCGGCGATGAGGTACTGGATGCCGCCCCACTCGACGAGAGCGGCCAGCAAGAGGAGCTGGATGGTCGCGGCCCCGATGCCGACGACGACGAAGCGCCGGAGCATCACCTGGTGAGGACCCGTCAAGAGCGCGCGGAGGAACGACCGCAGGGCGTCCACCCGGCTCCCCACCATTACTTGTACCCGAGGGCCTCGAGCTGCTGGGCCAGGCCGTCCTCCACCGGCTCGGCATCGGCGGCTGCTTCCGTGCCCGAAAGCCGGTCGGCGTGGGCCCGGACTGCCGGCCGGAGCCGCTCGAGCGCTGCTTCGGCCGCCGCATCCGGGTTCGCCGACAGGTCCTCCTGCTGTTCCGGATCGGACGGGCGGTGGTACAGCTCCTGGTGTCCGGACTCGCTGTGCTCGATAAAGGTCCAGTCGGCGTCGCGGCCGCTCACCAGCAGTTCGCCCTCCGACAGCGCGCGGGGGATCGGCTGCTGGGTGATGTCGTCCCCCCGGACGGCCACTGAAATAACGGGCTCGTCGCGGGGGCGGTCGGCGCCCGTCATGGCCGGCAGCAGGCTCTCGCCCGTCCAGCGGCCTGGCGCGGGAACGTCGAGGAGATCACAAACCGTCGGGGCGATGGCGTCGAGGCCGACGTGGTCCTCAACGGTCGACGGCTCGATCCCCGGCACGTCGATCGCCAGCGGGACGTGGACCAGTTCGTCGTAGAGTTTCGGGTAGTGGGCGAGGTGGCCGTGTTCCATGAACTCCTCACCGTGGTCCCCGACGAGGACGACGGCCGTCTCGTCGCGGGCACCGGCGGCGTCGAGGCTGTCCAGGACGCGGCCGATGCTCGCATCGACCTGCTGGAGGGTCGCCCGGTAAAGGGTCCGGAGACCGGCCAGTTCGCGGTCGCTGACGCCGCGGCCGAGCCCGGCGCGGATGTGGGCCGCCAGCATGCGATGGGTGCCCAGCCGGTCGCCCGAGACCTCTCGCAAGTGCCGGGGAGCGGGGACGTACGGCGTGTGGGCGTCCATGTAGTGCAGCCAGAGGAAGAACGGCTGGTCGGCGGTCTCGATGAAGTCGGTGCCGCGGTCCTCGACCTCCATCAGCCTGGAGACGTCCGCGAACGGGCGGTCGGTCGTGCGGCCGCGGAGCGCGGCGGCCAGCCGGCGGAACGGCGACTTGGCGAGGGCGACCCATGAGGAGACCGTCGGATGGGTGGCGAGGAACCGGCTGAGATAGCCGTCGGCGCCCTCCACGAAGGACTCGAACTCGTCGAAGCCGGCATCGTATCCCCAGTGGCTGGTCAGGAAGCCGTTCGCGGCGTTGAACCCGGCCGTGGAAAGACCGGCCGCCGACAAGGCTTCGGCGAGGGTGGTGCCGCCGCTGACGCCGATCTCGCCCGTGTCAGCGAAGGCCGGCCGCGAGGCCAGCAGGCTGGGGAAGGAGAAGGGCGTCCAGTTCCCCTGAGCGAACGCCCGGTCGAACCGCGTCCCGTCGGCCGCCAGCGCCGACGCGACCGGCATGTGGCTGCCGAGCGCATCGGCCCGCCAGGAATCCACGGTGAGCAGGACGACGTTCGAGATGCTTCCTGTCATCGGTGGTGCCGGCCCGTCGAGGGCCCGTTACGGGCGGATATCGGGGCTATCGGGACGGTGGCATTGAAGCTTTGGCCACGGGCGCCGGCATCAGCCGCTCGTCGTCTGCCAGGAGGCTGACAGCCTTTAGACGGCCGTCTCCGGACGGGATCGGCTCCAGGCGAACGGGAGCACACGGGCGTCGGTTCGGTTGCCCCTTTCGATAACGCCGGGGCTCTCGAGCGCTTCCCTGCCGAACGAGCATCACCGCCTCTCCCCATCAGTTACGCCGTCCTCGGTGCCCCGGACCCTCAACGTGTCGTTCCCGGGCCGCGGTATGAATACCAGCCGGCTGCCGTCGCGCAGGTCCTTCGGGACCGCGTCCATGACGTGTCCAGACTCGACGTTGGTGACCTTTGCCTGACGCAGGCTCTCGGCCTGATGGGCTATCGAGCACCCGGCGGGCGCAGGGTGGCGGCGTCAGTCCTGCAGGTCCATGTATGTCGACCGGAGCGTCACCGGCGTCACGTCGGCGACGTCCGCGGCCTCGTCCTGGGTCAGCGGATAGCACTGGGCCTTCGCTGCCGCATAGAGACAAGCGGCCGCCACGCCAGCCGGATGCCGACCCGTGCCGATACCCTCCTCACGGACCTCCGTCGCGTACTCCTGGGCCCGTTGTTCGATGATCGGCGGCACGTCGAGCTCGCTGGCGAAGCGGGGGAGGTACTCTCCCGGATCGATGGGCCCCGTGGGCAGCCCCAGGTCGCGATTCATGGCGTCGTAGGCCACCTGAAGTTCGGACGGCGAGGCCCGGGCGACGGCCGCGAGTTCCCGCATCGTCCGCGAAAGGCCGGAGACCCGGCAAGCGGCGTAGAGAGCTGCAGCGGCGAATCCTTCGACCGAGCGGCCCCGGAGCAGGTCCTGCTCCTGGGCGCGTTCGAAGAACATGCACGCCCGGTCGCGGGTCGAATTCGGGAGGGACAGGGCGCTCGTGATCCGGCGGATCTCGGTGAAGGCATAGACTTGGTTCCGCTCCGCCTTGGAGCCGATCTTCGCTCGGTTGTGATGGCGGCGGAGGCGAGCCAGCTGTCGACGTTTCCGCCCGGAGAGCTTGTCGCTGCCGCGCCCGATGACCGTCGAGAGGCCCCGATCGTGCCGGCTCCGCGTCAGCGGCGCGCCGGTCCGCTCCCGGGTATCGGCCTCGAACGAGCGCCATTCCGGCCCCCGGTCGAGCTGGTCCTCCGCGACGACGAGCCCGCACGTCGAACAGACGGTTTCGCCGCCGTCAGCCCG
>CAZKPC010000121.1:0-3973 GCA_964554565.1 uncultured Halobacteriales archaeon
CATCAGTGGCGGTGTCGTGGGCCGTCGTCCGGCGGGCGGGCTGACCGGCGCCGCTCAGATGACCAGCTGGATGTCCGAGTCGGCCATGTCAAGCAAAGCGGCCCCGGCGCCGACGTTGGTCTCGACGCCGTCCAGGAAGTCGTCCTCCTCGTAACCCATGAGCTCCATCGCCAGGCCACAGGCCTGGAACCGCACGCCAGCGTCCATCGCTCGCTCGATGAGTTCCTCGACGGTTTCGGTGCCGATGCCGGAGATCTGGCGCTTCATCATCATGGTTGCCAGCCGGTCCCCGCCCGGCATCACGCTCATCAGGTTCGGCATGGGGATCGCGGGGTTGCCGAGGGCCGAGATCTTGAGGTTCTTCGAGTTCTCCTCGTGGAGCAGATCCAGCGCCCAGAAACTCGCGAACACCGTGACGTCCCAATCGAAAGCGGCGGCGACGCTCGAGAGGATGAGCGTCGGGTAGGCCATGTCGAGCGTGCCGTGGATGGCGATGATGTCCATCTTCGGTGCCTGCTCTTGGTCGTCGGCGTACTCGGCGACCTGGGCCTCCAGTTCGTCGAGGCGCTCCTGTAGGTCTGTCAGTTCTGGCTGTTCGACTGGCCTCTCGGTGGTAGTGCTCATGATTGTGGTGATCGTTGGATCGGTCGGCCGTTAGACCTCCTCGCGTCGGTTCAATTCCTGACCGAGGGCCCGGGCGATGGCCAGGATGAACCCAAGGCCCAGCTGGACCTCGGGATCGCGGAGCGATCGGAGCAGGCCCAGCGTGCCGACTCGCTCCGGCGGTTCGTCGGCCGCGTCACCCACGGCAACGAGCATGGATTGCAGCCCCTGGACGGTCTCGGGCTCGCTCGCGGTATCGGCGAGTTCGCCGAGTTGATCAGCGGTCCGGGCGAGCATGACGACCATCTCGTCGTCGAGCGCCTCGGCGGCGAACGAGAGCAGGTCGACGGTCTGGCCGACGGTATCGAGCTCGTTCAGCAGGTGGACGAGCTCGTCATCGTTCTCTGCGAGGGCGGTTTCGAGGTCATCCGGCAGCCCGGTGGGTTCGGGTTCGCTCATAGGTGCCCCCTGGCGGTGAGCCAGTAGGACTCGTTGTACGCGAGCTTCGTCCAATGGACGAACCGCGAGGGCTCGCGGACCGTGGGCTCCGAGCCGTACTCGAAGGTCAGGAACGTCGCCTCGTCCATGCCGCTCTCGACGAAGCAGATGGTCTTGCCGTCGTACCGGGCCGTGGGCACCTGCCGGCGGACGCGACTGGCGATCCGGTCCGCAACGACGCCCGCTTGGAAATGAGCGACACTGCCGGCCTTGCTCGTCGGGACGTCGGCGGTGTCGCCGATGGCGTAGACGTCCTCACCCGCGGTCGCCTCGAGCGTGTGCTTGTCGACATCGACCCAGCCATCGGCGCCGAGTCCGGCGTTCGTGATGAGAGCGTCACCGCGGTGGGGCGGGATGGCGACCAGGAGGTCGTACTCGATGGCGTCGCCCTCCATGGTGTGCATCACTTGCGACGTCGGATCCACCTCCTCGGGATTACAGAACGTTTCCAGCGTGATGCCCCGCTCGTCGAACTCCTCGGTCGCCCAGTCGGCGACCGACTGGATGCCGTGGGCGCGCTGGATGGGATAGGTATAGACGAGATCGATGTCCTCTCTGATTCCGCGTTGGCGGAACCAGTCGTCGGCCATGAGGGTGAACTCGACCGGTGCGGCCGGACACATGTGGGGGACGCCGATAACCGAGAGGACGATCCGACCGTCGGTGAAGGTCGCGAGCGCGTCCCGGAGCCGCTCGGCGCCCTTCGCGCTGTAGAAGTGGTGGCCGCCCTCCGTCAGGCCGGGCACCTCCTCCGGTTCGAGTTTGGCGCCGGTCGCCAGGACGAGGTGGTCGTAGCCCATCGTTTGATCACCGTCCTGCAGCGTGAGCGTCTCGGCATCGACGTCGATGTCCAGGACGCGGTTGATCTCGAGGTCCACCCGGCGGTGCAGCAGCTCGGTCAGCGGCCGTCGGGCGTCGGCGGCCTCCCGCTTGCCGAAAGCGACGTACAGGAACGTCGGCTTGTAGACGTGGTCAGGGTCGTCGGTGACCAACGTCACCTCGACCTCACCGGCGTCGATTTCGGTCGACAATTCGTCGGCGAGCCGGTTGGCGACGACGGTGCCACCAGTGCCGCCGCCGACGATGGCGACGCGTTCGGGCACGGCGCTATTACTCCGTCGTCCGGACGAAGATACTCCAGTAGTCATCGTGCTCGACGATATCGAGGAGTTCGTGGTCGGCCTTCTCGACCCACTCCGGCACGTCATGGCTGGAGGAGGAGTCGGAGGTCTGGAGTTCGAACACGGTCCCCTCGTCGGCTGTTTTGACTTTGCCGATGAGGTCCATCAGCGGGCCGGGGCAGGTCGCGCCGCGCGAGTCAACGACGATGTCGGGTGAGATTGATTGGCTCATTGGTTTGGTGGGATGGGTTGTTGGTCGAGTGGTTCACTCAGACGAAGATGACGTTCTTGTCTTGAGCGACGGTTAGGAACCCCGAGACGCCGAGGACGTCGTCGAACAGGTCGACGTAGTCGTCGAGCGACCGGTCGAGCAGGTCCATCGACAGCTCGCAGGCGTAGAGCTTCAGCGGCCCGATCTCCTTCGCTTGGGCTAAACTCTCGGTGAACAGCGGCATCTCGCCTTTCTCCGAGGCCATCATGGCCTGGGCCACGGGCCCCATCTCGAAGTCGCCGTTCTCGACGGTCTCGCGATCGAAGGCTTCCAAGCCGTCCATGGTCGCGAAGATCTCGACGGGGATGTCGGACGCCGCGGCGACGGACGCGATGTTCGCCACCGCTTGCAGCTTTTCCAACCCTGGCGAAGCCAGGACGATCGCGAATCCGGTCATTGTCGCATCACGGTTGAGAATTGCCTGGCATAAATATAGAATTGTGCGGTTGTTCCAAGATTGTGGGAATCCGCAGACTGACCGCGGTTAAAAGTTACTCTCCCCGCGATACAGCGCCCCATTCCGGGCTCACGCCAGTCGGTAACCGAACGAACGGGTTCGGCGTCGGAACGCCGTCAGAACCGGTCGAAGCGTCCGCCGCGGCTACTCGGGCATCAGGCCGGCTTCCTCGACGCGCATCACGGCCTCGCCGTCGGGCAGGTTGGGCGCGTCGACCAGGCGCACGATGCGCTTGTTGTTCTTCGACTTCCGGAGGTAGAGCCGGAACGTCGAGGTGTGGCCGAGGATGTTCCCACCGATGGGTTGGGTCGGGTCGCCGAAGAAGGAGTCGGGGTTCGCGGCGACCTGGTTGGTCACCGCGACCGCGACGTTGTGGATGTCGCCGACCCGCATCAGGTCGTGGAGGTGCTTGTTGAGCTTCTGTTGGCGCTCGGCGAGCGTCCCCCGGCCGACGTACTCGGCGCGGAAGTGCGCGGTCAGCGAGTCGACACAGAGCACGCGCACCGGGAACTCGTCGTCCTCGGCCTCGGCCGCGAGCTCCTTGGCCTTCTCGGCCAGCAGGATCTGGTGGTTCGAGTTGAAGGCCTTCGCCACGTTGATGTTGTCGAGCATGACCTCGACGAGCGCCTCGAGCGCAGCCTCGTCGTCCGGATCGCCGTCGACGCCGTGCAGCTCCATCGTGTCCGCGATGACCTCGTCGTCGAGCCCGCGCACCATCTGGTCGATGCGTTCCGGCCGGAACGTGTCCTCCGAATCGATAAAGATGGCCGACCCCTCGAGCCCGCCGTGTTCGCGGGGGAGCTGGACGTTGACCGTCAACTGGTGGGTCACCTGGGACTTCCCGGAGCCGAACTCGCCGTAGACCTCGGTGATGGACTGGGTCTCGACACCGCCCCCGAGCAGCTCGTCGATCGCCGGGACGCCCCACGTGAGCTTGCCGATCTCCTCGCGGCGCTGCAGGACGGTCGAGCCGGTCTCGAACCCGCCGACGTCCGCTTCTTCGCGGGCCGCCTGAATGATGTC
>CAZKPC010000122.1:0-3972 GCA_964554565.1 uncultured Halobacteriales archaeon
GATCGGACCGATGGATTCGGACTCAGTCCCGGCCCATCTGGTAGAACTCCTCGTTCGGCCGCATGTCAGCGACCGTCGACATCCGGTTCGAGAGGTTGAAAAACGCCGTCACGCTGGCGATGTCCCAAACCGCGCGACGGCTGAAGCCGGCGTCCTGGAGGGCCCGGACGTCGGCATCGTCGACGGTCCCCGGATCTTCAGTGAGCTGTACCGCGAAGTCCAACATCTCCAGGTGGCGCGCGGAGAGCTCAGCCGACCGGTGGTTCGTGGCGAGCTGATCCGCTAGCTTCGGCGCTTCCGCGTAGATCCGGAGCATCGCTCCATGGGCCACCACACAGTAGAGACAGTCATTGACGCCGCTCACCGTGACCACGATCATCTCGATCTCCGGACGGATCAGCTCGCTCTCGTCAACGAGCGCGTCGTAATAGGCGAAGAACGCCCGGAAATGGGCCGGTCGGTATCCGTACGCCCGGAACACGTTCGGCGTGAAGCCGGCCCGTTCGGTTTCCGCCTCGATCCGGTCGCGGACATCCTGTGGGAGGTCCTCGACGTCTGGCACCGGAAACCGCCCCATCGCTTCTTCCGACATATTCGGGTGAGCGGCGGGCGGCGGATTAACGCTTGCGTGCCCACCCCTGGCCGCGGAGATCGAGGGGTCGAAGACGGGCTTGGTTCGACCCGTGCCGGGTCGCCAAGGTTCTCCGTAACTACTCCCCGATCGACGTTATAGCCTGGTAATACGACCGACCGTCCAATCGTGTTCTCGACATGAGCGGCGCGGTTCAACGATTGCCGATCAACTCGTTCCGTACGACCGATATCTCCCCGTAAGCGAGGGCCTCCTTGGCAGAACAGGTATCGACTTAGCTGCTGTCGATGGACGCTGCTAGGGCCAACCTGTCTCGATACTTTTATGTCGGGTAGTCGGTAAAAACGGCGTGCTATGCACGACCTCACCGGGTTCCAGCGCGATCTGCTCTACGTGATCGCGGGGAACGAGGAACCTCACGGGCTCGCCATCAAGGACGACCTGGACGACTACTACGGCACCGAAATCAATCACGGTCGGTTGTACCCGAACCTCGACGTCCTGGTGGAGAAGGGCCTGGTCGATAAGGGTCAGCTCGACGACCGGACGAACGCCTACTCGTTGACCCGCCGCGGCCATCGGGAGCTCGAGGCCCGCCGCGACTGGGAGTCAGCCTTCCTGGGCGAGCTCCCCGACGAGGTCCCGGCGGAGTAATTTCCCGAACGGCGGCGGTCCGTCAGCCACCTGTCAGCCAACGCCACAAACTATTTTCGCGGTCGTCCCGTCGCTGTCGGCTAATGAGCGATCTCGAGGCCGCGGTGGGCCAACTCGTCGCGGACGTGGACGCCGTGGCGTTGTTCGCCCCGTCGGCCTCCGAGCTTGATCGGTACGAGGACGGCACGGAGACGCCGGTGTTCGTCGTCGGCGAGGAGAACGCGGTCGAGGCGGACGCCTTCGTCGAACTGCCCCTGGATTTCGACGACGTCCGGGATCGTATCCGGTACGGGCTGGAGGGCGCGCTCGAGCACGAGCTGGTCGATGACGGGGACGACGTCGCCTGTCTGCTCTCGGTGTTCGGGAGTGACCTCGATGCGGTCTTCCGGGTCCGGGCGGGCGAATCGATGCACACCGGGATCTACGACCTGTTCACCAACGCCCGCGCCGAGCCGACCGTCATCCGGGACGTCTTCGAGCTGGTCATCGAACTGGGCCGCAAGGGGCAGAAAGGGGAACCCGTGGGCGCGCTCTTCGTGGTCGGCGATGCCGGGAAGGTCATGAACAAGTCCCGACCCTTGAGCTACAACCCCTTCGAGAAGTCCCACGTGAACGTCGGCGACTCCATCGTGAACGTGATGCTCAAGGAGTTCTCCCGGCTGGACGGCGCCTTCGTGATCTCCGACTCCGGAAAGATCGTTAGCGCCTATCGATACCTCGAACCGTCCGCGGAGGGCACCGACATCCCGAAGGGGCTCGGCACCCGGCACCTGGCGGCCGCTTCGATCACCCGGGATACCAACGCCGTCGCGATCGTGTTGTCGGAGAGCGACGGGCTGGTCCGGGCGTTCAAGGGCGGCGATCTCCGGCTGGAGCTGGATCCGGAGGCCTACTGAATGGTCACTGTGGCCGAGCTGCTCGCCCAGGTGCCCCGCCGGTTAGCGCTGGCGGGCGGCATCGTGTTGGTGGGGTTGATCCTCGGCTACCTGGTCAACCGGCTCAGCCGACGACTGCTGGTTCGGGCCGGCGTTCCGGAGGCCGTCGACGGGACCGCCTTCGAACGAACGGTGCGCAGCGTCGGCTCCTCGACGGTGGCCATCATCGGCGAGCTGAGCATGTGGTTCATCGTCGGGATCGCCGTGCTGGCGGCGCTCTCGGTGGCCAATGTCCGGTATCTCGAGCGCTTCCTGGCGGGGATGACCGGGCTGCTGCCGAAGGTCTTCGTCGCGGCGATCGTGCTGATCGTGGGCGTCGTGGTCGCCGACAAGGTCGCTCTCGTGATCTCCGAGCGGCTGAAAGGCATCAAAGTCCCCCAGGTGGGCGTCCTCCCGGCGGTCGCGAAGTACACCGTCGTTTACGTGGCGGCCCTCGTCGCGCTCGCCCAGGTCGACGTGGCCACGAGCGCCCTGCTGGTCATGCTGGCGGTGTACATGTTCGGCCTCGTGTTCTTCGGCGCCCTCGCCTTCCGGGACCTCCTGGCCTCGGGGGCCGCGGGCCTGTACCTGCTTTTGAACCAGCCGTATGGGATCGGTGACGAGGTGGAGATCGGCGACGACCGCGGGATCGTCCAGGAGATCACGATCCTCGTGACCCGGGTGGATCGTGACGGCGCGGAGGTCGTGATTCCGAACCGGCGGGTGTTTAAGCACGGCGTCGTCCGCTATCGGTCCGATTGAGAACCCCGCTGTTCACTCACCGGCATCCCGGGGAGTCGCGGGGACGCCGGCGACGTTCGCCCCGGCCGGCACGTCGCGGGACACGACCGAATTGGCCCCGATGCTGGCGTCCGCGCCGATCCGCACGCCGGGAAGGACGACCGTTCCGGCGCCGATCATCACCCGCTCCCCGATGACCACCTCGCCCGTTCGGTACTCGTCCTGCAGGAACTCGTGACAGAGCACCGTGACATCGTACCCGATGATGGCGTCCTCGCCCACCGTAATGTGCTCGGGCCAGAAGACGTCGGGCGTCGATTCGAGGGCCCAGACCGCGCCGGCCGCCACAGACATCCCTAACCGCCGGAAGAGCCAGTTCTTCAACCGCAGGCTGGGGCTGTGTCTCGCGATCACGATCACGAGGTAGTTCAAGGCCACCCGCCACGGCGAGCGGACCGCCGGCCAACCGCTCAAGGAGTTGCCCGGACCTTCCTGCGGATGTCGCTCGAGTCGATCGTGCCGGTCGGAGCCGGGATCGGCAGCCACGCCGCGCCGTTCGGCGCGCGGTCCTTTGAACCTATTCCCCGGTCACGGCCGGGGCTTCCCGAACGCGGATCCCCTTGCCGGCGAGGTGGCGCATCCGCCGCCTGACGAACTCCTCCTCCCGCGTACCTCGCGTCGCCAGCACGTAGAGCAGCGCGCGGCCCACCGGCCGCATCGTCCGTCCGGCGCGCTGGGCCCCCTGTCGTCGCGAGCCTCCCAGGCCGGACGCATCGATCGCCACCTCCGCCGACGGCAGGTCCAGCCCCTCGTCCCCGACACGAGAGACGACCAGGACGGATCGATCGCCGGCCCGGAACTCCTCGAACAGGCGACCGCGTTCCGCGTGTGGCGTCCGACCGCTGATGAACGGAACGCCGAGCTGTTCCGCGAGCTGATCGCCCTGGTCGAGGTACTCAACGAAGACCAGCGCCTTCTGGCCGGCGTGCTCCCGGAGGATCGCGGCCACTTCGTCAGCCTTTGCGGGGTTGCTGGCCGCGAACTGGCGGCGCTCGTGACCCTCGGCGCTGG
>CAZKPC010000123.1:0-3806 GCA_964554565.1 uncultured Halobacteriales archaeon
GGGTTCGGCGCCGGACGGCTCCGTCGTGAGAGCCTCCGAGCTTATGTCGGTCTATAATTGACAAGCCACTTTGTAAGAGGGCTCTAACGAAGAGTTACGTCCGACTAACGTGGGTCGAATCGGGAATGACCCCACTGCATTTCCGGGCGACGCGGTATTGAACAACATCCGGACGAACGGCACGGGTGCCGACGGATCCGATCGTCCGACTCGCAACCGGCAGACAGTTTTGCCTGTGCCGCTGGATGCCCCCGGGATCCGGAGTTCCACACATCGATCTCGTCGGAGATGCCCATTTGGACGATCGTCTTCGAAGGCCTGCCACCGCCTTCGCCCGGGAATCAGAGCTGTGCCTGTAGGCCGAACGAAATCAGGAAGTCGCGATGGGTTCGGGCGGAATTGAACCGCCGATCTCCTCCATGTCAAGGAGGTGTCATAACCGGTCTAGACCACGAACCCTGACGCGACGTTGCTACCCCAGCGCCATAGTTGAACGTTTCGACTGTCAGGCTTTCCAGTGGACCAACGAGCCCTGTCCGGCCCCGCCAATCATCGCCATCAGTGCCCGTAGAGCTCCCCGGTGCCACCATCGATCGTGGTGACCTCCATCGTCAGCGCCGATCCCCCGTCAGAGCCATTATTCGTAGAGCCGCCTGGCGATCACCAGCCGGTTGATCTCGTTGGTGCCCTCGTAGATCTGCATCCCCTTGGCGACCCGGAAGTAGCGTTCGACGGGGTAGTCCTCGGAGTAGCCGCGCGCCCCGTGGATTTGGATGGCCTCGGTCGCCGCATCCATCGCCGCATCGGTCGCGAACGTCTTCGCCATCGCTGCGCGCTTGGTCACCCGCTCGTCGCGGTCACGCTGGTCGGCTGCGGCCAGGGTCAACAGCCGGGCGGCCTCCACGTCCGTCGCCATGTCCGCGAGCTTGAACCCGATCCCCTGGAACTCGCGGATCGGCTGCCCGAACTGTTCGCGCTCGTCCGCGTAGTCTCGGCTCGCCTCGAGGGCCGCCTGGGCCACGCCGACGCCCTGGGCCGCCGTGCCGATCCGGCCGATATCCAGGCCCTCCATCATGTATCGGAACCCCCGTCCGGCCTCCCCGACGATGTTCCCCGCCGGCACCCGGACGTCGTCGAACCGGAGCTCGGTCTCGATCGCCGCCTCGCCCTCCAGGCAGGGGATGTCGCGAACGACCTCGACCCCGTCTCGGTCATGCGGTTGAGGAACCCCGACCAACGATAAGCCGCCGGCGCCCTCGCCACCCGTCCGGGCCAGCACCAGGAGGAAATCCGCGATGGACGCGTTCGTGCTCCAGACCTTGTGGCCGTTGAGGACCAGCTCCTCGTCCGCCCGGTGGGCTTCGATGGGACCGGCCTCGAGTTCCGCATCCGGATCAGCCGCCGGACGGGCCGTGGTTTCGACCGCGCCCGCGTCGCTCCCGGCGTCCGGCTCCGTGATCGCGACCGCCGGGATGTGTTCGCCTTCGTTGATCGGCCGAAGCCAGTCGGCCTGCTGCCAATCCGCGCCCCAGGTAGCCAGCGGATACCCCACGAGGGCGACGGCGATGTTGACCGCGCCGCCGACCAGTTTCCAACACCTGGAAAGCTCCTCCATACTGATGGCGTAGGACCGGTAGTCGAGGCCCGCACCGCCGACCTCGGAGGGGTACTGGACGCCGACGTACCCCGCCTCGGCCACCTCTTCGACGACTGCCCGCGGGAAGGTCCCGGCCGATTCGTGCTCCTCGATGTGCGGGGCCACCGACGACTGGCAGAACTCGCGGACGGTGGCCCGGTAGTCCCGGTGCGTGTCCGTCACCGACAGGCGCTCGATCATGCGCCGGCCAAGGACGGTCCGGGGCTTAATTGCTGGCCCGGCGGCCTCAGAACTCGACGACGGACTTCACGCCCTCCTCGATGCGCGGGGGATTGGGGAGGTAGAGGTCCTCGCGCGCCAGCATCGGGATCGGGACGTCGAACCCGGTCACCCGCTCGATCGGCGCCTCCAGGTAGAGGATGGCCTCCTCCTGTACGCTCGCGATGACTTCGGCCCCGAAACCCCCGGATTTCGGCGCCTCGTGGACGATACAGGCCCGCCCGGTCTTCTTGATCGACTCGATCACCGTGGCCCGATCGAGCGGCGAGATGCTGCGCAGGTCGACGACTTCGGCGTCGATGCCCGTCTCGGCGAGGTTCTCGGCGGCCTCCAACGTCGGCTCCATCATCGCCCCCCACGAGACGACCGTGACGTCCGTGCCGGGTCGCCTGACGGTCGCCTCGCCGATCGGCACGGTGTAGTCCTCGGGCGGAACCGGACCCCGGGTCGCCCGATAGAGCCGCTTCGGTTCGAGGACGAGCACCGGATCCGGGTCGCGGATGGCGGCGATCAGCAGCCCTTTCGTGTCATGGGGAGTGCTCGGCACGACGACCTTGAGGCCGGGGATGTGCCCGTAGGCGCCTTCGAGGCTCTCGGAGTGATGCTCCAGGGCCCGAACGCCGCCGCCGTACGGCGTCCGAACGACCATCGGCGCAGTGTGTTCGCCTCGGGTCCGCCACCGGATGCGGCTGGCGTTCTGGACCAGCTGGTTGAAGGCCGGCGGGACGAAGCCGGAGAACTGGATCTCGACCACCGGTCGGTAGCCCCGCATCGCGAGCCCGATGGCGGTGCCGACGAGGCCGATCTCAGTGATCGGCGTGTCGAGTACTCGGTCCTCGCCGAAGGCCTCCTGGAGGCCCTCGGTCGCCCGGAACACGCCGCCCTGTTCGGCCACGTCCTCGCCGTACGCCATGACCCGGTCGTCACGGGCCATCTCCGTGTGGAGCGCGTCGTTGACCGCCTCGACGAGCGTGAGGTCCTGCTGGCCGTCGGGCTCGGACGGATCGCTAGTGGCGTCACTCATGGGTCAACCCTTGGGGCGCTCCTCGACGTACTCATAGAAATCCGGCCGGGCCTCGAGCAGCGATTCGAACTCCTCGAGCTGGCGTTCGAGTTCCGGCGGGAGCTCGGCGTGCAGATACGTGAAGAGCTCGTCGACGCCACCGGTGTCGTAGGCGTCGGCGGCCGCCTTGGCCTCGTCGAACCGCTCGTTGGCCGCCTCCCGGAGGGCGTCCTCGTCGATGTCGTCCCAATGGCCGGCCGCTTTCAGATACTCGCGGAACCGGTGGACGGGCTCGCGCTCCTCCCAGTACTCGACTTCCTGATCCGAGCGGTAGCGGGAGGGGTCGTCATTGGTGGTGTGCGCATCGAGCCGGTAGGTGACCGATTCGACGATGACGGGCGTGCCGTCGAGCGCCCGCTCGCGGGCTCGTTTGGTCGCCTCGTAGACCGCGAGGATGTCGTTGCCGTCGACGCGGATCCCGTCGAAACCCCAGGCCAGCGCTTTCTGGGCGACGGAGTTGGCGGCGGTCTGCCCGGAGAACGGCAGCGAGATCGAGTAGCCGTTGTTCTGGCAGTGGAAGACGGCGGGCACGTCGAGGACGCCGCCGAAGTTCATGCCCGCCTGGACCTCGCCGGTGCTGGGGTGACCCTCGCCGAACATGACGCCCATCACGCTGTCGGCGTCGTCAAGCTGCATCCCCCAGGCGTAGCCGACGCCGACGGGGACGTGCGTGCCGATGGCGATGGCGATCGGGAACACGTTGGCATCGGGGAACCGGTTGGCGTCCATCACGCCCCGCCAATAGAGCATCAGGTCCCGCAGCGACATCCCGTTGATGAGCATGGCCGTGGCCTCCCGGCCGTACGGATAGAGCCAGTCCTGGTCCTCGAGGGCGGCCCCGAAGCCGACGATGCTGCCCTCCTGGCC
>CAZKPC010000124.1:0-3775 GCA_964554565.1 uncultured Halobacteriales archaeon
CCGCGTGGGCGCGGGAGAGACCAGACGGACGGGGGTTCAAATCCCTCCCGGCCCGCTGGATTCCGAGTGGCCGAGGGGCCATGCGAGCCGTGTGACACAAACCCATTTACCCGGCCCGGCCGCATCGGGCCCATGCCCCGCAAGAACCGGCTCCAGGTCGGGGACGTCATGTCCTCGCCGGTCGAGACGATCGCCCCCACCGCCTCGGTGCAACAAGCGGCCCAGCAAATGCAGGCGAAGAACGTCAGTGCCCTGCTCGTCCGCACTAGCACGGCCGGGATCATCACGAGCACGGACGTCGTCACGGCCGTGGCTGACGGCAACGACCTGTCGACCACGGAGGTGTCCGAGGTCATGACCGCGGCCATCGAGACCGTCACCCCGGACCTCGATCTGGACGAGGCCGCCGCGATGATGACGACCTACGACATCAAGCACCTGCCCGTCGTCGATGACGACTACGTCGGCATGCTCTCGTCCTCGGACATGACGGCCGTGCTCACCTGATTGAGGTTCCGGTCGCTATTGCGGGCAGAATAGAGTCAACCGCGCTGCGGACCGATCAGTACCGCGACGGCAGATAGGACAGGCCGAGCAGCAGAACGGCGGCCAATGCCGAGAGAATCGTCACGCCCCACAGGCCGTTGATCCGTTCGTCGTAGGTGTCGATGACCTCGAGTTCCGCTTCGTAGGCCTCCAGATCGGAATCCAAGACGACTGTCGACGGCGACGGGAAGTGCGCCACGTACGTCTGCCCGCCGAGATCGATGCGATCGCCCTCTGAGAGCCGTTCCTCCTTGGTTCCCGGGGCGGTCCAGGCGAGGGTCGCCGAATCGTTCGTCACCGACTCCACGGTGGTCTGGTTGCCACGATAGCGGTACGATTCACCGAGATCGAGCGACCGGGTTTCAGCGGGTCCGTGGAGGTCCGTGAGGTACTGGTCGAGCGGGACGAGCTCACGTGAGCCGTCCTCCTGCTCGAGTACCGCGTATTCGGTCCCGTTCAGCTCGGTCGTCTCTACGTCCTGCGGGAGCGGGCGGACCTCCGTGAGTTGGACCTCCTCCGGCGGCGCCGCGTCCGGGACCGTCACCGTGTAGTTCGTCCCCTGGAACGCGACGTCGTCGCCCTCCTCCCAGGTCGCTTCGTACTCCGTCTCGGGGTCGGTCCAGCTGAGCGTGGCACTGCCACCGGAGGCTTCGACGTTGTAGGATTGGCCGGCGACGGTGAGCTCACCCCCGTCGGAAACGCGGTAGTCGGGGTTCTCGACCGACACGACGGGGGCGGACGCCGCCGCGATCATCCCGTAAGCAGCCAAGGCCACGACGAGGAAGAAGGCCCCATAGATCGCCGCCGCCCGTCGTTGCATGAACGGGCGGTGGATGCGACCCCGTTTAACGATTGCTGTTCGAGCGAGCCGTCCGGCGTCTTGGGGTTTTGGAGCGCCCGCGGAACGCGACAGGAAGGGCCAGGAACGGCGGATCGGTCAGGCACCGAGGGCACTTCGGGAGTATGGATCCGACCCGAACCAGCCCCTGATCGGCCTACCGATGCCCGTTCGAACTGCGGGAAACCGCCGCTCCGGGACGGTAGACGTGAGGCCGGCGCGTTCGTAGAGTAAAACAGCCGTTTAACCCATCAAAGGGGCTAAGGGCCGACGGGCGCAATCGTTCCTTCACCCACGATGGCCAAGTTGCTCCCCTTCCGGCAGTCCGACACGTCGGTCGAGCCGAGCGAACCGCGGCTGGTCGAGCTCAACGACGAGACCGCGGACGAGGTTTTCTCGGCGCTGTCAGCCGGGACGGCCCGCGACATCCTCGAACGGCTCTACCAGGAACCGGGGACGGCGACCGACGTCGCCGAGGCCGCCGATACCTCCCTGCAGAACGCCCGGTATCACCTCGAGAAACTGCAGGACGCGGGGCTGGTCGAAGCCGTCGATACCTGGTACTCCTCGCGGGGCACGGAGATGACGGTCTACGCCCCGACGAACGAGCCACTCGTGGTCGCCGCCGGGCCGGACGAACAGACCAGCGTCCTCCGGTCGGCCCTGGGCCGTCTGGTCGGTGCCCTAGGCGTCCTCGGGCTGGCGAGCCTGATCATCGACCGGCTCGCGCGGTCCGGGATCGGCGTCTACGAGTCCGCCGATGCCGGGGCTGGAGGCGACGGCGGCGATGGGGAAAAGTTGGCCGCGGACACGCCGGCAACCGAACTCGAAGCCGAGGTCGCCGCCGCCAACCAAACGGCCACTCCCACGAACACCCCGATCCCGGAGGAAACCGCGACCGTCACCGAGCAGGCCACCGGAACGCCGATGCCGAGCCCGACGGCGGAGGCCACCCAGACCGTGGTGCAGGAAGCCACTCCGACGTCCACACCCACGCCAACCCCGACCCGGACGCCCGAACCGATGACGGTCACCGAATCCGGCGGGGGCATGGTCGACTTCGCCGGAGGGCTCCCGCCGGGTGCCCTCTTCTTCCTCGGTGGGGTAGTCGTTCTCGGCGCCGTCGCCGCCTGGTGGTACTTCCGCAGCTACCGCCCGCTATACGCCTAGACCAGCGCCCGCGATCGATTTCGCCGGGAAAACGAGCATCACCCGTCACCGTTGAGCGAACTGGTAACGGCTTTGGCCCCACCGCGCGGACGTTCACCCCATGGAGGTCGTGGTCTTCGGCGCCGGGAGCCTCGGAAGCCTGATCGGTGGCGTCCTGGCCCGAGAACACGCGGTGACGCTCGTGGGGCGGGATCCACACATGAGCACGGTGGAGCGGGACGGATTGTGCGTTACCGGGGCCGAGTCGTTCGTGAGTCACCCGGCGGCCACCACGGACGGCGAGGGACTGGGGGCGGAGCTCGCCGTCGTGACCGTGAAGGCGTACGATACACGGGACGCCGCCGCCGCGCTGGCCACGGGAAGCTACGAGGCCGTCCTCTCCCTGCAGAACGGAATGGGCAACGAGGCCGTGCTCGCCGATCACCTCGAGGTACCGGTCATCGCCGGGGTGACGTCCCACGGCGCTCTCCTCCGGGAACCGGGGCAGGTTGATTGGACCGGGCGGGGCGAGATCGCGCTCGGCGCCTGGCGGCCAAGGGAGACGCCACACCTCGCTCGGATCGTCGACGTCCTTGCCGACACGGGCCTCGAGCCCCGAGTGCCCGAGGACATCCGGGCGGAACTCTGGCGGAAACTGGCCGTGAACACCGCGATCAACCCGGTGACCGCAATGGCGCGCGTCCGGAACGGCGCGGTGCAGGCCGGGTCGGCCGGCGAGCTGGCCGGAGATGCCGCGAGAGAAACGGCCCACACGGCCACGGCCGAAGGCGTCGAGCTCGATCCGGCAGCGGTCGTCGACCGCACCCGCTCGGTCGCTGAGGCGACGGCCGACAACCGCTCATCGATGCTCGAGGATGTCCTCGCCGGCCAGCGGACGGAGATCGACCAGCTCAACGGCTACGTCGTCGATCGGGCGGCCGAAAACGGACTGACGGTCCCCGTCAATCAAGCATTGACGACGCTCGTTCGGACCTGGGAGGCCGGCCAGGACCTCCAGTGACGTCCTCCCCGTCGGAAACGACGGGGCTTCCCACCGCACCGGGGCGGCTGGTTCGGGAACCTCGGGTTTGCACACCGATGGTGATTGGGAGCGCCACGCCCCCGGTATCCCTATCCCGGATGGGATTCGGGAGTACCTCCTCGCCCGCACCCATCGTCCGTCGGCGGCAGGGGGTACCTGCCTCGATCCGGCGAAGGATTCCCGAGATTGTCCGATTGTCC
>CAZKPC010000125.1:0-1924 GCA_964554565.1 uncultured Halobacteriales archaeon
AGGAGCGCCACCACGATGTTCGGCACCTGTTCGGAGAGGTAATCGATCAGCGTCCCGATGCGCTGGGCGTCTAGCGCCTCGAGCGAATCCAGCAGCATGAAGGGGACTTCTTCGTGGACCTCGTGGACGAGATACCCCGAGAGCGCGAACACCAGCCCGACGACCTCACGCTCGCTCTCCGAGAGGTGGTCCACCGTGTCCTCGTAGACCGACCCCGATGCCCCGGTCCGGACCACGTGGAGATCGAAGACGGGCTTGGTCTCCTTTCGGCGGCCGTCGGTGACTTCGATCTCGCGGCGTTCGATCCAGATCCGTTCGATGTTCTCGAACTCGAGGCGGTCGATCAACTGGGCCATTCGCTCGTTGAACTGCTCGACCGCCTGGGCCTCCAACTGTTCGATCCGGGAGCGCAGCTCCGTGATCTGCTCGTCGATGGCGTCCCGTTCGGCCCCCAGTTCGTCCCGTTCGGCCAACCGGGCTTCGATCGTGCCGATCTCGTCGCGAACGTCCTCGAGCTCTGACTCCAACCGTTCCACCTCGAACTCGAGCTCGTTGACGTTCCGATGGTGTGCCAGCCGTTCGGCACGGTCGTCGGTTTCAAGCTCTTCCACGGCGGCTTCGAGCTCCTCGATCCGCGCCTCGAGGTCGCTTGCCTGCTCCTCGAGGGCGTCCACCTGCTCGGTGCGGGTCTCGAGCTGTTCGGTGACCTCCGTCAGGTCCTGTTCGAGCCGGGACTGCTCCTGCTTCGTGCGCTCGATGTGTTTCCGTTCGGCCTCGAGCTCCTCGATCTCCCGGCGGAGCTCGTTGCGCCGTTCGACTTTCTCCTGATGGTTCTGTCGGAGAAGCTCCACCGTCTCCTCGATCTGCTCACGGTCGACCTGGCTGCCACAGGTCCAGCAGGTGACCTCTTCGCTCTCCGCGACGAGCTGATCGGTGAGGTCACCGGCGTCATCGGCTCCGAGGCCGTCGAGGGCGTCAGGCCCGCTGGCCTCCAGCATGCCCTCGTTGAACTGAATGACCGATTGGAGCTCGCTGATCGTCGACTCGACCGACTGGACTGCCTCGCGGTGCTGACTGATCGTCGATTGCAGCTCGGACAACGCGCCGTCATCCACCTCGGCCAACCCGTCGAGCTGTGCTTCGAGGTCGGCTTGATCGTCCCGAAGCGCCTCGACGATCCGCTGTTCGTCCTCGATATCGGCGCGGACCGATTCGAGTTCCCGGCGCGTCTCGCGGAGTTCTTCGAACCGTTCGTCGACGGCGGTTCGGTCGCTGTCCGCCTCGAGTTCGGCCAGCTCGGTCTTCGCCTCGTCGAGTTCGGCCCGTTTGGCCTCCAGATCGGATTCGAGCTGCGTCCGGTCCTCTTCGAGGCCCGGCAGCCGGCGCTCGAGCTCCTCGAGTTCGGCGAGTTCCCGCTCGATCTCTTGGCGCTCGCTTTCGAGCCGTTCGATCTCGGCGTCGATCTCCGCCGTATCGACCGGCCGCATGATGAGGTCGTAGAGATCATCCCCCTGCTCGACGGCCCGCCGAGCTTCGTTCGACTCCAGCAGAAACGCGAACAGGTCGGCGAGTTCGGGGTCCTCGAGGTACGGGTCCCCGTCGAACCGAACCTGTCCGTTCCGACGCACGAGCTCCCGGCGGTAGGTCTCGCCGTCGACGGAAAGTTCGACCGCGCCCGACTCGGCATCGGCCTTCAGGGCGGCGTCCTCGCTGCCCAAGCCAGCCATGATCGCCTGCAGGAAGGAGGTCCGGTTCGTCGCGTTCCGCCCCACGAGCACCGTCACGCCCGAGGAGAACTCCACCGTCGAGCTATCGATCCCACCGATATTCTCGACATCGACCTCGACAGGTGTCTTCACTACCTGTTCTGTCGCCATACAGGTACGCCGTTTGTGGCCAGTAAATACGTTATGGTCAAGAACGA
>CAZKPC010000125.1:2024-3721 GCA_964554565.1 uncultured Halobacteriales archaeon
GGCGGCCGCGAACCCAAAGTCCAACGGGTGCTTCGGGAATACGGGATCGAGGAGGTCGGTGACCGATTGGGCGATCGGTGGCGGGGCGAGGACGGGCCGCGACGGAGCCTCCGGGAGTTGGCCGACGACCTCAACGAGTCACTCCTGGAAGCAGCCATGCTCGACGCGGGGATCCGGCCCCTCGATGGCGAAGTCGAGAACCTCTACCGACTCCTGACCGAGGACAGCGTCGGGACCGCCCAGCGAACCGAAGCCGAGGCCAAACTCGAGCGGAACGGGCTCGATCCGGATCGGCTCCGGGACAACTTCGTGTCCCACCAGGCGGTCCATACGTATCTCCGCGACCACCAGGGCGTTCAACTAGCTGATTCCGGTGCGCCGGATCAGGCGGCCAGTGCGGCCGAGACGATCCAGCGGACCTCGGGCCGGCTCCGATCGGTCACGGAGCGGGCGATCTCGAGGCTTGCCGGGGACGAGCTGACCGTCAGCGATCCCGACGTCTTCGTGTCGGTCGAGGTGTTTTGTAACGACTGCGGCCGACAGTTCGACGTCGACGACCTGCTGTCCCGGGGCGGCTGCGACTGTGAGGCGGACGACGGAGGCTGAGTCGGGCGTCACGTGCCGCCGACTCGGATCCGTCTGAGGCGACGACTTCCGGTCGGAGCCCCGAAAACACCACCGGCCGCATTAGGGGAGTGGCTCCCGAGCGGTATCGGGCGGCCGTTCTGAAATAGAGAATCGATGCCGGTTCGGGCGACGGAGTGCCGGATGCCGTGGTCCGTTGAGCAGCTCCCGATTCAAACGGTCATGACGGGGTTCTCGAGCACGCCGATGGACTCGATCTCGATCCGTACCGTATCCCCTGCTTTCAACGTGGTGCCTTCTTCCGGAACAAGCGAGGTTCCCGTGAGGAGCACGGAGAGGGGTGGGAGGTCATTGCTCCGCCGATAGAAGGCGACCAGTTCCTCGCAGGTTCGCACCATCTGCGCCGTCGACGTGGATCCCTCCCAGACCACGCCGCCGTCCCGGTGGATCTGCATGGACATCTCGAGATCGTGTGGATCGGCGACCTCGCCGGCGGGAACGAAACAGGGACCGATCGAGCAGCTGCGGTCATAGACCTTCGCCTGCGGGAGATACAACGGGTTCTCGCCCTCGATCTCCCGGCTGCTGACGTCGTTCCCGATGGTGTACCCGACGATCTCGTCCTGGTAGATCACCACGCCCAGTTCCGGTTCCGGCACGTTCCACGAGGAATCCTCGCGGACGCCCACGTGGTCGGCCGGCCCGACCAACCGGTTGGGCGTCGATTTGAAGAACAGCTCCGGTCGGTCCGCGGTGTAGACGTCTTGGTAGACATCGGGCAGCGTGCTCTCCTCCTCTCGGGCTTTCTCGCTGATCTCGTAGGTCACCCCGGCCGCCCAGACTTCCGCCGGCTGGAGCGGCAGCACGAGGTCGTCCCCGCAGTCATCGAAGGCCAGCGTTTCGGCGTCTTCGATCAGTGTCTCGGTGATGGCCGTGAGGGTTTCCCCGCTCAATCTCGCCGCCGAAAGCAACTCGGACACGGTTCGCAGATCGTCGTGGACTGACGTCAGGTCGTACGTTCCGTCCCCGGTCCGAACGACGAGTCGGGGCCCCGCGTCCGGTGTACATCGGTAGTACCGCATCGTCCCGGGGATGACACCGTCGGGGGTTAA
>CAZKPC010000126.1:0-3720 GCA_964554565.1 uncultured Halobacteriales archaeon
GAAGTATTGATTGGCGCGTGGTGCGCGGCTCCGGTCATGGCCTCGGCAATCAAGCGCCTGGATGCCACGGCGGAGGTGCCGGAGGAGGCTTACGACGTGGAGATCATCGATATGGACTTCCACGTCAATCCGATGGAGGAGGCCCTGCAGGAGTACGTCGAGGACGACGTGGCCCTCGATCGGCTCACCACGGAGTTCGGGATGACGCCGATCCCCGACAAGTGGGACGCGGCCTATGCCATCGAGGAAGGCAACGAGGGGTTGTTCACCCAAGGTCGGGCCGAATACCCCGAGGACGTGACGGCGGCTTGCGAACCGCTCGCCATCGACGAGGCTGTCGTCAACGCGGGGATCAACGGCCTGCCCCAGCAGCACCACCCGGTGCTGAAGAACGCGGTGCTGCAGGCAGGCAACGACTACATGCTCGATCACTTCGTCGACGCCGGGATGTCGACGGCCCTCTCGCTCCCGAAGTGGGACCCTGACTACGCGCTCGACGAGCTGGACCGGTGGGGCACCGAGGACGGCGTTGTCGCCGCCTACTCCTGGTTCGACCCGCGGGAGCCGTGGGGCCACACGAAGTTCGACCCGGTCTTCGAGAAGCTCGAGTCGCTCGGGCTGCCGCTGCTGCTGCACGGGTCTTTGGCCTTCTGGCCCCAGCACAGTTACGTGGGGGACAACATGCTGACCTGGACGGAGATCCTCGGGTTCGACTGGCCCTACCACACCATGGTCAACGCCGTCAACATGATCATGAGCGGGGTCTTCGACCGCTTCCCGGACCTGAACGTGGTGTTCCAGGAGGGCGGCCACTGGTGGCTGCCGTTCGCCCGGTATCGGATGGACGAGTTCTACGAGATGCATCCGGAGGACATCAAGATCACCCCGCGGAAGTTCGAGGCCGGCGAGCGCTACCTGGAGCAGTCACCGAGCGAGTACCTCCGGGACAACATCTACGTCTGCACGCAACCGTTCGCGCTGCCCCGGAACGCGGGGGACGCCCGGGACATGCTCGGGCTCAGTCAGGCCGAGCACACGTTCCTGTACTCCTCGGATTGGCCCCACCAGACCCTCGATCCACCGACCTGGTTCTTCACGAGCCGGGCGTTCCGCGAGGACACGGACCTGCGGGATGCGATCCTGCACGGGAACGCCGAGGAGATCCTGCGCCGCTGACCCATGACAAATGAGGACGATCGGGACGGGTTCATCAAGGTCGCTGAGAGCGACGAGATCCCCGAGGGGCGGGGGATCGGCGTCGACGTGGACGGCATCGAGATCGCCGTCTTCAATGCCGGCGAGGAGTACTTCGCCCTCTCGAACCGCTGTGCCCACCAGTCAGCCCCGCTCTGCAAGGCCGGCGAGCGAAAGATCAACGCGGAGCACACCTGGACGGAGACCCGAGGCGGGGTCAACGCGGAGGCGAAGACGGTTTCGTGTCCCTGGCACCTCTGGACCTGGGACCTCGAGACCGGGCGGAACGAGGCCTCCGGCAGCCGGATCGCCACCTTCGATTGCCGGGTCGAGGACGGCGACGTGCTGGTCCGGATTTGATGGCGCAGGGTCCCACCGTAAGGAGTGGCCGGTGAAGCGTCAGCTGGGGTCCGGGACGTCCCACCGCGTGACGCTGATCGGTCGGCCGGACGCTGCAAGCCGGTTCAAACCGGCCGGCAGCCCGATCGCCAGCGCGGCGCCGACGGCCGGGGCTCCCAGGAACGGGTGGACGGCCAGGCTGACGAGCGCGGCGAGGGCCAGGAGGATGCCCGATACGCCCGCAGCCCGACGGACCCGGACGTCCAGCGCCCGGGTGTACGCGATGGCGGCTTCCACGTGATAGCGGAGATAACCGTGGCTCCCCGGGTTCGAGGCACGGATGACGACCTCGACCTCGCCCGAAGGAAGGTCGTAAGTTCGTTTGGAGGCCTCGGCGTCCGCCGTCGAGCCGTATGATCGATACCGCGACAGCTTGCGGTCGCTGTCCGATGCGGTGACGTGGACCCGCGCGCTCCGGAGCCGGCGGCGCAGGTCCTCCGTAAAGAGGTGGATGGCAGCCGGGTCAGCCGTTTCCAGGGTGTACTCGAGCTCGGTGCCGTCCGCCAGCTGATCGGTGCCTTCGATGGTCTGCGGGGCCCGGTCCGTTTTCGCGGGCGAACGGTCCACGGCCGCCCCAACCGCTGTTCGACCGTAAGTCCTCGGGTCGTGCAAGGGCTCCGAAACACGCCGGCGGGTCCGACTTTCCCGACGCAGTGACTGCGGCGACGAACCGACTGTGTAGCACTTTTGCCCGCCGGGACGCGTGCAGCAATGGGAGACGGCGCGAGGTCCTGGGGAGCGTCGGTGGGCTCCGATGGGTCACGCGGGGCGTGAGCAGTCGGACTGACAGGCGGCCGAACGGGGCGCCGGGAGCTCCGGCCCTGCCGGCGGACACAACGTTCATAGAACCGGTCGCCATTGGGTCGGTATGTTCCGGATCGGTGCCCACGTCTCGATCAGTAACGGGTTCCCGTCGGCCGTCGACCGCGTGGTCGACCTCGACGGCAACTGTGGCCAGGTGTTCGTCGGCTCGCCGCGGGGCTGGGCGGTGAACGACGTCGATGCCGAGGAAGCCGACGCCTTCCAAACGGCGACCGAGGAGGCCGACGTCGGGCCCTGGATCATCCACGGGACGTATCTCATCAACTTCGCGACGCCGAAGGACGATCTCGCGGAGAAGTCGATCGACTGTGTCCAAGCGGAGCTCGATGCCGCGGCCGAACTCGGCATCGAGTACTACACGTTCCATCCGGGCGCCCACACCGGGGCGGGCGTGGACCAGGGGATCGACAACGTCGCGGCTCGCCTCTCGGCCCTCACGATCCCCGACGACGTCACCCTGCTGCTCGAGAACACGGCCGGCAAGGGCACGACCGTCGGGCAGTCCTTCGATGATCTCGACGCCATGGTTCAACGGTCCGATCTCGAGTATGGACCGCTCGGGATCTGTCTCGACAGCTGTCACCTCTACGCGGCCGGCTACGATTTCACCAGCGAGGACGGGATCGACGAGATGATCGCGGAGCTCGACGACCGGATCGGCCTCGAGCACGTCGAGTACCTCCATCTGAACGACTCGAAGCATCCGCTGGGTTCCGAGAAAGACGAGCACGAACATATCGGGGAGGGCGAGATCGGAGCCGGCGGCTTCGACCGGTTCATCAACCATTCGGCCCTCCGCGACAAGCCGATGGTGTTGGAAACTCCCGCGAACGGGAAGGGGTACGCGTGGAACATCGAGCGGATCAGGGAACTCCGGAGCGAGGCATGAATCGACGGGGCGACCCGTCCGCAGGCGATTTCACGCCTGATAATCCGAGGCCAGCTTTCATGTCACCCGACAGTAGAATAGCGGCGAACGCATGAACCCAGGCACCAAGACCTGTCCGTTCTGCGGCTCGGAGCGGCTCGCCATCCAACTGCCCCAGCACATCTCAGAGGAATGTACCGCGATCAAGGAGTCTCATCGGGGGGACACTAAGCCCGCTCCACCTCAGTAATCGATCGAAACGAACACGAACGTTCGCAGGGATCAGGCGGCCGCTTCACGGCGTGAATCCGGGTACCGCGGGAGGATCCCGGCAGCGTTCAGCTATCGGGCCGTGGTCGGCGCCCATCCCCGTTTCCTGGCAGACTTTCAAAGCCGCCGGCTGACGGAAGAGATCCTCACCTCCACACTGAGATCTG
>CAZKPC010000127.1:0-3693 GCA_964554565.1 uncultured Halobacteriales archaeon
CCGCTTCGATCGACGAGCTCCAGGGGGTGCCGGGGATCGGGGAAGCCACGGCGAATCGCATCAAATCACAGCTCTGAGCGCGCTACACCGCCGGGGCGGCCCGATCCGAGGCTGGAGATATTCCCCCGGTTCAGCCCCCTCCGCGGGCCGGTTGACTCAGATCGCCGGCGGCGGCCAATAGGGAACTTATTTGCGCCCGAGACGGCTACGCTCGCGGCATGGATTCGTCCGGGCGGTTCGACACCGAAGCGGTCGCGAACGGAATCGAACCGGCGACCGGGGACGTCGTGCCGCCGATCCATCTCGCGTCGACCTACCGCCTCCCGGGCGTCGATCCCGACACGGTGTTGGAAGACCGTGACCCGGACGCCGACGAGTACCTCTACGCCCGGTTGTCGAACCCCACCCGCCATGCGGTCGAGACCCAGCTGGCCAAGCTGGAGCGTGGCGCCCACGGGTTCGCGTTCGCCTCGGGAACGGCCGCGATCGTGACGGCGATGTTCGCCGTCGTCGAGCCCGGCGATCACCTCGTCGCCTTCGACGACCTCTACTCCGGCACCCAGCGGATGCTGGACCACCTGTTCGACGAGCAGCTCGGCGTCGATGTCCAGTACGTCGACGCGACCGACCCGGCGAACGTCGCGGCCGCGATCGGCCCCGAGACGTCGCTGGTCTGGACGGAGTCCCCGACGAACCCGCTGCTCCAGCTCTGCGACATCGAGGCGATCGCCGAGGTCGTCGCCGACTCCGAGGCCCGGCTGGGCGTGGACAACACCTTCGCGAGCCCGTACTTCCAGCGGCCACTCGAGCTCGGCGCCGACCTCGTCGCCCACAGCACCACGAAGTTCCTGAACGGTCACAGCGACGGCGTGGGAGGGACCGTTATCACGAACGACGACGGGCTCGCCGAAACGATCGAGTTCCTCCAGCAGATCCTCCTGGGCAACTCGATGGCGCCCTTCGACAGCTACCTGCTCGGGCGCGGGCTGAAGACGCTGCCCCTCCGGATGCGCCAACACGAGGCGAACGCCAGCGAGCTCGCCGAGTACCTGTCGGCCCACGAACGCGTCAGCGTCGTCCACTACCCGGGCCTCGAGAGCCATCCCCAACACGAGCTGGCGACCGACCAGATGCACGGCTACGGCGGCATCCTCTCCTTCGAGATCGACGGATCCTTGGACGACGTGGCGACCTTCTTAGAGTCCCTCGAAACCATCACGCTGGCCGTCAGCCTCGGCGGCGTGGAGAGCCTCGTCGAGCATCCCGCCACGATGACCCATCAGCCCCTCGGCCCCGAACGCCGGGCGGCGGTCGGCATCAGCGACTCGCTGATCCGGCTCTCCGTCGGCGTGGAAGCCGCCGCCGACCTGCTGACCGACCTCGAACGGGGGTTCGATGCGATCGCGACATCGGGAGCCACCGTGTCCGCGGGTCGGGACGAGACCTGAACGCGCTCAGTCCTCCTGCCACTTCCCGATCTCGGCCGAGCGGAGCTCCGGGTGCCCCTTCCAGGTCCGCGGCCGGAACGTGATCACGACAGCCAGGAGATAGAACCCGGCCACGACGACGAGAACCAGCGAACCGGGCAGCCCACCGATGGCCGCGCTCCCGGGCAGCCCGATCTGGCTGAGTGCCGTCGTCCGGATGATCCACGCCAGCAAGACGATGGTGAGGATCGGGAGGTAGATCCGCCGCAGTCGGTGGGCGAGCGCCTCCTCGTAGCCGATCTTCAGCGTCGGGTGGCGGTAGTCCTCGGCGAGCTGTTCCCGCCAGTCTCCATGGAGGGGTTCGACCGACGGGTCCAACCCCTGAGCCCAGACGTTCTCCTGGAGCAGCCGAACACGGGTCCGCCAGACGATATAGCCCCGGAACCGGTGGGCTTCGATACCGAGGAAGAACCAGACCGCCACGGCGCCCATCAGGATGAGGAAATGCGGGTTCCCCGGGTCGGAGAACGCCCAGGTGAGGATCGCGGCCATCACGGTCACGGCCCAGTTCGTCGTGCGGTCGAGCCGCTCGCGCCACCGCGTCATCCGGTGGATCTCGCCCCGGTAGAGGTGGGCTAGCGCGGAGCCGGGGGCCATCTCTTCCTCGAGGAGGCCCTGGCCAACCAGGTGCGGCGGGTGGGACTCGGCGTCGGCCTCGTCGGGCGTATCGGCCATCGTTGGTCGCCGGTAGGCGCCCGTCGGGCTAATAGCTGAAGAAACGCGAACCGGTTCAGAACTCGGCGTTCGCTTCGGGCGCGACGCCGGTTTCGATCGCCTCGAGGTCGTGGGCCTGCTGGAGCTCCCGGATCCGGTCCCGGATGTCGGCCGCGAGCTCGAACTCGAGGTTGTCGGCGGCCTCCTCCATCCGGTCGGCGAGTTCCTCGACGATCGCCGCGGCCTCTCCCGCGTCCGCCGGCTCCTTCCGGCCGAGGCCCCCGGTGTCGGTCTGGGATCCCGGGAGGTCAGTCTCCGAGATGGCTTTCTCGATCGTCCGCGGCTCGTGGCCGTGCTCCTCGTTGAACGCCTCCTGGATCCGGCGGCGGCGTTGGGTCTCGTCGATGGCCCGCTGCATGGCATCGGTCACGTCGTCCGCGTAGAGGACGACCTCGCCGTTGACGTTCCGGGCCGCGCGGCCCATCGTTTGCACGAGCGTCGTCTCCGAGCGGAGGAACCCCTCCTGGTCGGCATCGAGGATCGCGACCAAGGAGACCTCCGGGATGTCGAGGCCCTCACGGAGGAGGTTGATGCCGACCAGGACGTCGATCTCGCCGAGCCGGAGCGAGCGGATGATCTCGTGGCGCTCCAGCGTGTTGGTCTCGTCGTGCATGTACTCGACGGCGAACCCGGCCTCGTCGAGGTATTCCGTGAGGTCCTCCGCCATGCGCTTGGTCAGGGTCGTCACGAGGACGCGCTCGTCGCGATCCACCCGGTCGCTGAGCCGCGCCATGAGGTCGTCGATCTGCCCCTCCGCCTCGGCCACCTCCACCTTCGGATCGACCAGGTACGTGGGCCGGACGATCTGCTCGACGACCTGCTCGGAGACGTCGGACTCGTAGTCGGCCGGCGTGGCCGACACGTAGAGCGTTTGATCGGTTCGATCCTCGAACTCATCGAACGTCAGGGGCCGGTTGTCGTAGGCCGTCGGGAGGCGGAAGCCGTTGTCGATCAACGACTCCTTCCGGGACCGATCCCCCTCGAACTGGCCCTTGATCTGGGGGATGGTCTGGTGGGACTCGTCGATGACCGTCAGGAAGTCGTCCGGGAAGTAATCGAGCAGCGTATAGGGCGCTTCGCCGGGCTCCCGGTCGGAGAGGTGCACCGAATAGTTCTCGATGCCCGAGCAGTAGCCGGCCTCCCGCAGCATCTCCAGATCGAAGGTCGTCCGCTCCTCGATGCGCTGGGCGGCCACGAGGTCGCCCTTTCGCTCGAAGTGGCGCACGCGCTCTTCCATCAGCTCCTCGATCTCGGCGATGGCCTGCTCGAGGGTGGCTTCGGGGTAGGCATAGTGTTCCGCCGGGTGGACGAGGACCGCCGGCTGTTCGTCCTGCAGCTCGCCCTCCAGGGGGTCGAGGGTCGTGAGCCGCTCGATCTCGTCGCCCCAGAACTCGACCCGGACCGCGTGCCGGCCGTACATCGGGTACACCTCGACGGTGTCGCCCCGGACCCGGAAGGTGCCATGGGTGAAATCGACGTCGTTGCGCTCGTA
>CAZKPC010000128.1:0-3442 GCA_964554565.1 uncultured Halobacteriales archaeon
AGCGCCTCAGAACTGGCGTCCCCAATCGGGAGCTCGATGTCGATGGCGTCGTACCACACCCGTGGGCGCTTCGCTTGGCCATCCGTCTCGAACCGAACCAGGTTCAGCTGTTCCAAGTCGCTCAGGTTGTCATGCACCTGGTGGACGTCTCGATCGACGAGCCGGGCCGTCTCCCGGATGCTTCCGGGCTCCTCCCGAGCAATCGTCCGGAGCAGCTCCACGTTCGTCCCGGTCAGCAGGCGGTTGAGGTCGGCCTCCCGGCGCAGGACCACTTCATACAGAGGCTCCGGCGACTCGCCGGTGTCGAGGGCCTCGAACCGCGCTGCGAGGTCGTCGAAAGCCTCGTCGGGTGTGGCGACCCGGACGGTGAGGACGCGCTGCTCGGCTCGGGTGTCAGTCTTCTTGCTGTCGTTCATGTGTTTGGACCTCCGTTCGGAACCGCTCGAAGAGCTCCCGCCAGCCGGTGAACTCGACGATATCGGTGCCGGCCTGGGTGTGGCGCTCGTGGCCCTTCTCGGCGTGGGCGTTGTCGTAGCGGAGGATGGTCGTCCCGTCGGAGGTGCCGTAGTGCATGCTGTATTTCACGCCCTCGGGGTAAGCCTCGGATTCGGGGACGCGACGGACCATCACCCGGGCGAACCGGTCGCCCGCGAGGTCATGTGGGTGGCAATGACCGGGGCCGTGTCATTGCCTTGGTCCTCCGCCATACATTGAATTGTGTTCTACAACATCAAGCAGGTTGTGCCCCTTAACAACACCCTACTGGTAGCGACGCCGCTGTTTTTCGTCACCCTCATCTTCCAGTTTATACAGCCAAACTCAACAGAAATGATACCTCGGCTCGGCCCCTTACGGTTATTTAGTTGCGCCTTCGCACATATATTTATCTATCCGTAAGATATTATTTCCGGCAGGGTCAATTGTGAACTATGACCGACCCGGAGGACCCCGCCGCAATCGCCACGCCGCCCGAACCGGAGCTGGGCGACGACTGGACAGAGCGACTCGAGAATCGTTCGACCAAGGAACGGGTGTACGAGGTCGCGACGACCCTGACCGAGCCCACGCGTGTCGCAGCGGTTGCCGATCGAGCCGGGTGCTCGAAGGGCGGCGCCCGGACCAACCTCGAGTGGCTCACAGAACTAGGCGTGATCGATCGCGTGGCCGATGACCCGGCCATGTACCGGCGGAACGACGCCTATTTCGACTTCCGGCGGGTGTACCACCTCGCGCGAGAGCACACCGATGAGGAACTCGATCGACTCATCGAGGACTACGAAACCCGGGAGGCAGTACTCGCCGCCGAGTTCGACGCCGAGACGCCGGCCGCGGTGGACGCCCTGACGACGGCCGGATTCGACGAACTCGACGCGGCCTACGACCGGCTCAGCGAATGGCGGACCATCCGGCGCCGACTCCGGGAGCTCCGGCGCGCCAGGCTCATGCTCCAACGGGACTTCGGCGAGGACGTATCGGTGGCATAGTCGACATCGATGGCCCCCGCCGCCGAGCTCAACGAAGAATTGATGCGGATCATGGGGAGCCGACTCGGGGATCTCGACGGCATCGATCGCGTCGAGAAGTTCCCCCCGGAAAAGCCTGATCGGATCATCGCGACGTTCGTCAACTCGCTCTATCCAACCCCAGTCACGACTGCGTGGCTCGAATACCGACTCCGACTGAATACCGATAGTAACGTCATCTACATCGAAGACTGGGCGGGGGATCGGTGGGCGTGTCGCTGGGACCGCCACGAGAACGACCACAACAGCCGGGAGCACTTCCATCCGCCACCGAACGTCACCACAGCGACTGCGATGGATGTCGACCTCCCGGCCGACCCGAATCGGATGGTGGAAACTGCCTTGCTGTTCATCGAGGACCGGATTCGAGACCTGTGGCAATCGGAGGCCGTCAGCTATCCCTCCGAGTACGAATTCCGGCGAGAATACGGCCCAGCCATCTGGGAGTGATAGCCTCCACGTCGAAAACGACGCGGCTACCCGGCAAGGGAATACCGGCTACGTGCCGACAACGGGTTTCGACCCGGCCTCTCTAAGCCCGCTCTGCCGGGATCGGCTCTGCTCGGTAGCGGTCGTTCTGCTGTACAGGGTCCCCCATCCCACGGTGAATCATCGCCGGAGCGAGGGCGCACCGATCCGTCCCGTCCGCGTATTCCCACCCATCGAAAAGTTCACGAGGTGCGGAGAGTGGGGCGAGGAGGCCTTCCGTGACTATGGTTCAGCCTGGGGTGGCGACTCCGCGGAGCGACACCGGTGAAACTCTGGGGCCGATTCCGACTGTAGCCTGCCATCAGTATTCCTCGATATCGACGACCTTCTTGGTCGCCTCGTGGGTGAGATGCCGATCGGCGGAGACCACCGGCGCGTCGAGCTCGCGCCCCACGGCCGCAATCAGCCCATCCATTCCGGAGAGAAATGGCCCCTCCGGGCCGATCTCGTCGGCGATCTTCGCGGCGGTGACCGCGGTCCGACCGTCAACGGCGTATGCCTCACCCCACGAGAGGGCTTCGCGAACGCCTTCGATGTCCCCACCCGGACCGTTCCCCTCACCGAGGAGGGCCTCTGCGTAGGCTGGCGCTGGCATGACATATGCGTCCGTGTCGTGCTCTTCCAGATACGCCCGCGTCGATTCGACGCCAGCTAAGTAGTCGATCAGGAACGTCGCATCCAGGACCTTCATGCGTCCTCGCTTCGACGCCGCATCCGCGCGATGGAACGCTTTTCGGCCGTCTCTCTGGTGTTTCGAGCGCGTTCGGCCCGCTCCTCGGACCAGCGGCCGAACCCGGCCAGGAGGTTTCGGTCACGGTCGATCGCGAAGAGTCGCTCTAAGACGTCATTGTAGCTCTCACCCTCGCGCTGTCGTCGTTCGATTGCTCGTTTCACCGCGTCGCTGACACGGATCTGGTCGTCGGCCACACCCATCGTACGTCGACGTACGGCGTTGACGTCCCTATACCTTTCGCCGGTGCTTGACGACCGGGGCGGCCAGCGTCAGCGACGTGTGACGTGTGCCTCACCCGCTCCAACTCAACTGGTTGTTTTATTGAATGGCTATCATCGTCACGCCGATACGTTATGGCTTGTAGAATCGCCGCGTGGTGGGGTGGAAGTGCGGCCAGTTTGTCCTTCAGAGAATCATCCGAAGCGTCCTCGACATAGTTGTGGGACAAGTAATGAAAAGACAGCGGAAACCCCAACGAGGAGCACACGAACCGGAGTACCCGCGAGGGGAAGCTTGCCTCCGTGGGGGCGACGAGGGCGAACCCCCCAGCGCGAGGAATCCCACGCGCTTCAGCCGTGGGAGGAGGTCAAGAGTGGGTCTACTCCGGTCAG
Source organism: uncultured Halobacteriales archaeon (assembly GCA_964554565.1). GTDB lineage: Archaea > Halobacteriota > Halobacteria > Halobacteriales > Hikarchaeaceae > CAZKPC01. The sequence goes on from CAZKPC010000128.1 coordinate 3,357, forward strand.
CGTCGAGGACTCAGACAACCGAATCAGCGGCGTCTAACACGGACTCCGCATCTACCCGAGAGATCGAAACCGGCGCGTAGGCCGCT
>CAZKPC010000128.1:3452-3688 GCA_964554565.1 uncultured Halobacteriales archaeon
CAGCCGTGGGTGGAGGTCAACACTCCTCCTCGCTGGTTTGCTCCTTAGCCTGAGGAATCCTTCGGGCGTCGGCCGTGGGCGACGGTCGAGAGAGTCCCAGCGCCCCGAAAGTGTTCTGAGGGCTCGACGAGAACCGGCTGACATGAAGGTGTATCCGAAGGTTCCGCGGTACGACCACCCCGTCGTCCCGTCCGACCTCTTCGATGCGCCTGACCTCGCCCTCTTGGAGAAGGTGG
>CAZKPC010000129.1:0-3618 GCA_964554565.1 uncultured Halobacteriales archaeon
GAGCTGGCGTCGCTCCTCGCGGAGTACGGGTTGGACCTCGAGACACCGACCTTCTTCCGGTTCGTCTACTACCTCACGCGGCACTTCAGGGGGTACCGCCAGCTCGACCCGGTGATGCGGGACCCCCACGTCGAGGACATCTCCTGTGACGGGCCGGGCCGGCCGCTCTTCGTCTATCACTCCGAGTACACGGACCTCCGGACGAACGTCACGTTCGAAAAGGAACAGCTGGACGATTTCGTCGTTCGACTGGCCCAGCGGGCCGGCAAACAGGTGAGCATCGGTGAACCCATCGCGCACGCCATGCTCCCCGATGGAAGCCGTGGCGAGCTGGCGTTCGGCGAGGAGGTCACGCCACACGGATCGGCGTTCACGATCCGACGCTATGGCGATGCAGCGATGACGCCGGTGAGCCTGCTGAACCGGGGCACGTTCTCGATCGAACAGCTGGCCTACCTCTGGCTGGCCATCGAGCACAACCGATCGCTCATCTTCGCGGGCGGGACGGCGGCGGGGAAGACCACGTCGTTGAACGCCGTCTCGCTGTTCATCCCGCCGCGAGCGAAAGTGCTCTCGATCGAGGACACCCCGGAGATCCGTCTGTACCACGAAAACTGGCTCTCCGCCGTCACACGCGAAGGAGTCGGGGACGACAGCGGCGTCGGCATGTACGAGCTGCTCCGGTCGGCCCTCCGGCACCGGCCCGAGTACATCATCGTCGGCGAAGTGCGCGGGTCGGAGGCGATGACGCTGTTCCAGGCCATGAACACCGGCCATGCCACCTACTCGACGCTGCACGCCGATTCGATCCAGACCGCGATCAAACGGCTCGAGAACGACCCGATCAACGTGCCGCGGGCGATGATCCGATCGCTGGACATCCTCTCCGTGCAGACGATCCATCACCGTGGCGGCCAACGGTGGCGGCGAGCCCGCGAGCTGACGGAGATCGTCGGGATCGACCAACGGACCGGGGACCTGGATTACAGGACGGTGTTCGAATGGGAGCCGAGCGACGACCGGTTCCGCGAAAACCTCGGGCAGAGCCAGGTGCTGGATGCGGTAGCCGAGCGGCGCGGGTGGACCGGCGCCGACCTCCGGCGGGAACTCCGGCAGCGCCAGCGGATCCTCCGCCTCGCTCGCCTCCGGGACCTGACGGACTACGAAGCGTTCACCGCGCTCGTGACGGACTACTACACCGACCCCGATCCGCTGCTCGCTCGGGCCGATGCCGCGTTAGGCGGGACCGCGGCCAGCTCGAGCTGAGGATGACCGAGTGGGCCGCCGGCGTCGTGGTCGGGGCTTGGGTTTTGCTAGCTCTCGGCGGCGCCACGAGGTTCCCGAAAGTCCACCAGCGCTTCACGTGGCTGGCCCTCAGGCTGTTTCGACACTCGGTCGAAACCGCCGGGCGGGGGCGTCGGGAACGTCGCGAACTGCTCCAGGCGGCCCGCCTCCCGATCACCTATCGGAAATACGCCGTGAATACGCTGCTCTACAGCACACTGCTCGGTGTGGCTGGGAGTCTCCTCGCGGTCGGTGTGCTGCAGCTGACATTGAGCCATTTCAGCCCCGAACGGTTGACTGATCTAGTAGGGCCACCTTGGCCCCCGCTGGGTGGCGCTGGAACGGTTTCTCGGTGGCACGTGTTCGCACTGATGCTCTGTGTTGCGAGCACGCTCGGGTTCGGCGGCGCCGGGCTGGCGTATCACCTTCGGTGGACCCGGATCGAGCGGCTGGCGGAGAAGCGCGCCCGCCGGATCGAAGCCAGCCTGCCACGAGCGATCGCGTTCATCTACGCGCTGTCTCGATCGGGGATGCCGGTTCCAGCCGTGCTGCGGACGGCGGCGAACCAATCCAGTCTGGGTCGAACCGGCGACGAGATCGGTGTGATCGTCGCCCGCATCGACGTTCTGGGGGTCGACGTCACCACGGCTCTGGCCCGGGCCACGAACCGCACGCCGAGCCGGACCTTCGCGGAGTTCATCGAGAACTTCCGGAGCGTGCTGCAGAGCGGCCGAGCCGTCCCGGCGTACCTCCGAGCGGAGTACGACCGCCAGCAGGCCGAGCGGGCGCAAGACCAGGAACAGGTACTCGATCTGCTCAGTGCCCTGGCGGAGGGGTACGTCGCCGGCCTCGTCGCCGGGCCGTTGTTCGTCATCACGATCCTGGTCGTGGCTGGTCTGCTGGTGGGCGGGGTTCTCGGGATCCTGAAACTGGTCGTGTACGTCGCGATCCCGCTCGTGAACGTCGGGTTCATCGGCTATCTCTCCCGGGTCACCGCGCCCCTCCGGCCCGGTTTCGTGGCGGTCCCTGAAGACGGACTGGACGAAGGAGAGACGATCGAACGAGCCGAGGAAGCACAGCCGGTTCGAGGTCACCGGCGCGTCGATTCCACTGCGCAGAGCCGGTCGACAACCGCACATTCCGGGCGTTTTCGGCGCCTGCGTCGGCTCATCGAGTGGCCGGAGCGGCCGCTCGAAAGCGTCACCCGCGATCCGGGAAAGGTCGCCTCTTTCTCGGTCCCGATCGGGTTCGTGTTCCTCATTACCGCAGGGTACCCCTTGCTCTCAGGTGCGGCCCCTGTAACGGCGGCTACGGTCGACGACCTCCTGATCGGGACGGTGCTCGTCACCGTGTCACCGTATGCGGCAGCTCGGCTCTTATACAAGCGCCGGCTGCGTCGTCTCGAAGCCGCGATCCCCGACTTCCTCGACCGGTTGGCGAGCACGAACGAAGCCGGGATGACGTTCACCGACAGCCTCCGCCGGGTTGAGCGCAGTGACCTCGGGGCCTTGGACGAGGCGGTCGGGCGCCTGCTGGCCGATATCGAGTGGGGCGCTCGCGCCGAGCAGGCCCTGGGCCGGTTCGGCCGCCGGCTCGGGTCGCCGAGCGTGACCCGGTTAGTGGCTCTGATCACGAACGCCCTGCGGGCCAGTGGCCATCTCGGACCGGTGCTCCGGATCGCGGCCGAGGAGGCGCGTGGGCGCCGGCGCCTCCAGAAAGCCCGGCGCCAGCAGATGCTCCTCTATATCGTGATCATCTATCTGGCCTGCTTCGTGTTCCTCGCCATCGCATACGCCCTCCAAACCGTCCTGATCCCCGCCATTCCGGGGAGCGAGACGATCAATGCCATCGCGAGAAACAGCGCCCGCGTCGGCGTCGGCCTGCCGGAAACCGGATCCACCACTCCTTCACGGACGGCCTACACCAGGATCCTGTTCCACGCCGCCATCATCCAATCCTCGGTGTCCGGGTTCGTGGCGGGCCAGATGGGCGAAGGCAGTCCCCTGGATGGCGTGAAGCACGCGGTCGCCATGGTCACGATCGCGTATACGGCCTTCCAGCTCATGGGCTAGGCTCGGCTCCGCTGCGGTCGCACGGGGTCGGCCGAGAAATTCGCTCGGCCAAGCTGCCTCCAGATCGGGGGCGTCGTGGAAACCGATCCGACTGAACCGCCCTCAAGCGGTCACGGTCGTCTGGAAGACCTGTCGTTGACTCTCCACGTCGACGATGGTCACCTGCACCCGCTGCCCCGATTCGATGCCGAACCCGCCGCCGGCGGGGCTCATTCCGGTCCAGGGCGCGCCGGCCGTTCCCTCGTTCACCGATAGCGCCACC
>CAZKPC010000130.1:0-3608 GCA_964554565.1 uncultured Halobacteriales archaeon
TACTACGGCGGCTGCGAACACGTCGACGAGATCGAGCAGCTGGCCATCGATCGGGCCAAGGAACTCTGGGGGGCCGAGTACGCGAACGTCCAGCCCCACAGCGGCACCCAGGCCAACATGGCCGTCTATTTCGCGACCCTCGACCCGGGCGATAAGGTGCTCTCGCTGGACCTGACCCACGGCGGCCACCTGAGCCACGGGCACCCGGCGAACTTCTCGGGGCAGCTCTACGACGTCGAGCACTACCACGTCGACCCCGAGACCGGCTACCTCGACTACGAGGAACTCGAATCGAAGGCCGAGAGCTTCGACCCGGACATCGTCGTGTCGGGGTACTCGGCGTACCCCCGGGAGATCGAGTGGGAGCGCATCCAGGCGGCGGCGGACGCCGCCGGGGCCTACCACCTCGCCGACATGGCCCACATCACCGGCCTGGTCGCCGCGGGTGTCCACCCCTCGCCCGTCGGCGTCGCCGACTTCGTGACCGGCTCGACGCACAAGACGATCCGCGCCGGCCGTGGCGGGATCGTCCTCTCAAGCGAGGAGCACGCCGACGCCCTCGATACGGCGGTCATCCCGGGTATGCAGGGCGGGCCGCTGGTCCACAACATCGCCGGCAAGGCCGTCGGCTTCGGCGAGGCGCTCTCCGCGGACTTCCAGGACTACGCGGAGCAGGTCGTCGCGAACGCCGCGGCGCTCGGCGACGCGCTCGCCGACCGCGGCCTGTCGCTGGTCTCCGGCGGGACCGACAACCACCTCGTGCTCGTGGACCTGCGGCCCTCTCACCCGGACACCACCGGCAAGGCGGTCGAGCGCGCCCTCGAGGCCGCCGGCATCGTCCTGAACGCCAACACCGTCCCCGGCGAGACCCGCTCGCCGTTCGTCACGAGCGGCTTCCGGGCCGGCACGCCGGCGCTGACCACCCGCGGGTTCGACACCGACGACTGCGAGACGGTCGGGGAGCTGCTCGCCGACGTGATCGATGCGCCGGACGACGACGCGGTCACGGCGGACGCCCGCGAAACGGTGACCGAGCTCTGCGAGGCGAACCCGCTGTACGAGTAGCATGCCCCGTCGCCGGACGGTGTTGACGGCGGTGCCGCCCGCGCTGGTAGCGGGCTGTCTGGGCGGCGACGCGGACGGGGCCGCGACCGAGCCGCCGAGTACCAGCGAGGCGGCCACCGACGAACACACCGCCACCAACACGCCCACGGCCGGTTCGACCGCCAGCGGCACGCCGGCGCTGGACCTGCGGGAGGCGAACGTGGTCGACGTGGCCTTCGAGGGCGCGCCAGGCGAGGACGTCCGGTTCGACGTGACCCTGTTCCATGACGACGACGGCGAGGACGGCTACGCGGACTGGTGGCAGGTCGAGTCCCTCGCCGGCGAGCAGCTCGGCCGCCGGGAGCTGCTGCACGCCCACAGCACGGACCCGTTCACCCGGTCGGCCACGATCGCGATCCCGGCCGCGGCGAGCTGCGTGGCCGTTCGCGGTCACGACCAGACCCACGGCTACGGCGGCCGGGCGATGCTGGTCGACCTCGACACGGGCGCGAGGCGGGGCCTCGATCAGGGCCCGGAGCCCGGGACCTTCGAGGAGGCGGACTGTCCGTGACACTCAGGTCGAACGGGCGAGCAGCCGGCACCCATGCCCGCTGAGGACGAGGACTTCCTGCTGCTGACGCCGGGGCCGGTGCCGCTGGCGCCGGCGGTCCGCGAGGCGATGGCCGAGCCGATGGTCTCCCACCGCTCGGCCGCCTTCGAGGCGGTCTTCGAACGGGCCCGGGACGGTCTCGAGGCGGTGTTCGAGCGGTCGACGCTCGACGGCACCCGGACGAGCGCGGGCGGGACCACCCTGCTGCTGAACGGCACGGCCACGCTCGCGATGGAGGCCGCGATCTCGAACGTGGTCGGGCCCGAGCAGGAGCTCGTCGCGGTGGTCAACGGGAAGTTCGGGCGCCGGCTGGCGCGGCTCGGCGAGCGCTACGCCCGGTGTGAGCGCGTCGCGGCCGAGTGGGGCGAGCCCGTCGACCTGGACGCGGTCCGGGCCGCCGTCTCCGAGGACACCGCGGCGGTCACCATGGTCCACAACGAGACGTCGACCGGGCTGTTGAACCCCGTCGAGGCGGTCGGCGAGATCGCCGCCGAGCACGGCGCCCGCTTCATCGTCGACGGCGTCACCAGCATCGGCGGCGACGCGTTCCGCGTCGACGACTGGGGCGTCGACGTGGCGATCGTCGGCTCCCAGAAGGCGCTGGCGGCGCCACCGGGACTGTCAGGGCTCTACCTGGCCGGCGAGCTGGCCGACGCGGTCAGCGGGGACGCCGGGCCGTTCTACGCCGAGCTGCCCGCCCATCGGCGGAAGGCGGCCGAGCGCCAGACGCCCTACACCAGCGCGGTGCCGCTGTTCCGCGGGCTGGCGGTCGCCCTCGAGCGGCTCCACGAGGAGGGCTTGCCCCGGCGGATCGAGCGCCACCGCCGCTACGCCGCCGCCTTCCGCGATGGCTTCCGGGCGCTGGGCCTCGAACTGTTCCCGACGCCGCGCGGGCCCTCGGCGTACTCCAATACCGTGACCGCGGTCCGCCTGCCGCCGTCGATCCGGGCGGAGCCGGCCGCGTTCTTCGACGCGGTGGGCGCCCGGAACGTCGCCATCGCCGGGGGGCAGGCCCACCTCGACGGCGAGCTCTTCCGGGTCTCGAACATGGGGGCGATCGAGCCCGCGGCGATCGAGCGTGGCGTTCGCGGGGTGGGCGAGGCGCTGGCCGAAACCGGGCTCGAGGTGCCGGTCGACGATGGCGTGGCTGCCGCCCGGGACCAACTGACTGGCTGAGGGTCGGCGGCCTCGCTGGCCGATCCGCCGGCGGTGCGGCCGAGTGCGCTTTCAACCGTCCATTGGCGAATTTCCGAGCCCTGGTTTGAGATATATTGATATGACGATACGGGGCTGAGAGAGACAACGCGCGTATCTTTCGGAGCAAGTCGCCCCGAAGTGATCGCCTTGATCACACCGACAACGGGGTTTAGTTATCATGATCTTAGGGTTCGGGGCTCGCGGACGGTTCCGGTCTCGTGAGAACGCTCCCGAACCAGCCCGGCGGTTCGCCGGCGCGACCACGCGTCGCCTCCCGCCTTCAGAGGCCTCGACCGGTCTTTGCTGGTTTCGAGGCGCCGGCCGTCGCGGATAGACTCAAGGCTTCTACGTCTCGAGTCCAGACGGACCCGTATGTCGCCTGCTTGGGGCGTGGATCGGATGCCGGACTGCACCGATACAACCGTCCTCGTCACTGGAGCCAACAGCGGCCTCGGCTTCGAGGCGACGAAGGCGTTCGCGGCCAACGGGGCGACCGTGATCATGGCCTGCCGGAGCACGGACCGAGGCCAGCAGGCAGCGAACGATATCGGTGAGAGTATTGCCGAAACCGGAGCCACTCTACACGTCCGGGAGTGTGACCTCGCGTCACTGGACTCGGTCGCATCCTTTGCCACTGGCGTCACCCAGGACTTCGATGCGATCGACATCCTCTGTAACAACGCCGGCGTGATGGCGATCCCTCGCCAGGAGACCGAAGACGGCTTCGAGAAACAGTTCGGCGTGAACCACCTCGGCC
>CAZKPC010000131.1:0-3413 GCA_964554565.1 uncultured Halobacteriales archaeon
CGGCGAGGACGCCCGGGACCATGCTCCCGACGAGGGCGACCTTCGCGAGGGCGGCCAGCATCGTCCAGGCCTCCCGGAGGTTCGGCCGCCGGTAGGAGGCGACGATGAGCGGGATGGCGACCGCCGAGACCAGGACCGCCGCCAGCGGCCTGAGCGAGGCGACGTCGGTCACGCGCCGAACACCTCCGCGAGCGTCGGTTCGAGCAGACTCTCGATCCCGGGCGCGGCAAACCCGAGCGCGACCGCGGCGACGGCCGCGAGGACGACGACGGCGATCATGCCGGGCGAGACCGGCGACTCGTCGCCCTCCGCCGTAGCTGGCGGTTCGCCGCCGTCAGTCGAGACGGCGGTAAACGCCTGTGTCAGTTCGGCCTCGGCCGCCGGCGCGTCTGCGAAGTACATCTGCTCGACGACGCGGGCGATGTACGCGAGCGTCAGGAGTGTGCTCGCGAGGATGACGGCGGCGACGATCCAGGTCCCGCTGCGAATTGCGCCGACAGCGATGTACCACTTGCCGACGAACCCGACTGCGGGCGGGACGCCGACAAGGGCCAGGCCGAGGACGGCGACGGCCCCCGCCGCGACCGGGGCCCGGCCGGCCAGCCCGGCGTAGTCGTCGATCGTCCGCGCGCCGGTTTGCAGGGCGACGACCCCGGCGGCCGCGAACAGACCGCCTTTCAGCACCGCGTGGCCGAGCAGGTGGATGACGCCGCCGATCGCCGCTGACTCGGTCGTGAGCGCGAAGGCCGCGACGATCATCCCGAACTGCGAGACAGAGGAGTACGCGAGCATCCGCTTGATCTCGGACTGGGTGACCGCGAGAACGCTGCCGGCGACGATGCTGACCGCCGCGGCGTAGACGAGCGCGGTCCTGGCCGCGGGGACGGCGGCGAAGAACTCGACCGTGAAGACGGTGAAGACGACGCGGGCGACGGCGTAGGCCGAGACGGTCGAGACCAGCGCCGAGATGAACACACTGACGCTGTCGGGTGCGAACGTGTACGCATCGGGCTGCCAGGAGTGGACCGGGAACAGCGCCACCTTGACGAGCAACCCCGTCACGAGCAGTCCGAAGGCCGCGAGAATCAGCCGCGAGTCGTAGCCGACCGCCGCGAACTGCTCTGCGAGGTCGACCATGTTCAGCGTCCCCGTCGCCACGAACGCGTAGCCGGCCCCGAGCAGGAACAGCGACGCGCCGATGGTCCCGAGGATGAGGTATTTCAGCCCGGCGACGGCGCTGCGCGTCGAGTCGCCGCTGGCGACGAGGGCGTAGGCCGCGAGACCGGTAATCTCGAGGAAGACGTACATGTTGAAGATGTCGCCGGTCAGCGTGACCCCTGCCAGCCCGCCGACGAGCAGCAGGTAGATCGTATAGAAGGCGTTTCCCCGCGGGCCGGCCCGGCGCGCGTACGCGAGGACGGCAAGCGAGACGGCGGCCACGAGGACGAGCACCGGGGCCGAGAGCCCGTCCGCGACGAGTTCGATTCCCGCCGGCGGGACGAACCCGCCCAGTTCGTAGGGCGTTCGCCCCTCCCGGAGAACCGTCAGGAGGACGACGACGGCGAGTCCGACCTCGAGGGTGGCGGCGACGGCGGCGACGAGCCACCCCGACCGGTCCCAGCGGAGGCCGGCAAGAAGCGAGACGAGGGCCGCGAGAATCGGAGCGACGACCGCCAGGACGATCGCGTCAGTCATCGGCCTCCATCTCCGTTAGCAGGTCCTCTCTGAGCGTGCCGTACTCGTCGTAGATGCGGACCACGAGCGTCAGCGCGACCGCCGTCAGGCTCACCCCGACGACGATGGCCGTGAGGATGAGCACGTGGGGCAGCGGGCTGACGTAGGTCTCGACGCCCTCCTCGATGACCGGCGGGTGGCCCCCATCGACGACGGCCGAGGTGATGAAAAACAGGAAGATCCCCGTCTGGAAGAGATTCATCCCGATGACCTTCTTGACGAGGTTCCGGTCGCCGATGACCAGATAGAGACCGCCGGCCACGAGCAGTATCGCGCCGATGTAGTTGTACCGGGTCAGCAACAGGTCGATCATTCTCGTCCCTCCGTGAACTCGAAGCCGTGGGCGATGGCGAAGAAGAGTCCCGAGATGACGCCGGCGACGATGGCGCCGATACCCAGCTCGACGCCCTCGATGCCGTACTTCGAGGCGCCCTTGAAGCCGTAGGCGGTGTACTCGAGGAAGTTCCCCCCGAGCGCAATCGGCCCGAGGCCGATGAGGCCGAAGGCGGCGACCCCGCCCGTTGCCAGGGCGACGACGGCGGTGTTCTTGAACCACCGCCGCGTCGGTTCGATGCCGTAGGCGATCGCGATCATGAGTATCGTCGCGGCGACGATGGCCCCACCCTGGAAGCCGCCGCCGGAGGACTCGGCGCCGTGGAACATCACGAACAGCCCGAACGTGAACACGAACGGCGCGACGACACGGACGGTGGTCATTATGACGGGGCTTTCCGTGTACGGTCTCGTGCGTTCGCTCATGTGAATTGCTCCTCCTTGAGGACGACCAGCACCGCGGCCCCGGCGGCGAAGACGACAACCGCCTCGCCGAAGGTGTCGAACCCGCGGTAGGCCGCGAGGACGGCCGTCACGACGTTCTCGACGCCGGTCTGGTCGTAGGCGTTCGCCAGGTAGAACTGCGTGACCTCGGGGTTTGTCCAGGCCGGCGCGTCGGCGCTCCCGATGGCGGGAATCGCGGGCACCGTCCACAGCAAGGCCCCGATGAGAACGACCACGACGGCCGCAGCCGGCCAGTTGACGCTCTTGAACGTCGACGCCTCGGGCGGGGGACGGACGGTCTTGGTGAGTGTCAACAAAAAGAGGACGGTCGTCACCCCCGCGCCGATGGCTGCCTCGGTCAGCGCGACGTCGGGCGCCTGCAGCGTGACCCACAGCAACGCCAGCCCGAGGCTGTACGCCGCGAAGGCGACGATGGCCGCGAGTGTGTCCCGCAGGAACAGGATCACGGCTGCGCTCACCAGGACGAATCCGAGCAGCGTGGCTTCGGGGAGCGTTATCACTCCGCGTCACCCCCGTCCTCGACGGTCCATGGCTCGATCCCCTGGTCGTAGGCCGCCCTGGTGATCGCGTGGGTGGCTGTCGGAGTCGTGATGACCATAAACAGAGCGAGGAGGACGAGTTTCGCCCGCGGGACCGTCGATTGGAAGGTCAGCGCGACGCCAGCAAGCGTCAGGATCGTCCCGAGCGTGTCGGCCTTGGAGGTGGCGTGTGCCCGCGAGTAGAGGTCGGGCAGCCGGATCAGGCCGACCGCCGCGACGAACGTGAAAAACAGCCCGACGGCGATGAGCGCGACGCTCGCCCACTCGAGGGGGGTCACAGCACACCACCCCGCTCGACGGTGAACTTCGAGATCGCGATGCTCGTGATGAAGTTCAAAAGCG
>CAZKPC010000132.1:0-3399 GCA_964554565.1 uncultured Halobacteriales archaeon
TGTTCTCCCATAGGTATGGGCTTCAGCGCCAGCTGCGGCTTGATGGAGCGGTGACATAATCGTTCCCCCGTCGTGGGGCGGTCGGACAGTGAGATCGCACCAGGTTCGTGTCGGTTGCCAGGTCCGGCCGTAGTCCCGGAGTTCTCATCGCGCAGGGCTTATCGAGTATCGGTTTCCTTCGACCTGGGAAATCGTCCGGCATGTTAGTCCGTTCAGTACAGTTCAGTTGCAGCTCCCGCGTTCGCCCCGGCCACTCCGAGCAGATAGAGCGGGATCGTGAGAACTACCACCCCCAGCGCTGCCGCGGTCAGCAAAACCGGAACGAGGAGGAACAACGATCCACCGAGTGCCGTAAGTGGGGCCGATGCAACCAGTCCGACCACGACCAGTACCGCGAACGCGATGAAGAATCGGTCCGCCCTTCCGCTGGGTCCGCTGGTCTCCGCTGCATCGATCAACCCAAATCCGACGGCGATGGGGAGGACCGCCGCGCCGAAGGCCAACGACTGGTGGAAGCCGCTGGCACCGACGATTCCCTTCGTTACGAAATGGGCGATACCGCCAACGACGAGTCCGAACCCGAACATTCGGGGTCCCGTGAGGTGGGTCCGGACCCGCTTGATCGTGACGACACCGCCGAGGATTATCAGTAGCGTTCCTGCGAACAAGCCCAACAGGAGGTTCCCGGTCAGGGTTGGTAACGCCTCACCTTCGACAACGAGAGCCCCAATCAGGATCAGGACCCCGCTGGCCGCAACGAGGCCGCCAATCCGCGTCGGCTTCCATTCCTTTGCCGGACTGCTCCACCGGCGAAGTCCTGCGAACCCCCCGATGATAACAGCGCCCGGAAGCCCCACGAAGAAGGCCAGGTTTCGAACGATGACTCCTGCGAGCGCGTGCATCACCGCCAGGCTCCCGACGATGCCCGGGAAGGGGTTCTCGGCCGGGGCGAAGATCACGAACGGTCCGTTCCGCGCGTCGGGGAGTTCGGACGCAGTCATCCGGTCACCGGAGACGGTACCGAAGCCCCGGGCGACGGCCATGCCCTCGGGAGCGACGACGGTGAGTTCGTCCGCGCCGAGGTCAGTGTAGACCCACGCCCCCGGAGAGTCCCGGAAGTAGGTGAGCACCTCCGTCCCGAACGGCCCACTCTCGACGACGTCCGTGGTCCGATATCGCATGACGAACGCGCCATCGGCCACCGTCGCTTCGATGAATTCGTGTCGGATCCCGCCGCCGTATCGCGTGCCGAAACTGTCCTCGGTCACCGCCCGCGCCAGCGACCGGTTCCCGGCTAAGCGAGCCAACACGGAGTCGTTCGTCGGGACGACCCGCACCGTCCAGGTCGCCGACCTGTTCCGGTGAACCCTGACGGTGGCCACCCCCTGCTGCACCTCGGTCTCGAGACCGTGGCTTTGGGCGGCATACACGAACCCTTCGTCACAGGGTGGACAGCCTGAAACCGGGGCCGGGCTCGCGAGCACCGGCGCTGCCAAGCCGAGGACGAGGAGGACCGTCAACCCGGCCAGGGCGATCTTGGAGCGGCTACTTCCGTTCACGCATTGCGGGCTGAGGTGACCCGCCGGGTAAAGGAATCCGTTGGGTCAAGCGGCTCTTTGATCCATCGAACGGGCTCGATCAGCAGGGAGCAACGGTGATTGCATATCAACTCCAAGGCGTGATGCGGAGCAGGCATCCGGTGGATCTACCAAGTGGGGGAACTTCTATCAATAGCTCAGTACATCGGTGCGGGGCTGGGCTCGCGGGCTTCCCCGCGTATGTATGTGTGGCCGGGGCCGGCGGTGTCGCAGTAGCGGGGCGGCCAGCAGGACTGTTTCAGGCTTCGGATTCCACGGGCTCCAGCCGTCAGTCAGGGGCAGGGCGGCTTGAGCAGCCGAACCGAGATCGCTACGTTTTCGACCGGAGCCGGAGCCGCGGTCGGGTGCAGTCACTGCAGGGCCAGAGTTTCCCCTTCTCGATCGAAGGATTCCCGGAATCGGGCGATGGAAATCGAGTCTGTCAAGTCTCCGGATCGCGACCACGACAACTGATGCTCGGTGACACCGCCCTCCAATCAGTCCGCGATCGGCTCCGAGAGGAGGGCTGCCCGAAGTGCGGCGAGCGCTCGGCCGAGATCCAGGTGATCGGTTTCGCCGAGATCAGCCTCGATTGTGGTCACGTGTTGGATGGGGGAATCGACGACGTCGAGCTCCTGTCTGACGATGCAGTTTGATCACCCGGCCGGCCTGCTCGCCGCCGGGTTGCTGGCTGCCCTTGGAATCACCGCCCTCTGGTTCGCGCTATTCAATGACGGACCCAGTCCCTACATCGGGTCGGCGACCGAGGTAGCGGCCCTGCTGGCTTTCCTGGCGGTGATCATGATCTCGCTCATCCTCATCGTCAGGCGGCGGACCTGAGTGACTCCGGCGGGCTGTTCTCATTCACGTTGACGGTCGTCACGGGAACCGGGAACCCCGATCGTTCAGCTGTTGATCCGTTCCGAAAAACGACACATGGTTGCAGCCGTTCGACTCCTGGTGCGGAACTCGCACCCCGTTGGAGTCCCTCGAGGATGCCGGGGTCCGGGAGTTCGTCCGCGGGTTCAAACCAGTCACGGACGGACTCCGAACCTGTATAGAACAACTACCCGGTCACGAACGGTCGTTTTCGCCCATAATTTCTAGTGCGTCGGCCTCTTGTCAACGAGCGAGTTTCACCTCGGACCGCAATGCCCAGTCCCCCTTCCCGCGCGTTCGTGCTGGCATGCCTCGTGGTCCTGAGCGGGTGTTCGGGACTACTCCCGGTGGAGGAGACGACCGAGGCCGCCCCAACACCGTCAGCGCCGCCATCCTACGAGGAGGCCGTCGGAAACCACTCAACACAGCTCCGGGAGGCTGGACAGTTCAAGCTGCGATGGGTCCGGTCCGTGACGTTCCCGGACCAAGTCGTCAATCGGTCGCCGGTATCCCAGGTGCTGGTCGCCGATTTCCACTCCGACGAATACCTGATCGGTGCTGCGTCGGCTGAGCAGAGCTTGGAGCCACACGACGGCGTGTACTCGGACGGGGAAGGGTATCAATCGGGCTCGACCACGTGGATCCGGCGGGTCCTTGAAAACGGCACCACGGTGTACCGACGACAGCCGCCCGATAACGAGTTCAGCGTCCGAAAGACGATCCTGTTCGAGGTCTCGGCGATGGAGAACCGGTCCAAGAAGTTCCCGTTGGAACGCAACGGGACGGTGGTCTTCCAGGGCGAACGCGTCACCCGATACACGGCCGACGCCTTGGGGAGCGCCGAGCGATGTCTCCTCGAGTCACGCTACGTCATCGAGAACGTGACGTCGGTGGAGGTCGTTGCCCTTGTGGACGAGGACGGCATCATCCGGAAGTTCGAGTG
>CAZKPC010000133.1:0-3353 GCA_964554565.1 uncultured Halobacteriales archaeon
GTCGAGCCGCCGCCCTCGGAGTAGTCCTCGGTCGTCAGGAGACCGGCCAACTGCCCGACGAGGTAGGAGCCCTCCTCCTCGGCGAAGACGTAGTTGGCCACGTTGGGCTGCTCGACGACGCTGTCCACCAGCATGAACTGTTGGTCGGTGAAGTCCTGTGAGGTCTCCGTCAGCGCGTCCGTCTGGAGGAAGCCGATACAGCAGATCAGGTCGTAGTCCGGATCGTCGGACTGGGCGAACTGCTGCTGGAAGGTCTTGAAGTCGGCCACCTCCTCGGGCTGGGCTTCGTCGAACTCGATGCCGAGTTCGTCCCGGGCCTGGAAGGCGCCCTGCTGGGCCTGATCGTTGAACGACCCGTCGCCGAGGCCGCCGGTCGCGTACACCATGCCGACCCAGGCTTCCGGTGCCGGCGTCGGGGTCGGAGTGTCCATCGGGGTGTCCTCGCCGTCGCCATCGCCGTCACCGTCGCCGCCCCCGCCGTCGCCGGTACAGCCAGCCAGTCCAGCCACGCCGAGTGCCCCAGCGGTTCGTAGGAAGTAGCGCCTGTCAGCGTCCATAGGGGTGGTAGCGGGAGTTATCCGGTTAAACCTACCGGGTTTGGACTTCAGCTGTCCGTCACACTGACCCGCTAGTCTGGGTCGAGCGATGTCGCTGACTCCGGCGGCTTCCCCGCCAGCATGGCTCGGAACATCGCCCGGAAGCGATCGCCGTCGATCGCTTCGATGACGGTGGTGCCGGGCTCACGGTCGGTGATCCCGAGTTCGTCGACGGCCGTGTAGCCCCGCGTCAAGCCCTCGCGGTCGTCGACGGTGACCGCGTAGGTGCCCTCGTCCTCGATGATCGCCGGTTCCAGCAGCGCCGCCACCAGCCCGGCGTCGGGCTGGGTGGTCCGATCGGCGTCGAAGAGCTCCCGGTTGAACGCCCGGACGCTGCTCGAGATGTCGTCGAACAGGGCGGCTTCCGCCGTTTCGAGCTGCCCGAGCCACTCATCGATCGTGGCGCCCTCGAGCACCGTATCCCGCACCGTCACGCCCCAGTCGAACAACACGACGTCCAGCTCGTCCAGGACCATCCGGGCGGCATGCGGATCGAACCAGAAGTTGAACTCCGCCGCCGGCGTGACGTTGCCGAGACAGTTCACGTTGCCGCCCATGACCCAGATCTCGTCGTAGAGGTCGCCCAGCTCCGGTTCGAGCTGCAGGGCCAGCGCCACGTTCGTCAAGGGGGCCAGACAGACCAGGGTGAGTTCGCCCGGGTTCGAGCGGGCGGCCTCGACGATTTCGGTTACGGCGTGGCGGTCGGCGGACGGGATCCCCGTGTCGGGGAACCGGTCGCCGCCCAGGCCGCCCTCGCCGTGGACGTACTCCGCGTGATCGCCCTCGACGAGCATCGGTTCCCGGGCCCCCTCGTAGACCGGGACGTCGTCCGCGGCGCCGGCGACCTCGAGGGTGAACTTGGCGTTCTCGACCTGGTACTCGAAAGGTACGTTCCCCGCACAGACCGTGACCCCCTCGACCGATACCCGTTCGGACGCGAGGGCGAGCAGCAGGGCTTGGGTGTCGTCGCCGGCCGTGTCGGTGTCGATGATCACCCGGTCCGGTTCTCGCTGGCCGGCGGTCACGGCGCGTCACCGTCGAGGCTGGTGGCCAGGGAAGTTGACGTGGGGCGGCGCTTGTCCATGGCTGAGGCTCCGCTGGGGCCGGCAAAAGGCCACCGTTCGTCGACGCGATCAGCCATCGCCGGCTCTCACTCCGGCGGCGTGGAGAATTCCTCGGCAAGCAGCGCCCGGACCGCGTCCCGGCTCGGCGGTGCGGCATGGGCTCCGTGAACCGTGCAGTTCGCGGCGGCCGCGGCTGCCGCGAACCGGCCCGCCGCTTCCGGTGACTGGTCCTCGAGCAGCCACGCGGCGATGAGGCCCGCCGTGAACGCGTCCCCAGCACCGGTCGTATCGACGACGTCGACCGCCAGGGAATCGATCGAGTACGTCCCGTGCTCGTCAAACAGGAGCGCGCCGGCCACGCCGTCGGTCACGACCCCTCTGGAGGCCTCTCGGTTCCGGAGGCCGTCGGCCAGCGCCGCCGGTTCCGCGTCCGATTGGAGGTAGGACTGTGCCGTCGTCCGGTTCGCGATGAACAGCTCGATCCCGGGAAGCGCCGCGTCCAGCCGTTCGCGATCGAGGCCGCGATGCTCGAGGTCCTCGAATCGGCCGGCGAGGTCGAACGCGAACGAGACGTCCAGCTCGGCGAGGTGGCTGATGACGCGAGCCGGGGCATAGGCGGAGGCGAACACCACGGACGCGGACTCGAGGTAGGCCGTGTCCGCGGGGCCAAGGTTGATCGCCAGGGCGCTCTCCCCGCCGCCGATGATCACCCGTTCGCCCTGCGCGGTCAGCACCAGACAGTAGCTGGTCTCCTCCTCCGTTCGTTCCCTGACTCGGTCGGTATCGACATCGAGTTCTTTCAGATGGTCCGAGACGGCCCGTCCGTCCGCGTCGTCGCCGAGTCGGGTGATCACGCCCGCTTCGATGCCGAGCGAACTGAGGATGGCGGCGACGTTCGTTTCGACCCCGCCGAAGCGATCCGCCGTCTCGAGGACGTACGCGCCGTCGTCGGCGCCCGGCAGGTTGGTGAGCGAGTACGTGTGGTCGATGAGGGCGTTCCCGACACAGACGACGGTGGGGGCGCTCAAGCCTCGTTCAGCTCCGCGCTGGTGGTCCGGGCGGCATTGACAAAGGCCCGGGTCCGTTCGAGGTCCTTTCGGCGCTCGGTCCGGGAGGTCAGGCTGTAGGAGTCCACGCCGGCGGGTCGGACGGTCCGGACCGCCTCCGCGACGTTGGCCGGTCCGAGCCCGCCGGCGAGGATCACCGGGACATCGACCGCTTCCACGATCTCGCGGCTGACCGACCAGTCGTGGGTCCGACCTGAGGCGCCGATCCCGGGCACGTCAGTGGTGGCCGTGTCCAGGATGAGCCAATCTGACGCCGGCGCGAACCGTTCGGCGTCGTCGACCGCCCCGGCCCCGCCGACCTCGATCGCCTTCATGAGGTCCATGTCGGCGGGGAGCCGCTCCCGAAGCGCCTGCAGGGCTTCGGGACCGATGACGGTCGTATCGGAGCAGATATGGAGGATGTCAGGCTGGAGAGCGTTCGCGAGTTCGACGATCGGGTCCAGCGACTGGTGAACGGTGAGAGCGACCGTCTTGCGGTCCTCGGGCACCAGCGCGAACAACTCCCGACCCGTCTCGATGGAGACCTGCGCCGGGACGTCCTGCCGGCCGGGCGCGATCCCGATGTGATCGACGCCCATTTCCAAGAGAGCGCGGACGTCGTCGGGATGGGTCAGGGAGTAGATCTG
>CAZKPC010000134.1:0-3347 GCA_964554565.1 uncultured Halobacteriales archaeon
GCCTTTGCGGGGTTGCTGGCCGCGAACTGGCGGCGCTCGTGACCCTCGGCGCTGGTGTACTCGTTCGCGGTCCCGTCGTCCGGCCACGGCACGTACCGGATTTCCACTTCCGGCTCGGCGACGAAGCCGGCGTCGAACAGCGCTCCCCAGTCGGTACCGATCGGCGGCCCGATGAGCGTGAAGATCTCGACCTCCTTGTCGTCCTCCCTGACCGGAGTCGCGGACAGCCCGAGACGGTGACGAGTCTGGAGGTCCGCGGAGACGCGGTGGATCGGGCTCGGGATGTGGTGCACCTCGTCGTAGACGATGAGCCCCCATTCGCGCTCCTCGAACAGCCGGCGGTGGCGGTCCATCCCCGCGGTGCGGTAGGTGGCGACGGTCACCGGACGGATCCGCTTCTCGCCGCCGTGGTACTCGCCGACCTGCTCCTCGGTCAACGAGGTCTGCTCGACCAACGCTGTCGACCACTGAGCCGCGAGTTCCCGCCCCGGGACCAGGACCAGGGTCTCGCCGCCGATCGCGGCCATAATTCCCAGCGCCGCGACCGTCTTCCCGCTGCCGGGCGGCCCGACCAGCACGCCGGCCGTCCGGTCGAGGAAGCGGTTGACCCAGTCCTGCTGGTACGCGCGAAGCTCGGGCAGGAGCTCGACATCGAGGGGCTCGCCGGCTTCGAGCTCGCGTTCGTCGGCGACGGGATACCCGGCATCGTAGAGCGTGCGTTTCACGGTCGCGATCGCGTCATCGGCCACCCAAGCTTCCGTGTCGGAGATGGCCGCCCGCAACGATGAATCGTCGAGGTGCTGCCGAGCGACGTTGCCCATGAGGTCCGGGCTCGAGGCCTCGAGCACCACGTACCCGTCCTCGTGGGTCACGAGCCGGAACTTCCGGGCCCGTTCGAACTGTCCCTCGAGCCACTCCTCCAGGGTGTCGTGTCGGCCGCCGAGCGCCTGTCGGACCGTCCGCAGCAGGCCGTCGAGCTCGTCGTACGGGGCTTGCCAGACGTCCTCTTCGCGGATCCGGTAACGATAGCCGCCCTCGCGGTTGGTCTCCTCGAGATGGGCGAACTGCGAGAGCTGGGCCCGAGTGAACTGGGTCGGCTGGGAAACGAGGACCTCCCGGCGGTTCGGGAACACCTCGACGCGCTCGCGTCGCTGGGTCTCCCGGTAGTCCCGCGGGAACCAAACGATCGGGTCGGCCTCGACCTCGACCGACTCGATGCGGCCCTCCTCGGCGAGCCGTTCGAGCAGCCTTGCCGCGCCGGCCTGCGAGACGTCGAGCGATCGCGCGACCTCGCTCGCCGTGACGACCGGTCGCTCGAGTACCTCGAGGACGTCGTAGAAGCGGTCGAGCGTGAGGTCCGGGGCGGCGGACTCGGCGCCGTCGATCGTGGCTGGCGGGTCCTCCGCTCCGTCCGTCGGGGTGGTCACTGGGCGGGCTAGACGGCGGACGGCCAAAGGTCGTGCGTCTCAGCTCGCGCGGCGAGGGTTCCGGCCAGGCACGGTGGGCTTACCTGTCGCGACGCCGTTCCTCCGCCATGTCCGATCCCCTCGCGGAGAACCGGCTGGCCGACGCCGCCAGCCCGTACCTCCGTCAGCACGCCGACAACCCCGTCAACTGGCAGCCCTGGGACGAAACGGCGCTCTCGGCGGCCCAGGAGCACGACCGGCCGATCTTCCTCTCCGTCGGCTACGCGGCGTGTCACTGGTGTCACGTCATGGCCGACGAGTCCTTCGAGGACCCCGAGGTCGCTCGGATCCTGAACCAACACTACGTACCGATCAAAGTCGATCGCGAGGAGCGTCCTGATGTCGATTCGATCTACCAAACCATCTGCCAGCTGGTCACGCGCAGCGGGGGCTGGCCCCTATCGGCCTGGCTCACGCCCGACGGGCGGCCGTTCTACGTGGGGACCTACTTCCCCCGGGAGCCGGCCCACGGCCGCCCGAGCTTCCCAGAACTCGCCGAAGGGTTGGCCGAGACCTGGGAAACCGACCGGGGGGAACTCGAGGAGCGGGCGGACGAGTGGCTCGCCGCCGTGAAGGGGGAGGTCGAGTCCGTTGACGACCCGGCCGGGCCCCCGTCCGACGATGCGCTGATCGACGCAGCCCGGGCCGCCGTGCGGAGCGCCGACCGGGAGCACGGCGGCTTCGGGACGAGCGGGCCGAAGTTCCCCCAGACCGGGCGGATCCACCTGTTGCTGCGAGCTTACCACCGGACCGGCGACGCCGAACACCGGCGCGTCGCCGCCGAGGCCCTCGACGGCATGGCCAGCGGTGGGCTCTACGATCACGTCGGCGGCGGGTTTCACCGCTATTCGACGGATCCCTCCTGGACCGTCCCCCACTTCGAGAAGATGCTCTACGACAACGCGGAGCTCCCCCGGGCCTACCTCGCCGGGTATCAGGTCACGGGCGATGACCGTTACGCGACGGTCGCCCGGGAGACCCTCGAGTTCGTCGAGCGCGAGCTCACGCATCCTGATGGAGGCTTCTATAGCACCCTCGACGCGCAGTCCGAACGCGAGGGGAACCGCGAGGAGGGCGCCTTCTACGTCTGGACGCCCGAGGAGATCGACGCGGCCGTCGAGAGTGAGACCGATGCGGCGCTGTTCCGAGACCGCTTCGGCGTGACGGAGGCCGGCAACTTCGAGGGCCGGACCGTCCTGACGATCGCCGAGTCGATCGAGGCGCTGGCGGACGAAAACGATCTGGCGACCGACGAGGTCGAGGAAGCCATCGAACGGGCCCGAGAGCAGGTGCTCGAGGCCAGAAGCGAGCGGCCTCGGCCGCCGCGGGACGAGAAGGTCCTCGCGAGCTGGAACGGGCTCATGATCAGCGCGTTCGCCGAGGCCGGGATCGTCCTAGGTCGCGAACACGCCCAGCCCGCCACGGACGCGCTCGCGTTCTGTCGGCGCCAGCTCTGGAACGGGGACCGTCTCCGCCGGCGCTTCGAGGACGGGACGGTCGGCATCGACGGCTACCTGGAGGATTACGCGTTCCTCGCCCGGGGGGCCCTGGACACCTACCAGGCCACCGGCGACGTCGACGCGCTCGCGTTCGCCATCGATCTGGCGGGGGTCGCCGTCGAGGAGTTCTGGGACGCGTCGGAGCGCGCGCTCTATTTCACGCCCCGGAGCGGCGACTCGTTGGCCGCCAGGCCGCAGGAACTCACCGACCAGTCCACCCCGTCGAGCGCCGGCGTCGCCATCGAAACGCTGCTCCAGCTCGACCACTTCGTGAATCACGACCGGTTCGGAAACGTGGCGGCCGAGGCCCTCGAGACGTACGGCGGTCGGATCCGGTCGAACCCGCTGCAGCACGCGAGCCTGACCCTCGCCGCCGACCGGT
>CAZKPC010000135.1:0-3304 GCA_964554565.1 uncultured Halobacteriales archaeon
GGACGCTGATCGATTACCTCTCCGAACAGGTGCCGAACATCGTGGTGGCGCTCCTCCCGGAGGACGCGGCGGCCGTCGACGAGGGGTACCAACGCGTCACCGAGATCTGAGCCCGGTCGGCCCGTCTCGGTACTGGCGGCGGTGTGAGAATCGTGACAGTCCGCCGCGAGTTGAGACTTACTCGGATGGGCAGGTGACTTTTGCGGACGCCTCCGAGGCGGGTCTAAAAGATAGCCGTTAGAATTATTTTCCCACTCTTCGTTGGACCCGTTAATGGCACGCCTGACGGACATCACGGTGGCGGACCTCCAGCGGGGCCTCGATGCCGTGGGCGGGAAGAAACCCGCTCTCAGACTGGTGGCCGCGATCGCCTACAAGCACGGCGTGACGCAGTCGGAACTGGCCGACTGGCTCGACGTCGAACGGCGGACGATCTACAACTGGTTCAGCCGCCTCGAACAGGAGCCGCTGGAAACAGCGGTCCGGGACGAGCGGCGGCCCGGACGGCCGCGCAAGCTGTCCGAGGAAGAACGCGACGAACTCCGAGCGGTGCTCCGGGAGCGGCCGATCGAGTCGGACGTCCT
This sequence comes from uncultured Halobacteriales archaeon, assembly GCA_964554565.1. Taxonomy (GTDB): domain Archaea; phylum Halobacteriota; class Halobacteria; order Halobacteriales; family Hikarchaeaceae; genus CAZKPC01. Next base: position 585 of record CAZKPC010000135.1, read on the forward strand.
GGCCCCCTGGTGGACCACCGACCTGGTTCAGGAGTTCATCCGTGACCGCTATGACGTGGAGTACTCGGCCTCGAGCTGTCGTCGGCTGATGAAGGCGGCCGGCTTGGAGCCGATCCCGCCCACGGAAGCCATAGAAGCGACCCCGGAACGTCCGAACCTGGCCCTGGGAGATCGGCCACAGTTCGGACACGCCTGGCTCCCGACGTGATCTGGACCCAGGAAACCGCAAGGACACCGATACCCGTTCGTTCGTCTACTGACTCCTTGCAGGAGGTTCGAAGACGATCCTGTCTGTTCCCCCAGCCGTCTACGCCTCGCCGAGTTTGGCCCGCACGTAGAACTCGCTCGGGCTCGCATCCCCAGCGCCACGAATGTGGACGCCGCGGCCGTCAATCGTCACGACCATCCAGCGCTCGTACTCGAGGAGCTCGTGACCGGGGGCGCGGACCCGCAGGAGATGGGCACTCCGGTCGTACTGATCGTAGTGGACGTCGATGTAGTCGACCTCTTCCTCCAGTTGGTCGGGTTGATAGGTCCGCCACACGGCCTTTCGAACCAGTTCCTCCAGCTCGGAGGAATCCGTATTAGGATCGGCGCTGACGCCACCATCTGTCCGGACTGTGGTGTTCACGGTCTACGAGTGGTCGTTGTTGCCCAGGGCTAAAGCTTCAATCGGTCCTCAAGGGTAGAATGAAGTGTGGGGTTCAGCCGAGGATCGGAGAGATACGATTTCGGGCGGCGAGCCTGAATCCGGAGCCATACCAACTCGTCCGGCTTGACGTTCGGCTGAGCAATTACTTTTGAGTCGAAATGTTGGTTTCAGTCCGACTCCCGACCCGTGACGATGGCTGTAGCTGCCGGGTGATATCGAGCTCACTTCGCCAGGAGCACCTCTGGCTCAGGCCGGGGGAGCGTATCGCGGCAGCTTCACGTCGAGCATCGTCAACAACCCGGGGGCGCCTTCGATGACGCGGGGAGCGATGTTCCGAATCACCGCCGTCGTGGCGATATCGCCGTGATAGCCGCCCTCGACGGTGACATCGATGTCGGGTCGCCCGTCGAACGAGACCCTGTCGTGGGGCTCGTCGGCGCCGACGTACATCTGGAGGTCGAGCGTGATTCGCTCCCGGTCGGGACCTTCCCCCCGGGCGACCTGACGGATCCCGGCCACCTCGCCGGGCTCGACGCTGACGTGGTCGGTCTCGATCGAGCGGTCGGCGATCACCGGTTCGATGGACTCGGTGATGGCCGTCAGCTCCCACCCGAGGGCGTCGGCGATCATCGCCACCGATTCCGGGCTTCCCACGTGACCGGCTCCGTCGGCAACCTCCGATTCGAACCGGTCGCTGGCCAGGCCGGCGCCGACCTTCTCCTGGAGGGGCCCGCGACGCTCGGCGGCATCCTGCACCCGTTCGACCTGGACCGCCTCGACCGAATCCAGCGGGGTCGTGAGGAACACCGGCAGCGTATCCATCACGAAGCCCGGATTGATGCCCGCGCCGAGACAGGACACGCCGTGGTCCCGGGCCAACGCGTCGAGCTCGTTCGCGAGGTCCGGCTGCTTGCGCCAGGGATAGGCGAGCTCCTCGGTGGTCGACACGACATCGACGCCCGCTTCGATGATCTCGCCGAGCTGCGGCCGAGCCGCCGCCAGCGATGAGACCGTCGAATGGAAGACGACGTCAGGGTCTTCGGCCAACGCCGAGCGCGCGTCGTCCGTGACAGTGACGCCGAGCTCTCGACCGACGTCCGCGACCTGTCCCAGGTCCCGGCCGACCTTGTCGGGGTCGATGTCGACCGCGCCGAGGAACTCGAAGCCGTGCCCGTCAGCGGCGCGCACGATCCGGCCGCCGATCGGACCCACTCCGTACTGGACCGCCGTGAGCTGCTCCCGGGCGTCCATGGCTAGGGGTCGCGATGGACACCGGTTTAATCACTTCGCAATCCGGAACAGGAAGACCGGTGGGCTCGGCGTGGGATCGCCGAACCGGGGCAACCGCGCCCGAGTCAGAGCTCGTTCAGCGACGCATCGATCGGCTGGGAGATGTCCTCCAGGTCGTGATGGCAGGAGATCTCGTGATACGGGCCCTCCCCCTCGGGGTCGACCGCTTCCAGGTGGGGCTCCTCGGCTTCGCACTCCTCGCCGATCTTTTGTGGACAGCGGGTATGGAACGAACAGCCCGAGGGCGGATCCCTGGCGTCCGGGACGTCGCCCTCGAGCCGCAGCCGGGTCTCCTCGACATCCGGGTCCAGATCCGGGATCGCCGAGAGCAGCGACCGGGTGTATGGATGGAACGGCGGCTCGACGACCTCGTCGAGCAGGCCCTGCTCGGCGATCTGGCCGAGGTACATGACGGCCAACCGGTCGGCGATCGCCTCGATCACGCCCATGTCGTGGCTGACGACCAGGTAGGAGGTGCCGTACTCGTCCTGGAGCTCGAGCAGCAGATCCAGGATGCTCGCCTGGACGCTCACGTCGAGGGAGGAGACCGGCTCGTCGAGCACGATCAGTGAGGGGTTCGTCGCGAAGGCCCGGGCGATCGCGACCCGTTGTTGCTGGCCGCCGGAGATCTCGTGGGGATACTTCTCCTTCAGGTCCTGTGGGAGGTTCACCTGTTCGAGCAGTTCCTCCACGCGTTCGTCACGCCCCGCCTCGTCCAGGTCGGTGAAGAGCTTGAGCGGCCGCGCGATGACGCCCTTGATTTTCTTGCGGGGGTTCA
>CAZKPC010000136.1:0-3302 GCA_964554565.1 uncultured Halobacteriales archaeon
GCGAGGGCCAGAACATCGACACCGGCGCGAAGGTCTACCACAACGCGCCGAACACGAAGTCGACGATCGAGTCGAAGTCGATCTCGAAGGACGGCGGCCGCACGAACTACCGCGGCCTGGTCCACATTTCCGACGGCGCGAGGAACTCCTCGACGGCGGTGGAGTGTGACGCGCTGATGTTCGACAACGAGTCGACGTCGGACACGATGCCGTACATGGAGATCGAGGAGTCCCAGGTGGACGTGGCTCACGAGGCGACGGTCGGGAAGATCGGCGACGAGGACATCTTCTACCTGCAGAGCCGGGGCCTGGACGACGACGACGCGAAGCAGATGATCGTGGCGGGGTTCATCGAGCCGATCACGGAGGAGCTGCCGATCGAGTACGCGGTGGAGCTCAACCGGCTCATCGAGCTCGAGATGGAAGGTAGCCTCGGCTGATATGAGCGCCCAGGCCCAACCGGAGCTCTCGGAGGCAGCGGTACGCGAACTCTCCGCGAGCCTCGACGAACCCGACTGGCTGCTCCAGACCCGCCTCGAGGCGTTCGAGGCCCTCGAAGCGCTTCCGTTCCCCGACGTCATCCAAACGCCGGGGCGCCGGTGGACGAACCTCGAGGACCTCGCGTTCGAGGAGCTGGTGACGCCCCTCGAACAACACGAACGCAAAGAGCGGGACGCGCCCGACGAAGTGTCGGTCCTGCCGTGGTCCGAGGCCGTCGCCGAGCACGAGGGCCTGCTGGAGGAGCACTTCGGCCGCCTGATCGACCCGGAGACCAACCGGCTGGTGGCGCTCTCCACGGCGCTGTTCTCGACCGGTACGGTCATCCACGTCCCCGAGGGCGTCGATGCCGAGGACGTCACCATCCGGACGACCATGACCGACCGGTCGCTGTTCAACTACACGCTGGTCGTCGCCGAGCCGTCGTCCTCCGCGACCATCCTGGAGCGCCAGGAGACGGGCGGCGACGTCGAGGGCGACCGGTACTACAGCGGTCTGGTGGAGCTCGTGGCGGGGGAGAACTCCTATGTCCAGTACGGCGCCCTCCAGGACCTTTCGGAGGACACGTACAACTACACGTCCAAGCGGGCCGAGGCCGACACCTACGCGACCGCCAGCTGGATCGAAGGGAACCTCGGCTCGCGGCTCACGAAGACGACCGTCGACACGCAGCTTCGCGGCGACAGCGCCGAAACCCGGATCGTCGGCGCGTTCTACGGGCAGAACGACCAGCACTTCGACCTGGACTCCCGTGTCCGTCACGAGGGCGAACACACCATGGCGGACCTCGTGACCCGGGGCGTCATCGATGACCGCGCCCGGTCGGTGTACGAGGGCACCCAGCACGTCGGGCGCGACGCCTGGGACACCTCCTCCTATCAGCGTGAGAACACCCTCATGCTCTCCGACGAGTCGGAGGCCGACGCCTCCCCGAAGCTGATCATCAACAACCACGACACCGAAGCGAGCCACTCGGCGTCGGTCGGACAGATCGACCAGGAGGACTTACTCTACATGATGACGCGGGGGGTCGACGGGCAATCGGCGACGAACATGCTCGTGGAAGGGTTCTTCGTGCCGGTCCTCGAGGAGGTCGACGTCGAGGAGCTCCGCGAGGAGCTCCGATCCGGCATCAGTGCCCGCCTCAGCGCCCGCGAGTGAGGTGCAGTCGGGGTTCGTTTTTCTCGCCGGCCTGCCGAGGGAACCGCTTAAGTTCCGTTCGCCACGACTGTAGGCCATGACCGTGGCCCTCGGGGGTGCCGAACGATGAGCGTCTCCGAGCGGGTCGCCTCCGACCACCAGCTCGCGCGTCTCCTGCAGATCGGGGTCGTGCTCGAGGAGGTGGTCGAGGCGCGGGCGTATCACCACTACCGGGCCCTGGAATCGGAGGACGAGCTCACCCTGGACCCCGAGATCGCCGAGCTCCTCGAACACGCCAGCGAGGAATCCGCCGAACACCGCGAACGGCTCGAGAGCCTGATCGACGAGCTGGATGCCGAGAGCGTGCCGTTCGATGAGGTCGAGACGCTCGTGCGCGAGCAGTACGGCCAGAGCCGGCCCGAGGACTTCGACGGCGTGCTCTACGACCAGCTGGCCGGCGAGGAGACGGCCTACAAGTTCTACGACGACCTGCTCCAGGCGATCGAGGAGAGCGAAGCCACGTTCGGGATCGATCGCGGGACGCTCGTGGACACCCTCGAGTCCATCCGGGAGGAAGAGGCCGACGGCGTCGAGGAAGTCACGGAGATCATGGGGAGGCGATGAGCGATGCGACCAGGAGCGTGGCGGCCATGAACACGGCCGATCAGTACCTGAAGGCCATCTACCTCGTCCAGCGGGCGACGGACGGCCCGGCGTCGACCGGCGACGTCGCCGATCAGCTGGACGTGAGCCCGGCGAGCGTGAACGAGATGATCGGCAAGCTCCAGACGGACGCGCTGGTCGAGCACGAGAAATACAAGGGGGTGGATCTCACCGACGAGGGGATCCACCGCGCCCGCTCGGCACTGATGACCTACTGCATCATCGAGCGGTTCATGGCGGACGTGCTCGACGTCGAGGAGTTCCGCGAGGAGGCGCGGGCGCTGGAAGGCGTCATCGACGAGACCGTGGCGGAACGGCTCGACACCATTATCGACCGCTGTGAACAGTGCCCGGACTGTTTCGACGTCGACCGCGACGCGTGTGAGTTCCTCGAAGTGCCGGTAGTGGCCGACGATTGAGTTCGGACCTCGAGTGGCGGCTCTCGAACGAGGCATTGGTAAGTCACATTGCAGTGGGGAGTCTCCCGATCATTCGGCCCGGTTTTCACCACCCTCGTACGGCCCGGGGGCTCCGGGACCGGACGGAGGATCGGCTCGGGACGGTAACGCTATTGTAGGCTCCGTGAGAACCGGCGGGTAGAGTCCCGTGGTGTAGTGGCCAATCATAGCGGCCTTTGGAAGCCAGCGTGAACATATCACTTGGCTGAGGCAAGCCGCTGACAGCGGTTCGAATCCGCTCGGGACTATGGTTTCTTCCCTTCGAATCCTGTTCGGTTCGGCGCTATATCATTTGGCCATCACGCTCTGGATGCGGCCAGACGGCGACGAAACAGCTCGAACGCCTGGAAGCCGTGGTCTGGAACATGCTCGACGGGATGGAGGCACAGGGGACCTCGGAATCGATACGGTGTGCAAGACTTAGAGGATGTATTAATCCCGGGAGAAATTAAATGGTGGAATCGTTACAGGAAACCGCTGATGTAGATATGGCCTTGGTACATCAGAGATTGTAAAATCTATTTGTAGCCTATTATTTCCCGG
>CAZKPC010000137.1:0-3301 GCA_964554565.1 uncultured Halobacteriales archaeon
GCCTTCTCGACACTCCATAGCGGCGAGCCGGTCGAGCTGGAGGACGGCACCGTCGTGACCCCCGACGAGGTCGTCGGGCCGCCCCGCCCGGGCCGGACCGTGGTCTACACCGGTGATACCCGCCCCTGCGATGCCGTCGCCGACGCTGCCGATGGGGCGGACCTCCTGGTCCACGACGGCACCTTCCTCTCCGAGCACACGGAGCGCGCCCGCGAGACCGGCCACTCGACGGCCCTGGAGGCCGCCGAACTCGCGGCTCGGGCGGGGGTTGACCACCTCGTGCTGACACACCTCTCATCACGGTACGCTGGCGAGAGCGAACGGCTGGCCGAGGAGGCCGCTGACCGGTTCGACGGCGAGGTGACCGTCGCCAGGGACGGCCTGACGATCGACGTGCCGCTCCCCGACTAGGCTAGTCCTCGGCGTCGGCCAGCTGGCTGCGCCGTTCGATGGCGCCCTCGACGAACGACGCCGGCAGGGAGTCGAGCTCGCCGGCCTGCACCCGCCAGAGGTTGGCGTACAGGCCGTCCGATGCCAGGAGCTCGTCGTGGGTTCCCCGCTCGACGACGGTGCCGCTCTCGAGGACCACGATCGTGTCGGCGTCCTTGATCGTCGAGAGCCGGTGGGCGATGGCGAAGGTCGTCCGGTCGGCGGCCAGTCGGTCAAGCGACCGCTGAATCAGCAGCTCGGTCTCCGTATCGACGGCCGATGTCGCCTCGTCGAGGACGACGATCGCGGGGTCCTGGAGGACGAGCCTCGCGATGGCGACCCGCTGGCGCTGGCCGCCCGAGAGTTTGACGCCGCGCTCGCCGACCCGCGTCTGGTAGCCCTCCGGCAAGCGCTCGATGAAGGCGTGGGCTTCGGCCGCCCGGGCGGCGTCTCTGACCGCGGCATCGTCGGCATCGAACCGGCCGTACCGGATGTTCTCTGCCACGGTGCCGTCGAAGAGGAACGTGTCCTGGCTGACGTAGCCGACGGCGTCCCGCAGGCTCTCCAGGGTGACCTCCCGGACGTCGTGGCCGTCGATCCTCACGGCGCCGCTGTCGACATCGTAGAGCCGGAGCAGGAGCTTCAGCAGGGTCGACTTCCCGGCGCCGGTCGGCCCCACGACCCCGACGGTCTCGCCGGGTGCGGCCTCGATGTCGATGTCCCGGAGCACGGGCTCGTCGTCGTACGCGAAGGAGACGCCGTCGAACTCGACCCGCCCGTCGGGGTTCCTGAGGGTCACGGCGTCAGGAGCGTCGGCGACCCCGACCGGGATGTCCATCAGGCCGAACACCCGCTCCGCGGAGGCCTTCGCGTTCTCGTACTGGTCGATGATGTTCGACACCTCGGCGAGCGGCGTCACGAACCGCTGGGTCAGGAAGAGGAAGACCACGAACTCCCCCGAGGACAGCTCGCCGCCGAACCCGAGCGGCGGGCCGAACAACAGCCAGAACCCGCCGACCAGGAACGTCACCACGAACGCGACGCCCGCGAGCAGCTCCATGCCGGGGCGGTACAGGTAGGAGAGCCGGAGGACGTCCATCGTGCGGTCGAAGTACTCCCGGGAGGCGTCGGTCACACGGCCGGCCTCGTGGGCTTCGGTCCCGGCGGTTTTGACGAGCTCGATCCCGCTGATGGCGTTCTCGAGGCGGGTGTTGAGCTGGCCGACGCTCGCCCGCTGCACCGCGTATCGTGGCTCCACCGCCCGCATGAACCAGGCCGTGAAGGCCACCATCGCCGGGATCGCGACGAGCGTGATCACCGCGAGCTGGGCGTTCAGGTAGAAGAGGATGGCGGCGATCCCGAGGACCATCGCGCCGAGCCGGATCGAGTTCTGGAGCGCGTTGTCGAGGAACCGCTCGAGGTTCGTGGCGTCGTTGTTCAGGACGGCCATGACCTCGCCGGTCTGCTTCTCGTCGAAGAACGTCATGTCCAGCCGCTGGAGGGTCTCGAAGGAGTCCGTGCGGACGGCGTGCATCACGGCATGGGCGAACTGGTTCGCGGCCACGCCGTAGATCCAGGTGGCGACGGCGGTGACGACGAACGCGCCGGCGATCAGGGCGACCGAGAACCAGAACTGTTCGACCTCCCCCGTGGGGATCCAGCGGGACGGGACCAGCGGCAGCTCGTAGGCCCCCGGCGGCCGACTGAACAGCGCGTCGATCGCCGCACCGAGCACGAGCGGCGGCAACAGGCTGGCTCCCCGGGCGATCAGGTTGGCGACCATGCCGAGGCTGAACCAGCGCAGGCGGGGTCGGCCGTAGACGCGGAACAGGCGCCAGAGCGGCTGGTCGACCTGCTCCCGGTATCGATCGAAGGGGTTGTCGGCCAGCGGATCCCCGCTCACGGCCGGGGTCAACCGGCGGCGGCCTAAACGTCCGACGGTTGCGGCGCCGGCCGGGGCCGCCGTCGTCGCGCTTAAGCGAACCGCTGACCTACCGGCGGGCGTGAGCCGGCGACCGAGCGCGCTCGACGCGCCCGTCTTCGGGGTCGACGTCCAGAGCGGCGACGTCCGCGGCGACGCGCCGTCCTACGCGCTGGTGCGCCTCGAGGACGGGACGGTCGAGCGCGACGTCGTCTCCCGCCGGAAGCTCCTGCGACTGATCGACGACGAATGGCCGTCGCGGCTGGCGACGGACAACATGTACGAGCTGGCCGAGGACAAATCGGCGCTGATCCGGCTCCTGGGCGCGCTGCCCGAGGAGACCACGCTCGTCCAGGTCACCGGCGACGAACGGCCCGAGCCGCTCTCGCGGGTCGCCGCCCGTCACGGCGTGCCCTACGGAAAAGAACCGATGCAGGAGGCCGAGGCGGCCGCCCGGCTGGCCGCCCGCGATGTGGGACAGGCGGTCTCGGCGTTCACGGACACGACGCGAGTGAAAGTCGCCCGGGGGCGGTCGGTCGGCAAGGGCGGCTGGAGCGAGGACCGCCATACGCGGCGAATTCACGGGGCCGTCCGGAAGCGTGCCCGGGAGATCGCCTCGACCCTCGACGACGCGGGTCTGGAGTACGACCGGCAGGCGACGGAGAAGTACGGCGGGCTCTCGAACGCGACCTTCGAGGTGGCGGCCCCGCCGGGAGCCATCCCGGTCTCGGCGGAACGGTCCGGCGACGTCAGGGTCGAGATCGAGCGTGATCGACGGGACGGCATCGAGTTCCAGCCGCTCGTGGAGCGCCGGGACCCGGTCGTGGTCGGTATCGATCCCGGGACCACGACCGCGGCGGCGGTGTGTGGGCTCGACGGGGAGGTCCTCGACGTCACGAGCACCCGCACCGCCGATCACGGCGCGATCGTCGAGTGGCTCATCGAGCGCGG
>CAZKPC010000138.1:0-3295 GCA_964554565.1 uncultured Halobacteriales archaeon
TATTACCCGATTCCCGAGGTGAGACTCGCGTATGCGACCGCTCACCGACTCCCCCTTGGCCCGCGACGGCAACGTCCTCATCCTGGCGTACGATCACGGGCTCGAGCACGGCCCCGTGGACTTCGAACCCGTGCCGGCGACCATGGACCCGGAGACCGTTTTCGACATCGCCACGCACGACGCGGTGACCGGGTTCGCGATCCAGAAGGGCGTCGCCGAGGCCCACTATCCGAGCTACGCGGACGACGTCAACCTCGTGGCCAAGGTCAACGGCACTTCGAACCTCTGGATGGGCGAACACGATTCGGCGGTCAACTGGTCGGTGGACTACGCGGCGGAGCTCGGCGCCGACGCCATCGGCTTTACGCTCTACGGCGGCTCGAACCACGAGGTGGAGATGGCCGAGGAGTTCAGGGACACCCAGGAGGCGGCCCGGGCCCACGACCTCCCGGTCGTCATGTGGTCCTATCCCCGGGGGCAGGGCGTCAAGAACGACACCAAGGACGGCGTGATCGCCTACGCCTCCCGGCTCGCCCTGGAACTCGGCGCCGACGTTGCGAAGGTGAAGTATCCCGGTTCGCAGGAAGCCATGGAGTGGGTTGTGGACGCCGCCGGGCCGGTCAAAGTCATCATGAGCGGCGGATCGAAGACCGACGACCGGTCGTTCCTCGAGAGCGTCGAGGCCGTGATGGACGCCGGCGGCGCCGGGCTCGCCGTGGGCCGGAACGTCTGGCAGCGCGAGAACGCGGCGGCGATGCTCGACGCCCTCGAACAGGTGATTCACGAGGGCGCGAGCGTCGACACGGCGATGGCCGCGCTGGAATGAGCGCCGTCGACGCAGTCATCGACACGGTGGCCGGGGCCGCCCCCGAGATCCGTGGCGGGTTGCCCGGCCGGCGCCGGAGTGCCGACGCCGAGAACCCCAGCGGGGAGCTCCAGATGGCCGCCGACGTCTACGCCGATGAGCTCCTAGAGGAGCGGCTCACGGCGCTCGAGGGGGTGGGCGCGTACGCCTCCGAGGAGCGTGAAGCCGTCGTCGACGCCGGCGAGGGATATACGGTCGCCGTCGACCCGTTGGACGGGTCGTCGAACCTCAAATCCAACAACGCGATGGGCACGGTGCTCGCGGTGTACGACGCACCGGTCCCGGCGACCGGACGCGACCTGGTGGCCGCGGGCTACGTGCTCTACGGCCCGATCACGACGATGGTGGTGGCCCGGGACGGCCGCGTCACGGACGCGGTGATCGAGGACGACGGCAGCCGGCGGATCGTGGACGACGACGTCCAGCTCCCGGCCGATCCGACCGTGTATGGGTTCGGCGGTCGGGTGCCGGACTGGCCCGAGGCCTTCACGACCTACGCCCGGGAAATCGAGCGAGAGCTGAAGCTCCGCTACGGCGGCGCGATGATCGCGGACGTCAACCAGGTCCTGACCTACGGTGGCGTGTTCGCCTACCCGGAGCTGGAGTCCTCGCCCGAGGGGAAGCTCAGGCTGCAGTTCGAAGCCAACCCGATGGCGTACGTCATGCAGGCCGCCGGTGGCGCATCGACGGACGGCACGCGATCCCTGCTGGACGTCGAGCCGACCGACTTGCACCAGCGGACCCCGATGTACGTGGGCAATACTGAACTGATCAAGCGTCGCGAAGCCGTCTGACTTCGGCCGGGAACCCGGATCGCGCCCACGCGGCCAGGGCGCCCGACGGACTTTCTGGTCGAGGGACCGGTCGCCCCGACAGCGCAGGCTCATGAGCCCAGGACGCACCGGAGGAAAACCCTATTCCCCCGCCGCGCGGAGCCGCCGGCATGAAAGTCCGCATCGGGGCCGGCGCCTCGGGGGACGAGGCGAACGCCATCGCCAGCGCGCTCGCGGACCACCTCGGGGATGCCGTGGAGGTGTACGTCGGCGAGGCCGATGCGCCGACCGCGACGGTCGACCCCGCCACCGAGACGTCACCGCCGGGGCCGACCGACGGTCTCGGGCCGACCGACCGCGAACGCGAGCTCCGGGAAGAGATCGCCGACATCGAACGGGGCGGGCCGGAGGAGTACAAGGACCGCCTCGACGAGGCCGACAAGCTGTTCGTCCGGGACCGCCTCGAGCTCTGGTTCGGCGAGGGCGGGTTCTCCTTCGAGGACGGCCGGTTCGCGCAGTTCGATGCGGAGGACCGGCTGCCGGCCGACGGGCTCCTGACGGGCGGCGCCGAGTTCGAGGGCCGGCCGGTCCACGTGATGGCCAACGACTACACCGTCAAGGCCGGCAGCATGGCGCGCCACGGCGTCGAGAAGTTCCTCCGCATGCAGGAGCGGGCGCTGAAATCCAAACGCCCGGTGCTGTACCTGATGGACTCCTCGGGCGGCCGGATCGACCAACAGACCGGGTTCTTCGCCAACCGCGAGGGCATCGGGAAGTACTACTTCAACCACTCGCGGCTCTCCGGCGTCGTCCCACAGATCTGCGTGCTGTACGGCCCCTGCATCGCCGGCGCCGCGTACACGCCGGTCTTCGCCGACTTCACCGTGATGGTGGAGGGCATGAGCGCGATGGCCATCGCGAGCCCCCGGATGGTGGAAATGGTCACCGGCGAGGACATCTCGATGCAGGAGCTGGGGGGCGCCGACGTCCACGCCCGCCATTCCGGCAGCGCGGACCTCGTCGCCGAGAGCGAGGAACACGCCCGGGCGCTCGTGAGCCAGCTGATAGGGTACCTCCCGGACCACTACCGCGCGGAGCTGCCCACCCGGTCGACCCAGCCGCCGGAGCGCTCGCCCGCGGAGATCGACTCCATCATCCCCGCCGAGCCCAACCGGGGCTACGACATGTGGGAGGTCATCGACCGGCTCGTGGACCGGGAGTCGACCCTCGAGCTCAAACCCGAGTACGGCGGCGAGGTCGTCACCGCGTTCGCGCGGATCGACGGCCGCCCGGTCGGCGTCGTGGCCAACCAGCCGGCCAAGCGGGCCGGCGCGATCTTCCCGGACGCCGCCGCGAAGGCCGCCGAGTTCGTCTGGACCTGTGACGCCTTCGGCATCCCGCTGCTGTACCTCTGTGACACCCCGGGGTTCATGGCCGGCTCCCAGGTGGAACAGGACGGCATCCTGGAGGCGGGCCAGAAGATGATCTACGCGACGTCGATGGCGACGGTCCCGAAGCTCTCGGTCGTCGTCCGAAAGGCCTACGGCGCCGGTATCTACGCGATGTCCGGGCCGGCCTACGACCCGGAGGCCACGCTCGCCCTGCCGAGCGGCGAGATCGCCATCATGGGCCCGGAGGCCGCGATCCGGGCCGTCTA
>CAZKPC010000139.1:0-3292 GCA_964554565.1 uncultured Halobacteriales archaeon
TACATCGTCAGTCAGGAAGTCGCGGGTTCGATCGCGGCGTCACAGTTCGACTCGCTGGCCGGTTTCGAAGACGGCAACGTCGGAGGCAACGGGGTCACCGTCGACGACCCCGAGGGTGACACGGTCAACTACTTCCTGACGGAGAAGGACAACGAGTGGTTCACGGCCATCCTCGGTCAGATCTTCCTGCCGAAGCACGTCTGGCAGGACGTCTCGGACTACCAGAAGTACACGCCGCGGAACAGCGACGAAGGGATCGTCGGTTCCGGCGACATGGTGTTGGCGGACTTCAACTGGGAGAACTGGTTCGAGCTCGACATCCGTCCGGAGGACGAGCGGCCCGATTGGAACGGTATCTACGACTACCTCGACGACGACGGTCCGTTCGTCGATGGCGTCCGGTACGAGGTCTTCGGGTCTCAAACGGCGCTCAATCAGGCCGTCCTCGACAAGGACGTCGACATCTCCCGCGGCGGCCTCACGGTCGACAAGGCTGTCGAGGCCGAGCAGGCCGACGGCATCTCGGTCGTCGAGTCCGAAGACAGCGGGTGGAGCCACACGTCCTGGAACATCCGCCGGGTCCCGCTCGACGACAAAGCGTTCCGGCAGTTCCTGGTCCGGATGTACGACGATACCTGGATCATCGAGAGCGAGAAGAAGGGGATCGGCGGTCGCCGTGGTTCCTACGTGACGCCGTTTGCCTACCGTGAATGGCGGCCGGACGAGCCGTGGAACATCGACTCCCATGAGGGCATCCAGCTCCCGAACCTCAACTTCCCGGGCAGCCGGGGCGACTTCCAGATGAACGCCGATCAGATCTCGGCGGCCCGGAAGTGGCTCGTCGCCCACCAGGACGCGAAGCACAACTACTCCTGGAAGGAAGCCAACGTCGAGGGCGCCGCCTCGGGTGACGGCAAGGTGCTCCACGTGAACGGCCAGCCGTTCAATGAGGCCCACACGAACAACTTCGGCGAGCCCGGACAGGGTCCGCTCGAGGTCTCCTTCAACCCGCCGCAGGAAGACGTCGACGAAGCCCGGATCCAGCAGCGCTGGACCGGCGCCCTGAAGCAGGTCGGCGTGCCGGTGAACACGAAGGTGCAGTCGTTCAACTCGCAGATCCCGAAGGTCTACGGCCAGGAGGACTTCGACGTGTTCTCGATGGGCTGGGTCAACATCGGCGTCAACAACGACCACTACGGGCAGCTGTTCGGTAGCGCGGGTGCCGACCTGGGCTACTGAGCTCGCCAGTCACCCATCGACTTCACTTCTCTTTTTCGACGGCTGAGCGGCCGCTCGGGGAGAATATTCCGCGGTGAGACCGGACGCTGTCGAAGGGTTTATTCTACAACGAACGTGACAAACCCGTAGGTGCCCGAGCGCCATGGAACCGCATTCAAGCTACGGTCGGGAGGGGGTCTGACATGGTCGAAACGCGGGTAAGCTTCAAGTACTTGCTGAAACGGATCGCGGTCTCGGTCGTCATCCTCTGGGTGATCTTGACGCTACTGTTCCTGCTGCTCAAAGCGATGCCCGGGGACATCACGACCTTGCTGTTGAATCCGAATCTCGATGCCGAGGACCTCCAAAACTTACGCGAACAGTTCGGATTGAACCAGCCGCTTTGGGTCCAGTACCTCAAGTGGGTGCGGAATTACATGGTCTTCGATTTCGGCTGGTCGCTACTGAGTAAGGAGGAAGTCACGGTGACCATCGCCCGGCGACTGCCACGAACGGTCGCGCTCTTCGGGACCGCCTTCATACTTAATTACACGGTCGGCGTCATCGCGGGCATTTACTTCGGCTGGAACCGCGGCTCGAGGACCGATCGGACGGGCTTCATCACGGGCCTGACTCTGTTCTCGGTCCCGTTCTTCTGGATCGGATGGCTGCTCCTGCTGGTCTTTTCGTATAAGGGCTTCGGCGTCTCGTGGTTCCCGAACGCCCACATGACTTCCGCGTTCAAGTCCTCGTTCACGCTGGTGGAGCTCGTCCCGGACATCCTCTGGCACATGTTCCTCCCGGCGGCCTCCCTGGTGTTCGTCGGCTGGGCCGGGGCGATGCTCGTGATGCGGACATCGATGCAGGAAGTCGTGGACAAACCGTACATCGAAACCGCACGGGCGAAGGGGTTGGCGCCCTCGACGATCAAGTACAAACACGCCGCCAGGAACGCGTTGATCCCGGTCGCGACGCAGGCGATCATCGGCATCGTGTTCATCCTTGATGGGGCGGTCATCGTCGAGGCCGTCTTCTCGTGGCCCGGGATGGGCCAACTCCTGATTCAGGCGATCCTGAACCGGGACTTCCCGGTGGCGCTGGCCGCGTTCTACATGCTGGCGTTTCTCATCGTCGTCATGCGGTTGATGACCGACATCGCCTACACGTATCTCGACCCCCGGATCAAGTTCGGTGAAGCGTCATGAGCCAGGAAACCTCGAAGTCGTTCGTCGACCGGTATCGCGAGCGGAACCAAGGCCTGATGCGCTCGGTCAGCCGGGGCTGGTCCCGCTTCACGAACCACAAACTCGGTGTGATCGGGCTATTGATCATGATCGGGCTTGTCAGTATGGCGATCTTCGCCCCGTTCCTGTCACCCCATACACTGGAGTGGACGGCCCCGACCAAGGAGGAGGGGGCGGAGGACTGCGAGACCTTGGAGTGTCTGGCGTCGGAGGACACGGGCCAGATTCAGCACCCGGCCCCGCCGAAGTTTGGAGAATTTACAGGTGACGCATACTTCGCGCCGTTAGGAACAGACGACGGCGGTGCGGACATCCTCACCCAGCTGATCTACGGCTCCCGCACGGCTCTGTATATCGGCTTCGCGGCCGGGATCCTTTCCTCGCTCGTGGGCGTACCGCTCGGGTTGATCTCCGGGTTCTACGGGGACACCTGGATCGATGAGACGATCCAGCGGATCGTCGACATCATGTACGGGCTGCCGTTCCTGCCGCTGGTAATTGTGCTCGTCGCACTGCGGGGGATCACCACTACCAATGTGATAATCGCCATCGCGGTGAAGTCCTGGCTCAACAACGCGATCGTGATCCGGGGCGAGACCCTCTCGCTGAAGGAGCGATCCTACATCGAGGCCGCGGAAGTCGCGGGCGCCTCGGACACCCGGATCGTGTTCCGTCACATCATGCCGAACGTGCTGCCGCTGGCGTTCGTCTACCTGGCCCAGGACGCTGCGTTCGCGGTGCTTACCCAGGCCGCGCTGGCCTTCCTGGGGCTGGCGGACTTCACCAACGTCTCCTGGGGGACAATGCTACAGTGGATCCAGGTGACCGGC
>CAZKPC010000140.1:0-3279 GCA_964554565.1 uncultured Halobacteriales archaeon
TGAATACGACATCGTCAGAAGCGCAAGTCTTCCAACAGCAGATGAGGGATATCGGGATCGAATTCGAGTTGCAAACCCAACCGTATGACGTTTGGATATCTGAGACGTGGTTCGCCGAGGACAAATGGTACTTCAGTTCTTGGTCAGCCCGGATGTCTGAACTAACAGTCCTGAACTTATCGTGGAGAGCAGACGGAAAATGGAATACTGGGTTTTGGCAAGATGAGGAAATGACGGACTTGATCAAACAAGCCAATGCGACTGACCCCGACGCTCCCGAAATGCAAGAAATCATGACGAATATCCAACGCAAAGCTCATCTCGATGGCCCCTGGTTGGTCATTGGGTTCATCGAGCGATATTGGGCGCATGCCGATTATGTCAAGAACGTGGAACCCACCGGGGCCCGGTCGTTCGATTACGTGTCGCAATTCGCGTGGATGACTGAGGACGCCCCGGAGCGGTAATTCTAAACGAATACGGACGCTCCTGCGGCTACTCTCGCTCCAATAGCGAACCCGTATTCAGCCGGTCTGGCATGGACTGCCCATGCACGAGTCTAAACTCCTTTTGACGGTCATGATGATCAACATCCATTTGGCGCCTCGACCACGGGCACCTGGCCGGACCGTTCGGGGTGAGCATCGAGACGACGACGACCTCCAATGAGTGAACCGGTCCCCGCTGACGGCCTTCGATGCCCGTGGTCCCATCGACCACGACAAGTAGATCTACGATCCCCCCACGACGGCGGCGGCTTACAGACCGAGTAGACAGGTCCGGTGGTTCAGAATCCGCCAAGACCGAGCGTTCCTCCGGTACAGCTGCTGGTTCCGCCGATTCGCCCATCAAGGCTGAATATGATTGTTTATAGCTCCCAGCGGATCGCTGGCTTCGTCGTCTTGAGCCGCGGACTGGTGAACAACTCACAAGGGGCCGTCGGGTCGCTGGACGGATTCAATGTCGGCGGGATTGAGGCTGGAAGGGCGCACGATCGAGTCGACCTACGTCCCGCTAATGGTTCGTCTATTCGCCAGCGAAGACCAATCTGAAAGGCGTTATGGTATGTGGAACCGGTGATCTCGATTGGCTATCCGCCAGCCACCGCTTAGAGCTCGCTCAAGGGCGCATCGAGTGGCTGGGAGATGTCCTCGAGCGCGTGGTGACAAGCGATCTCGTGGTATGGGCCCTCCCCGTCAGGATCAACGGCTTCCAGATGGGGCACCTCGGCTTCACACTCCTCGCCGATTTTCTGAGGACAACGGGTATGGAACGAACAGCCGGACGGCGGATTGCGGGCATCCGGGACATCGCCCTCCAGCCGAAGCCGGGTTTCCTCGACGTCCGGATCCAGATCGGGGATCGCTGAGAGCAGGGACCGCGTGTATGGATGGAACGGCGGCTCGACGACTTCGTCGAGCAATCCCTGCTCGGCGATCTCTCCGAGGTACATGACGGCCAGCCGATCGGCGATCGCTTCGATCACGCCCATGTCATGGCTGACCACCAGATAGGACGTGCCGTATTCGTCCTGCAGCTCGAGCAGCAGGTCCAGGATGCTCGCCTGGACGCTCACGTCGAGAGAGGAGACCGGCTCGTCCAGCACGATCAAGGACGGGTTCGTCGCGAACGCCCGGGCGATCGCGACCCGTTGTTGTTGCCCGCCTGAGATCTCGTGTGGGTACTTCTCCTTCAGGTCCTTCGGGAGGTTCACCTGCTCGAGCAGTTCCGTGACCCGTTCGTCCCGCCCCGCTTCATCGAGATCAGTGAAGAGCTTGAGCGGCCGCGCGATGACGCCCTTGATTTTCTTGCGGGGGTTCAGGCTCGCTTCCGGATCCTGGAACACGATCTGGCACTCCGAATTGAACTCCCGCCGCTGTGTTTTCGACAGCTCCTGGAGGCTCGTGCCGCGATACAAGACCTCGCCCTCCGTCGCGTCATGGAGTCCCAACAGGACCCGGCCGAGCGTGCTCTTGCCGCAGCCGCTTTCGCCCACCAGGCCCATCGTTTCGCCCTCACCGACCGCGATATCGACGTCCTGGACGGCTTTGACCGGTTCGTGGTCCTGCAGCCAGTTCTGTAAGAACGTGCCCTGGTCGTAGTACTTCGAGAGGCCCTTGGCCTCCAGGATCGTGTCACCCGGGGTGGAGGTGCGGATCGGCGCGGTTTCGACCTCGATCGGGTTCTCGAGGACCGTCTCCGTCCGGATACAGCGGGTGCTGTGTGATTCCGAGAGGGACTCCAGCGGGATGTCGCCGGTCCGGCAGTCGTCCGTGGCGAAGTCACACCGGTCGGCGAAGATACAGCCGTCCGGGACCTCCTCGAGTTCCGGGATCTGTCCCGGGATCGGCCGGAGCTCCTTGTTCTTCCCCTGTTCCGGGGTGGTCGCCAGGAGGGCTTGGGTATAGGGATTGGACGGCTCGTTGAACACCTCGTCGACCCGCCCGTATTCCATCATCTCCCCCGCATACAGGATGTACACGCGGTCGGCGATCTGGGACACCACCGCCAGGTTATGGGTGATCAGCATGATCCCGACCTCGGACTCGGTCTTCAGCTCCTCGATGAGGTCGAGCAGCTTGGCCTGGGTCGTGACGTCCAACCCGGTGGTGGGCTCGTCGAGGATCAGGCAATCGGGGTTACACGACAGCCCCATCGCGATCAGGGCCCGCTGCTGTTGGCCGCCGGAGAGCTCGTGGGGGTAGCGCTCGGCCGTCCCCGGCGGGTTCGGGATGTTGACCTCCGCCAGGACCTCGTAGACCCGCTCCATCGCCTCCTCCTTCCCGGAGACGTCCTGGTGGAGTTCGATCGCCTCGCGGATCTGCGCCCCGATCGTCAGGCTCGGATTGAGGGCCCGCGCGGCGTTCTGGGCAACGTGCGCGAGTTCGTTGCCGCGGATCCCTTTGAGCTCCTCCTTCGACAGGGCGTACATGTCCCGACCCTTGAACTCGATCGTGCCGCTGGGGACGCGGGCGTTGTTGTCGAGGTAGCGGACGATCGCGAGCGCCAGCGTGCTCTTCCCGCTGCCGGATTCGCCGACGACCCCCACCGTTTCGCCCTCGTCGATGGTCATCGAGACGTCCCGGAGCGCCTTGATCGAACCCCCCGCGACCCGGAACTCGACGTTCAGCGAATCCACGTTGAGCAGCGAGCCGGCGGCTTGGTCCCGCCGACTGACCTGCTGTTGGCTCATTCGATCCCCTCCTGCTCGGTACGCGGATCGAGGACGTCACGGAGGCCGTCCCCGAGCAGGTTCGTCGCCGTGATGGTCGAGACCAG
>CAZKPC010000141.1:0-3245 GCA_964554565.1 uncultured Halobacteriales archaeon
TGCGGGTTCTGCGGGCCATCTACGAGGCCGCGGAGACCGGCGAGCGGATCCAGCTGTGACTATCCAGGGTTGCGCGCCGTCGATGGCCAGATCCAGGTGCCCGAGGGGCCCGGATTGGGCATCGAGCTGGACCTCGCTGGCGTGAACGATCACCTCGCACCGGGCGAAGGGGCTGGAGCGTAACTTACGGAGCGATTCCACGGACAGCGTCCCGACCGTGACGACTGCTTCCTCGATTGAGGAACTCTCGGACGGCCACTCGCTCCACTGCTCGCCACCCGGAGGACCCGCGAGCGATGGAAACCAATAAAGCCCGGTTCGCCGTAACCGTCGCCCATGCGAATAGGCCGGTTCCACGCTGATGGAGTCGACCGTGTCGGTCGGTTCACCGAAGACGGCATCGAGGACGTCTCATCCGAATACGCATCCTTCGAGGACGCACTGCGGGATCCTTCGGCCGCGAAGGGAGTCGTCGACGGCGAGTTCGCCGAGGACGAGATCACGTATTTGCCGCCGACAGGTCCCGATAACACCGTGTTCTGCGCCGCGTTGAACTACAAGGCCCATGCCGAGGAGGGCGACGGTGACATCCCGGAGCGGCCGCTGGTGTTCCTGAAGCTCCCGCGATCGCTCGTGGGCCACCAGTCAGCCATCTCTTACCACACCCCCGTGACCGGCGAGATCGACTACGAGGCGGAGCTCGCGGCGGTGATCGGGACCCCGGCCCGCCACGTCTCGACGGACGAGGCGCTCGACTACGTCGCCGGGTACACGATGCTCAACGACACGTCGGCCCGCGATCTCCAGCTCGACTTGCCGGTGGGCGATGACACCGTCACGGATTGGTTCTCCGGCAAAGCGATGCAATCGACCACGCCGGTTGGCCCCCACGTCGTGGTGGATGAGATCGAGGACCCCGGCGACCTCGCGATCTCCTCGCGGGTCAACGGCGAGGTGATGCAGGACTCGAACACCGGCCTCATGATTCGGGGGGTTGCCGAGCTGGTCTCGTTCGTCTCCTCGCGGGTCCGACTGGAGCCCGGCGACGTCATCGCGACGGGGACGCCGGAGGGCGTCGGCACCTTCCAGGACATCCGGCTGCACCACGGGGATCGGGTCGAGGTCGAGATCGAAGACATCGGGACCCTGGTCAACTGGGTCGAGGAAACGACCGAGTGATCGGCGTGGTGGCCCGAGTCGGTGCCGGACTTGCTCGGTGATCGCAGTACAGGCCGTGACTCTGACACGGACGCTGGACGTAATCGACGCGGCCCGTTCGGCGGGCTGGGCAGGAGTCGTGTCCGCCCGGTCCGGCGAGCCCGCCGGCACGACCATCGCGGACTTGGCCGTCGTTCGGCACGTTGGGCAGATCAAGATCGGATCGTTGGCCCGCTCCGAACGGCTTGCGAAGTACAACCGCCTGCTAGAGGTGGCAAAGCTTGACGGGCTCGAGTATATCGGAACCTTACCGCTGGTTGGGGCACCATGATGGTTGATCGGCCGTCGCAACGATTTGATAAAGACCCTGGAGCCGTGCTTAAATCTCCAAACAAGAAAGCACGGACCGAAAGGACTCTGTTTATCAAGACGTTCTCACAGAGTATATGTCCGAAACCATCGAGAACTTCGTGAACGGATCGTGGGTCGAAGCCGAAACCGGTGAGACGTTTGCCGTAAAGAACCCGGCCGATCGATCAGACGTCATTGGCCACTTCCAACGATCAGGGAGTGTGGATGCGGACCGAGCTGTAGAATCGGCCGCAGCCGCCAGCGACGATTGGGCCCGGCTCCCGGGGCCATCCCGTGGTGAAATCCTG
Source organism: uncultured Halobacteriales archaeon (assembly GCA_964554565.1). GTDB lineage: Archaea > Halobacteriota > Halobacteria > Halobacteriales > Hikarchaeaceae > CAZKPC01. The sequence continues at coordinate 1,818 of CAZKPC010000141.1, forward strand.
AGGCGGACTTCGGAAGCCCTCAAGGAACGAAAGGAGGAACTCTCCGAGACGCTCACCCGCGAGGAGGGCAAGACGTTGTCCGAATCCCGGCCCGAAGTGCAGCGGGCCATCGACATCTTCGCCTATTACGCGGAGAAGGCCCGCGACTTCACTGGCGAGCGGAAGGCACCCAGCGGCCGGAACAAACGGCTGTTCACGATCCGGGAGCCGATGGGCGTCGCCGCCCTGATCACGCCGTGGAACTACCCGATCGCCATTCCGGCCTGGAAACTCGCGCCAGCCCTGGCGACTGGAAACACCGTGGTGTTCAAACCCGCGATGGCGGCCCCGAACGTGGCCCGAAAGCTGGTCGAGTGCCTGGAGGCCGCGGGGATCCCCGACGGCGTCGTCAACATGGTCACCGGTCCGGGGAGCGAGGTCGGCACCAGCTTCATCGAACACGAGGCGGTCGATCTGGTCTCGTTCACGGGCAGCAAGATGGTCGGCGACGTCGTCTACGACCAGGCGACGGACGACCGGAAACGGGTCCAGACGGAGATGGGGGGCAAGAACCCGATCGTCGTCATGCCGAGCGCGGACCTGGAGGAGGCCGTTGAGCTCGCCGGCGCCGGGGCGTTCGGGGTCACCGGTCAGGCCTGTACCGCTACCTCGCGGGCGATCGTGCACGAGGCGGTCTACGACGAGTTCGTCGAGGAGATCGTCGCCTATGCCGAGGAGCTCGAAATCGGCCCGGGGCTCGAGGACCCCGATATGGGGCCACAGGTGAGCGCCGATGAACTCGAAGGCACGCTGGACTACGTCGAGGTCGCTGAAGCCGAGGGCGCGACCCTCGAGACCGGCGGTGGCCGGCCCGACATCGAGGGTGGACACTACGTCGAGCCCACGGTGTTCGCCGACGTGGATTCGGACATGCGGATCGCCCACGAGGAAGTCTTCGGTCCGGTGCTGGCGGTGCTGTCGGCGAACGACTTCGAGGACGCCATGACGATCGCGAACGACGTCCAGTACGGGCTCTCGGCGAGCATCGCGACCCAGGACCTCAGCGAGTCGAACCGCTTCATCGATGAAATCGAGGCCGGGGTCGCGAAGGTCAACGAGAAGACGACCGGGCTGGAACTCCACGTGCCGTTCGGCGGGATGAAGGCCTCCTCCAGTCAGACCTATCGGGAGCAGGGCGATGACGCCCTCCACTTCTACACGACGGCCAAGACCGTCTATCTGAATTATTGAGCTGGGTACCTACCTTTGTTTGCACAGACAAGTTCCCGAACCCGGCTGATATCTCTCCGGCCGCTTAACCGCCGTCTACAACCCGGTTCCGCAGGACGCCGATGTCCTCGATCTCGGCCTCGACCACGTCGCCGGGGTCGAGCAGCTCCGGCGGATCCCGGAACACCCCGACGCCGCCGGGCGTCCCGGTGCTGATGA
>CAZKPC010000142.1:0-3241 GCA_964554565.1 uncultured Halobacteriales archaeon
TCCCGGTCGGCGCACTCTCCGTTCCTGATCTATCTTTAGACGGGCAGCCATCGTTCAACCGACCAATCGAGGTCAATCCCCTCGGCAACCGCGAGGCCCCGTCACTCCGCGAACTCGACGTCCTCGAACTGGAACCTGGTCCCGGCGTCCGGGCCCTCCGAAATGGTGAGGTCCCAGCCGTGAGCCTCGGCCACCTCCCGCACGATGCTCAAACCGTAGCCGGTCCCGTCCCTGGAGAGCGATACGCCGGGCTCGAAGACCCGGTCCCGGTCCTCCGGCGGGATCCCGGAACCGTCGTCTTCAACGTAGAACCCGCTCGAGAGGTCCCCGACGGTGATGGTGACGTCCGACCCGCCGTGTTCGACCGCGTTCCGCAGCAAGTTCTCGAGCAATTGCCGGACCCGCGTGCGATCGCATCGAATGGTCGCATCGGTATCGCAGACGAGCTCCGCAGCAGCGGTTTCGACGTTGTGCCAGCAGGTCTCGACGAGGCTCGGTAAATCAACGGGTTCGGAGTCGCCCACGGCTTCGCCGGCTCGGGCGAGCGAGAGCAGGTCATCGATCAGGACGTCTATCCGTTCCAGGGCCTCGATCGCGTCCTCGACGGCCCCGATGTCCTCCTCGTCCACCGCGAGATCCAGCTTGGCGGTCGCGACGTTCATCGGGTTTCTGAGGTCGTGGCTGATGACCCCGGTGACCTCCTCGAGGCGCTCGTTTTTCCGTTCCAGCTCCTCGCGCTGCCGGGCCAGTTTGGTTCGGACGTCCCGGAGGTACCCGACCGTGGCGCCGATCACTAGCGTCACCACGGGGAGACTATCGATGAACGCGCTCCGGATCGGTCGTCCCAGGGCCCCGGTGAGCAGGGCGAAATGCAGGCCGGACACGACCAGAACGGTGTAGATCGCGGGTCGCAGCCCCAGCAGGGCGCCAGCCGCGACGATCGGAAGCAACCCCAGCGCGAAGTAGAGGTGATCGACCACCGGATAGATGGCCGGGAAGGCGGCCGCGTACAGGCCGATCGTGGCGATGGTGGCGACCTGTTTCTCACGGTCGCTGAACCGAGAACGCCCGATAGACGGCTCCAGGGACCTCAAATCCGACACCTTACGGCACGTCTGGCCGTGGCTCGACTACTTAGGATTTGGGGCAAGCGTCTCCGGAACGACGTTGTCCCACCTGTACGGCCGATTTCGGCGGTGGCTGCCTGGAGGCTCCTCGCCGACCTGGCTTCCGAAATCCTTACCCTCACGCTGGCGAACCCCAGGCCAGTACATGCCGGACCTCGACCGGGCGGCGCTCCTTGTCACTGCGGGGGTGGTCCTCCTGGTGGGGACCCTCGCCGTGAGCGGCCTCCTTGCCCCGTCGCTCGGAGTCGAGGACGACCGCGAGGCCCGCACCCTTCTCGGTATTCAGGGCGGCGGTCCCGGCTGGCACGAGGACGGCCGCGTCGTTCACCTCGTCGGCAGCAACGAAACCTGGAGTGACGACTCGGCGAACAGCTACTTCGACGTGACCGAACGGACGGACGGCACCGTCCTCGTGGGGTTCATGCACGGCGGGTACGAGGACTGCGGCCCCTACGAGGCCCCCTGCGCGCGGACCGGGTTCCGGATCCTCGACCCCGACCCGTCCCCGTCGGCCACCTTCGAGTTCAGCTTCCCGGTGCGCACCCGGAAGAACAGCGAGGTGCACGCGGCCCAAGAGCTGCCGACCGGCGAGTTCCTCCTGGCCGATATGGACCAGGAACGCGTGTTCACCGTCAACCGTGACGGCGCGGTGACCTGGGAGTGGCGCGCGAGCGAGTTTTACGACGAGCCGCCCGATCCGACCCGGACCGACTGGCTGCACATCAACGACGTCGATGCCATCGGGGACGACCGCTATCTCGTTTCGGTCCGGAACGCCAATCAGCTCCTGATCCTCGAGCGGGGGACCGGGGTCGTCGAGGTGATCAACGCCGACGAGGCGGCCGCTGACGACGATTCCTGCCGGCTCGAGAACCGCGGCCAGTCCGCCCGCCAGCTGGCAGACTACGACGACGACGGCGAGATCCGCTGTGGCGACCCCGACGTCTTGAACCACCAGCACAACCCGCAGTGGCTGGGCGACGGGGCGGTCCTGGTGGCCGACAGCGACAACGATCGCATCGTCGAGCTCCATCGGACCGAGGCCGGCGACTGGGCGGTCGCCTGGACCGTCGAACGGGCCGGCGGGGTCGCGCTGCAGTGGCCCCGGGACGCCGACCGCCTGGCCAACGGCCACACGCTGGTCACCGACACGTTGAACCGCCGGATCGTCGAGATCGATGCGGAGGGCGAGGTGGTCTGGAGCACCCGGACGGACCTGATCCCCTACGAGGCCGACCGGCTGCCGGCCGGGGAACTGGTCGGCGCGCCGCGGGCCGACGCGTCGCCGGGCGACCCGGCGGCCCCGCGGAACCGGATCCCGATCCTCTCGGAACTGCTGGTGTTGCTCCGGGCGCTCCTTCCCGGGTTGCCGTTCTGGTTCCGCGAACTCCAGCTGGGGCTGTCGCTTCTGGGCGTGGTGTTGGTCGGGCTCGGCGCCATCGATCGGTACCGGGGCCGACCGGACTAAGGCTCGCGGTGGGGGTTGACCGGCTCGGAGAGCTCCGGGGGCCGCTCGAACTCGTCGAAGACGTCGAGGTCCGCGGGGAGCGTGTAGGGCAGCTCCCGCTCGTCGCGGTTGTTCTCGTGCTCGGCGTCGACAGCGACGGCCCGGTCCTCGAACCCCGGCTTGACGCCGACGCTCTCGGCGGGGGCCCCGACCACGATGTGGTGGGCTGGGACGTCGTGCTGGACGATCGTGCGGCCGCCGACGAGGGCGTTCTCGCCGACCCGAACCCCGGCTCGGACCATCGAATCGTACGTGAGGCGGACGTCGTCCTCGACGACCGTCCGGTAGTTGCGGACCTCGGTTTGGTCGACCACGTCATGGTCGTGGGTGTAGACGTGGGTGCCGTCGGAGATCGAGACCCGGTCGCCGATCTCGAGCTCGCCGCGGTCGTCGAGGTGAACGTCGTCGTGGATGACCACGTTGTCGCCGATGGAGATGTCGTGGCCGTAGGTGAAGGTGATCCCTTTGAAGAACCGACAGTTCGCTCCGCAGTCCTCGAAGAGGTGCCGGCCGAGCATGCGCCGAAACCGGAGCGCGAACTCGACGTTGTCGGCCATCGGCGTGGCGTCGAACTGCCGCCAGAGCCACTGGAGGTACTTCGAGCGCT
>CAZKPC010000143.1:0-3239 GCA_964554565.1 uncultured Halobacteriales archaeon
TCCGCCTTGCGGAACCCCACCTGGGCGGATGGCGTCATCCGGATCGAGGAGCTGCAGGTCGAGGATCCCAACGGGGATCTCGAGCGCGTCCTCATCACCGTCCTGGACACCAATGACGAGGCCCTCCTCGAGAAAGAGATCGAGTTGGAGCCGACCTATACCTACGAAGCCGGCCCGGAGCGGATCCAAGCGCCGATGCTACGCGGGCAAAACGTGGCGCAAGGCTACGCGGTGATGGTGCAGGGGTTCGACGAGAAGGACCATTCCTCGCGCCGCGAACGGCAGCCGATTGGTAGTTAAGACCCGGTCGATTCCTCTACATACTCGGGAAAATCACCGGACTCAGCTCGGTCAGAGGGACCCGAACTCCTTTACGATTGCTGACTCTTCGATCCACTATGGTGAGCGGGGCGGATGGTTCCCAGGTCGTGACGTTGGACGGTCTCTCCGTCAAGAAACGGCTAAACGAGGACCATCCCGAACACGTGGCGATCATCTTCCAGATCAGTTCGACACGCGCGGATCCAGTGGAGGTTCGTATCAGGGATCAGGTGCCAGCCGCTGCGCCGGTCGGCCTGCATCCGGATTTCGGCGGCCAGCACTGGACGATCAAGGACGAGGGCGTCGAATTCCGACGGGTCATCGAGCCCGGCGAAACCTACACCACTGTGTATGGAGTGGGGAACGTGGACGAGTTTGCGGTCCAGCGGTTGGCCGAGGAACCGCAGGTTGAGCTCTCGGCCGGTATCGAGAGCAGTGGCTCCGAGACTCCTGGACCCGAGAGCGACATACTTGAACAAGAGGGGGCGATCGATGCGGATCAGGCGATTGATCCTGATCCATCGACGGATGGCGCTGAGGAGTTCGAGGGGGCGGAGTTGTTCTCGGATGCGCTCCTCGAAGGGCCGGAGGTGGCCGTTGAGCATGGTTCGGAAACAATGGATGCAGACCCAGCCGAAGCCGCGGCACCCGCAGAAACGCCCGACACTGCCTCACCGACACAACCGGAAGGGAGTGGGAGCCACCCAGCCGGTGTCAGGATCTCCGACTCGCGGATTATCGTGGACAAAACTCTCGATACGGAGAAGTTCTCGTTTCCGGCGATCGTGTTTACCTTCACGGTTCCATCGGATACACCGATCCGGGCCACCGTCGAGGATCAGGTCCCCGAGGCGCTATCGGCCGACGATATCGGTTTCCACCACCGGTATGGTGACGACTACTGGGACCAGCGGGACCACACCGTCGTTTTCGACCGGGAGTTCGAGCCCGGCGAGGAGTATACGACGCTCTACGCTGTCCGGGACGTTGACAGTGTTCCCGAGTCGGCACTCCTCGACGAGCCGACGGTGACTGTCTGGCAGCCGGCCGATTCCGACGGCTCCGGCGAGCGAATCGGGGATTCGACCGGCGATGGAGCGGCGACAGCGCCTGAAACGAGCGATGGCAACACCGCCGAAATCGAGGGCGATCGCAGCGTTGCTGAGAACGACACGGATCCCGAATCATCGGCCTCAGCGCATGCGGATGACGATGTCGACGGTCCCGCCAGTGGGTCGAGCGCCCCTAGCGGATCCGGAACTGCAGGGGGAACCGAGGAGGACGGCACCACCGGGGAACTCGATTTGGAGAGCTTGTTGGAATCATCAGAGGCCACAACGGAGGGAGATGGTCGGACAGTGGCCGATAGTGGAGGCTCGCCGGAACCAACCTCCTCCGGTGAGGAGTCCGATCCGACGCCGCCCGTTCCTGACATCGGGACCCAAACCGAGCACCCTGAAGGACCGGAAGCCCTGGACAGCAGTCCGGAGCCAAATCACGAGTCGCGTCAAGCAACCCCCCGGAGCTGGATTTCAGGGTCACTGAAGCAGAAAATCGACGACCTGGAAACGATCCTTGCGAACCTCGACGAATCCCCGCCCGGAGATGAAATCGCCTCGACCGGGGTTCAGGCGGAACTCGAACGGGTTCAGGAAGGGATTGCCGAGCTGCAGACGTCGCTTGAGGCGCTCGAGGAACGGACTGATAGCATGCCGTCGGCGATTGAAACCATCGATGAGTCCATCGAGGGCCTCCAGCAATCGATAACTGAACTCCAGGAATCCCGTGCTGCCGACATCTCCGAACTCGACGAGACGCTCTCGGATCTGCTCGAAGAGGTTTCCTTGATCAAATCCACACTGGCGTCCGATTTGGATACCACCGACCAGCTCCGGTCCCACCTCGAGGAACTCGGGAGCGAGATCCAGGCGGCCAATGATGCAGCCAAAACCTCGGGCGAACGTACGGCATCACTCGCTGAGGACCTGACACGTGTTGAGACGATGCTTGAGTCCAATGCGGAGCGGTTGGATGAACTCGGCACGAATCAGGACGCCCTGCGCGACGCCATCGAATCCATGAACGACCAGGTGATCGGGATGGGGGACCTGCTCCAAGAGATCGATGCGACGATATCGGATTACGGGTCAGAAATCGACCGACTCAAACAGGCCATGATCGCCGATCTGAGTGTTCGGAACCCCTCGGAAGTCGGTGAACTCCCAGTCGCTGAACGCGAGCTGCTTCAGGCGGCAGATGCCGTACCGCTCACCTTGATCAGCGGCATTGGCCGCGCTCGTTCGAAGGCGCTGGAATCCAAACTGGGTATCTCGACCATGGCAGATCTCGCCGAGGCCCACCCGGAGAGTGTCGCCTCGACGCTCGATCTCTCCCTCGAGGAGGCCCGTCGAACTGTCAACACTGCGCAGGCGCTGAACTCGCTGTAGCTCCGCTGGCCGGCGGGCTCGAAGGACTGGTATTGGATTATTCGACGGTGGCGTTCAGACTTCGAGCCAGTCGTCGAAGGCCCGATCACCCGTGGCGAAGTAGTAGACGAGGTCGCCCTCGATGACGGCGTAGGTGTCGTAATTATCGTCGTAGAGGACGCGCTTGTTCTGGTCGATCGCAATGTCCACGAGGTCCTCGAGGGTTTCGATGCGGACGTATTCCTTCTCGGATTTCGTGGGGATCTCGCCGTTCGAGATCCATTCGTCATACCGGGACCGGGCGATGATGGTCTCGAGCCGCTCGACGGACGGGGCCCTGGCGTAGAGGATTCCTAACGCGATACCGACGAGTACGAGCACGGCCCCGACACCGCCGAAGAGTCCGACCTGTGTCATGTTCGGCGAACCGGTTTCCTGCCGGGTTACGGTCTCGCTATGGCTCTGAGAGCCGCTGAGGTCTCCGCCTAACCA
>CAZKPC010000144.1:0-3223 GCA_964554565.1 uncultured Halobacteriales archaeon
CGGCAGCGAACCGATCGTGATCGTGACCGCGTCGCCACCGTGTTCGATCGCGTTCCGTAGGAGGTTCTCCAGCAGCTGTTGCAGCCGAGTCCGGTCGGCTTGGATGGTCCGGTCGGTCTCGACCCGGAGCGTCGCCGTTTCGGTCTCGACGGTCCGCCAGCACTCCTCCGTGAGTTCGGAGAGTGCGACGGCATCGAGTTCCCCGACCGCGTCACCTGCGTTGGCGAGGGAGAGCATGTCATCGATCAGGGTCTGCATCCGATCGAGCGCTTCCGCGACCGTGTCCAACTCTGTCAAGTCCCCTTTCTCGATCGCCAGTTCGAGCCGGCCCTGAGCGACGCTGAGCGGGTTGCGGAGGTCATGCGAGACGACCGACGCGAACTCCTCGAGTCGCTCGTTCTGGCGCTGGAGTTCACGCTGGCGCTCCTTCCGCTCGCTGATGTCCCGCACGACGCCGGCGGTCCCACGGAACTGGCCGTCCTCCGTCGGGAGGAGGGCGACGTGGTTCTCGGCCGGCACGAGGTCGCCGTCGGCCGTGCGCCGTTCCAGTTCCCAGGTCGCCTTCAGTCGGTCCGGGTCGTTCCAGAGTTCCTCGATGATCCGCTGGCCCTTCTCGACGTACTCCTCCGGCAGAATCATCGACACGTTTTCGCCGATAACGGCGTCACGGTCATAGCCCGTTTCCTCGACATACGCCTCGTTCACGAACGTGTACTCTCCATCGGCGTTCATGACGTACACCGGGTCACCGAGCGCCTGAATGATGGTCTCGAACCGTTCCAGCTCACGCTCTCGTTCCTTCCGATCGCTGATATCACGGACGACGCCGGCGGTCCCGCGAAACTCGCCCTCATGCATCGGGAGGAGGGCCACGTGGTTCTCGACGGGGATCCACTCGCCTTCGGCTGTCTGTCGCTCGAACTCCCAGGTCGCCGAGCGCTGCTCCTCGTTCTCCAGCAGCGTCTCGATCACGGACTGGCCCTCCTCGACGTACTCCTCCGACGTGACCGTCGAGACGTGGGCCCCGATGATCTCCTCCCGCGTGTACCCGGTCTGCTCCAGGAAGGCGTCGTTGACGTACGTATAGCGGCCGTCCTCGTCCAGCGTGTAGACGGTGTCGCCGATGGCCTCGATGATCGTTTGAAAGCGCTCCAGCTCGCGTTCCCGCTCGCGCAGGTCCGAGATATCGGAATACACGGCGAAGGCGTGGTTGATCTCGCCCTCGCTCGGGGCTTCCATCGGTACGGCCTCCCAGCGGAAGGTCCGGGGGCCATCAACGGTATCTCGGGTGATCTCGGCGCTCAATCGTTCCCCGGACCGGACGCGTCGACTCAGCTCGTTGGCCTCGGATCGGCGGTCCGCGGCGGCGACGACCTCGTCCACCGGTCGGTCCACGACTGACTCCCCCGGCGGTTCGAACAGGTCCTTGAAGGCGGGATTCGCGTCCCGGATGATCGGCCGGGTGTCGACGTATTCCACCCAGGCGACCGCGTCGTTCGTGTTCTCGAACAGGGTCCGGAAGCGTTCCTTCTCCCGCTCGAGCGACTCGGTTCGGTCCGACCGTTCGGTGATGTCCCGCATGCCGGCCACGACGCCCCCGATCGACCCGTCGTCGTTCCGCAATGGAACGTATTCGATCTCGAACCGGTGGACGTCTCCGTCGGCGTCTCGCCGCTCCATCTCGTAGCGGACCTCCTCGCCCGCCAACGCTCGATCGACACGAGGCTTGACTTCGGACTCCCACTGCTCGTTTAGGACCGCCGGGAGCGACTGGCCGGCCACCTCGCCTTCGGACAACCCGTGATAGTCGCGGTACCGCTCGTTCGCGAACAGGTAGGTATATTCGGTATCGCTGGCGGCGAGGAGGTCGCTGGCTCCCTCGACCGCCCGTTGATAGACTTGGAGTTCGTTCCGCTGTGCTTCGAGTTCCCGCTCGCCTTTCTTTCGATCCGTGATATCAGTGTCGAGCCCGATCAGCCGTTCTGGCGACCCGTCCGGGCCCGTTCGGAGGTAGCCCTCGAGGTTGATCCAGCGCAGTTCGCTGTGGTCAGGATGGGTTCGGAACTCGACGGAAATCCGCTCCTCCGCGCCCGAGAGCAGCTCCGCTCGAGCCTCCCGGAGGAGCTCTCTGTCCTCCGGGTGGACGCATTTGGTGTAGAACTCCTTGTTCGAGGAGATCTCGTCCTTGTCGAAACCGAACAGGCGTTCGAACGGACCGTGACGGATCCAGGTCCCGGTATCGAGGTCGTTCTCGAATATGATGGAGTCGGTGACGTTCAGGGCATGGGTCATGCGCTCGTTGATCGCCTCGAGGTCCTGCTGGCGCTCCTTCCGTTCGGTAATGTCGATTTCGGTGCCGATGATGGCCGGCGCGCCCTGGTACTCGATCCGACTCCCGTGGAGTTCGATGTGGATCCGGTCGCCGTCCTGCGTCAGCCCGACGGTCTCGTACTGGATGTCCTCGGTCTCGCCCTCCAGACGCCTTCGAACGTACTCCCGGACCCGGTCTCGCTCCGCCGGGGCCACCAGGTCCAGAGGCGACATTCCGATCACCTCGGCCTGTTCGTACCCGTGGTTCTCGGCGAGTTTGGGATTGACATAGGCGAACTCCCCGTCCTGGATGATGTAGATGCCGGCGAGGTTCTGCTCGACGAGTTTCTCGTAGCGCTGCCGGGTGGCCGCGAAGGCACGCTCGGTCTGGAACCGGTCGACAGCATTCCGGATCCGATTGGCCAGGACCTCGTACTGACTGTCCCCGGATCCTTTCTGGAGGTAGTCGGTCACCCCAGCCGAGATGGCGTCGCTCGCCACCTCCTCGCTGCCTTTGCCGGTATACAGGATGAACGGGAGGTCGGGATAGTCCTCCCGGACGGCTTCCAGGAACTCGATGCCGTCCTGGCCCGGCATGTCGTAATCCGAGACCACGCAGTCGTAGGTTTGGGCGGCGATGCGATCGAGCCCGGTCTCGGCACTCTGAGCGGTCTCGACGCGGATGCGGTCGTCCGCTCGTTCGAGGAATTCCCCCGCCATGTCGGCGAAGCCGGGCTCGTCGTCGACATGGAGAACAGAGATGGGTTCCTCATGGTTTTCCATGGCACCGATGTCGTGGTCAATCGCTAAGTAAATTGGTGGGTGGCTCCCCCGCCGCCGTTACTTTGGGTTTGGGGTCTCGGCGCTGGAGCCACCTCGATCACTACCCTCGATAAGGGGTTTCTACCTGCAG
>CAZKPC010000145.1:0-3200 GCA_964554565.1 uncultured Halobacteriales archaeon
GCGTCGGAGGCCCGGACCTCGAACTGTTCCTTCAGGGCCTTCCGGAGCCGGGGCCGTTCGGATCGGATCCGCTCCTTGGTCGTCCGGATGAACTCGTGCTGTCGCATACAGTAGGTCCCGACCTCCCGAGCCGGCGTGTCGACGTTCCAGGGCCGGCGGGCGGTCAGCAGCCGTTTCCGGTGTCCGCCAGTGGCGACTGCGAACCCGGCCCTGAGGCCGGGGAGCCCGAAGAGTTTGGTCAGCGATCGAGCGACGATCACGCCGTTCCTGCCGGCGAGCGAGTCCTGCTCCGTGAACCCGAGGAACGCCTCGTCCACGAGGAGCGCCGTGTCGGCCTCGCGACACCGGGCCGCGAACGACCGGAGCGCGTCGGCCTCGTAGGCCTCGCCCGTCGGGTTGTTCGGGTTACAGACGATCGCGAGCGCTGGTTCCGCGACATCGGCCGCGAGGATTTCTGCAGCGGGTTCGAAGACCGGTTCAGCGCCCTGGAGGCGCACCTCCCGGGCGTATTCGCTGAAGCTCGGTGCCGGCACGAGCACGCGCTCCCCGGCTCGGACGGTGGTCTGGATCGCCGCCCGAATGGCCGCCAGGCCGCCCGGGGTTGGCACGACCTGCGATGGCTCGCAGCCGACATATGTCGCTGCCGCGCGCCTGAAGGGGTCCGGCGGTTCGCGCGGATAGGTCCGCGAGGGCTCGAAGGCGGCCGCATAGACGTCCTCGACCCCGGGCGGGACGTCCGGATTCGTGTTGGCGCTGAAGTCCAACAGGTCGGGGTCGTCACTGCTGCCGTGGGCCGCCCGCCCGATCCCATCGACCGCGTCAGGATCCATCGGAAACCACTGCCTCGTAGAGATCGATAACGCGCCGACGCACGTCAGTCATCGGGGTGTCCCGGCGGTCAGCCCACTCGAGGGCTCCACCCATCCCGACGCCTTCCTTGGCTTCGCCCCGGACGTACCCATCGAGGGCCGGATGGTCGACCCGATCGAACCCCGGATCGGTGACCACGAGCTCGAGGTCCAGCCGGGCCGCCGCCCGCCGGAGGTCGACGCCTTCGGTGTCGGCCAGGAACGATGTCGTCGCGAGGGTGAGCGGGTGGTCGATCCCGCCGTGCCGTGCCAGGGCGGCCGCGGCGACGAACTGAGTGCCGCCCGCGAGCGTCACCTCGATCCCGGCCTCGGCGGCGCCGGCGATCGAACCCGTGACGGCGGCGAGCGCGGGATCACCCATGGTCCGCAGCGCCTCGAGCGGGGCGTCGGCAGCGTCCCCAGGTTCGAGTCCGGCCGCCTCGAGCCCCTCGGCCACCACCCGTTCTTTGAGCTGCAGCGGGTTCTCTGGGAGCGACGAGGAGACGCCGAACGGCTTCCCCAGGGCGCGCAGGACTCCCAGAGCGGTGGTCGTGCCGCCCGGGACGCTCTCGCCGATCACGATTTCCTCATCCGGCAGGCCGGCGACGAGCTCCCGGGCCGCGTCGTGGATGGAGCGAGCCCCCGGTAGCGCGACCGCTTCGCGGATATCGGCGCCCGGGTCGGAGCCGACGGTGACCGTCGGCGCCGTGGTCCGCACGGCCAGCCCGGCGTCGAGGACGAGCAGGTCGAACGCGCTGAGCTCGCGAACCGCCCGGGTGACCAGTGCGGGCGACGGACAGCCGGAGGGGCTCACGGGCACCGGCAGGCCCGAGACCGGCCGGCCGTAAGCGAGGAGTTCCGCATCGGCGCTCGGTGTCTGGAGCACCGCCTCCGGATCGGCGCCCGCCGCGCTGATGCCCTCGATAGTCGCCGTCCGGGTCGAGCCGACCGCCAGGAGGAACCTCACAGCAGGGCCTCCGCCACTTGGACATCACTCCGCCGGTTCACGTTGACCGCCAGGCGGGCATCGTAGGTCGTGTATGTCGATCCCGTCCCGTCAGCGACCACGTTGATGCCGGCCGGCGCCAGCTCCTCCCCACCGTCGGTCAACGTGTCGTCAAAGCTCACGCCGAGGTGCCGCTTCAATGCGACCGGAACGGCGACGGTCATCGGCCCGTCATCGTGGGCGTCGAGAACCGTGTCGACGGCCTGCCCGTCGAGCAGCGGGAGGTCCGCGGCAGCCGTCAACACCGGCTCGGAAACGGCGCCGAGGGCCCGCTCCAGATCCGCGACGTAGCCCTCGCCAGGGGTCTCGATCGTCGAAAGGTCGTGGAGGTGGTCGCGGGTGGCCGGGGCCTGTGGCGAGACGACCGCGTGGATGGTGTCGATCCGGCTGGCCCCGAGGGCGTCCCGGACCCGATCGACCATCGGCCTGTCGCCGACCGGGAACAGCGGCTTCTCGACGTCGGCGTCGAACCGGGTGCCGCGGCCGCCACACATCAGGAGAGCGTCCACGCGACCACCCCCGCGTGGATCGCGACGACGCGCGCGATCTCGTTCGTCGCCCCCATGATATCGCCGTTGACGCCGCCGAGGTTCCGACGGCCCCAGCCCAGGGTCAGCGGTGCGACGAGGACGGCCGCGAGGATCGCGATTGCTGCGGCGGGGTTCGGCCACGTTGCGATCCCGGCCGGCACCGCCATCACGACGGGCCACCCGAACGACCGGGGTCCCGCCCCTTCCGTCAACTGAGCGCCGAGGCCGTCGAACGCCGCCGAGCCGAAGCAGACGACGGCCGCCATAGCGAGCTTCGCGCCCACCTCCGCCGCGAGGATCACGCCCACGGCCGCGATCGGCGCGGCGGCCAGTCGGGAGCCCCCAAGGACGAGGCCGATCACGGCCAGGCTGACGGCGAGGATCGCCCCGACCCCGGCGGTCGTGTCCTGCATGACTGCGCGGCGGCGCTCCGGATCGCCGTGCACCACGAGGGCGTCCCCCAGGTCGGCCAGGCCGTCGACGTGGTTGATCCCGGCCAGCACGTACAGCCACACGACGAACACCATCGCACCCGTGGCGGCGGGAAGCGGGAGGAGCAGCGCCGGGACGAGCGCGATCCCCAAGAGATAGCCGGGGATGATCATGGCCGCCGGCCGTTCACGGAACCGGTCCCAGTCCTGTTCCCCGTGCCCGATCGGGACCCGCGTCAGGAAGCCGATCGCGCCGCGGGTCGCCGCCACGGTCGGCCGGCGCCTCAGTACCATGCGACCACCGCCGCGCCGGCGAAGGCGAGGACCCCCGCCCGATTGACGAGGCGAACGCCTTCCTGGGCCCGGGCTACCGTCGGAAGCGCGG
>CAZKPC010000146.1:0-3070 GCA_964554565.1 uncultured Halobacteriales archaeon
GCTGCACTTCGGGCCGGGATTCGGACAACGTCTTGCCCTCCTCGCGGGTGAGCGTTTCCGCGAGCTCCTCCTTGCGGTCCGCGAGTTCATCCGAGGCCGCGCGGAGGATATCGCCCCGCGCCGGCCCAGGAGTGTTTGCCCAGTGATCGCTCGCAGCCGCAGCGGCCTCCACGGCCCGGTCCGCGTCCGTGCTGTCCGATTCTTGGAAACAGCCGACCTCGTCCGTCTCGTCGGCCGGATTCCTGACGGCGAAGGTGGCTCCGGACGCTGCTTCTTCCCACGCTCCGTTCACGAAGTTCCCGTACGTCTCTGGCATGTGATTGTTCTTTCAGCTGTGAGGTACAGGACCCTTTCGATCGACCGTCGGCGCGGGCCCGCCAGGAGGAATACTCCGAACCGGGCACTCTAGGCGACCGGATGACACCCACCCATGCGGCACTGAAGGCGGACTCGGTGTTTTACGATCGGCAATCATTGTTCAGATATAGTGAAATCAAGAGGTCCTACAGATGTCGGTGACGCGGAGGCATGAAGATCGATGATCCTCGCAGACCGTGGGCAGGCCGGCGGATTCCGGTAGTGACAACCCGTCGAACAGAGACCATACGACCCGAAGGGATTCTTACAGAAAGGGGTCCGGCCCCAATCGCTGGACATAGGGTCGGCGGGAATCGGGCACGGGTGTGGTAACTGTCCGTTACATATCTAGGGTTGTAATGGATGTTCCGGCTACGGATTGCCAGTCACAGCGGACCCCAAGTTTCAGTACCTAAAGGACGGGCGATCGAGTTCGACCGACGTCATCAGCAAGTTTATGATTCCAATCAGAATTTTGTATATACATAATTCTCATTCAATTTATTAGTATTCATCTTATTAATCGGGTTATATTCAGATATATAAACAATGATCTAAGTTTATAATGGTTAAGTGTAATTTTTTGATATTATAATTTTACAAACAATGTACTTTGGGTGTTGAATAAAGTATATATTCGTATTTTGCGGAAATATACTTGATTTTATATCAATATTTCTGTTGAAACTAAATTTATTAAAACCTACGATTGTGGGAAAAACATCTATCGGCAGCGTCGGACCTCGTTACCTCGCAAAGTCCTCACGCCGCGGCTTGAGTGCTCAAGCGAAACCTCCGAATCACGAGCCGCACTAAACGATCCGCCGTCCACAGTTCAATACGGATCCAGGATCGATGCCCCGGCGTACTCGAGGTCCTCGATGCCTGCGATCTCCAGCAGGCGGTTGTACTTCGCGAGCCGTTCGGACCGAGCCAACGATCCGATCTTGATCTGCCCAACGTGTCGAGCGACAGCCAAGTCCGCGATGGTCGTATCGGCGGTCTCGCCGGACCGGGCGGACACGACCCCTGCCCAGCCCGCCGAACGGGCCGCGTCGATGACGTCCAGCGTCCGTGTCAGGGTCCCGGCCTGGTTCGGTTTGATGATCGCGGCGTTGGCGGCCTCCTGCTCGATAGCGCGCTCGATCCGGCTCCGGTTTGTCACGACAAGGTCATCGGCGAGGAGTTGGACCCGCTCGCCCAGCCGCTGCGAGAGGGTCTCCCACCCGGTCCAGTCGTCCTCCGCGAGCGGATCCTCGACCGAGACGATCGGATACGTCTCGACCCACTCACAGACCCGGTCGACCATGACCGCCCGATCGAACCGGCGGTCATCTTCGAGCTGATACGCTCCATCGGCGTGGAACTCCGAAGCGGCCACGTCCACCGCGAGCGCGACTTCCGAACCCGGATTCAGACCCGCATCCCGGATGCTCGCCACCACGAGCTCGAAGGCCGCATCGATATCCCCAAGCGGTGGCGCGAACCCACCCTCGTCAGCCACGAGCGGCCGGTCACCCGCCTCGAGGATCCGATTGCGGAGGGCCTCGCGAACGGCCCAACTGGTTTCCAATGCCGCCTCGAAGGAGTCGGCGCCGACGGGAACGGCGAGGATGTCCTGGACCGGCAACCCACCTGGGGCGTGTGAGCCGCCGCTGAGCATGTTTACCATCGGGAGCGGGAGCGGTCCGGGGTCGTCCTCGGCCAGGTACTCGTAGAGCGGCTCATCACGAACGGCGCTCGCGGCCCGGGCGATGGCTCCCGAGACACCGAGCACGGCATTGGCGCCCAGCCGCGACAGATCCGGCGTTCCGTCTACCTCGACCAGCCGCTCGTCGAGCCGACGCTGAGCAGTCACGTCACGACCGACGATCGCGGGGGCCAACTCCTCATGGACAGCCTCCACAGCTCCTCGCACGCCCTTCCCGCCGAACCGCTCGCCGCCGTCCCGACGCTCGACGGCCTCGTGCTGTCCAGTGCTCGCTCCGGAGGGTACGGTGAAAGTACCGGTCGCGCCGTCGGCCGCCACCCGGACCCGGACGGTGGGCTCGCCCCGCGAATCGAGCACTTCCCAAGCCGTTACGTCTTCCACCGTCACAACCGGGCCACCTCGGTACGGATGAGACCGCGGAAGCGGTCCAACGTCCGAGCCTCCTGGCGTAGCGCGTCCTTCGCCACGGACCTGAGGGCCTCGGCGATCGGGCCCTCCTCCACGTATTCGACGGGCGACTTCCCGTCGACCCGCGCCAGCATCAACACGCCGAGCTCCCGGACGGTGTCCGCTTCGACGTCCCAGTCGACACAGTCGTCATAGCTTGACCAGAACGCGTCGGCCGCCTCTAAGTATGCGCTGTTCCGATCGTGATTGAACATCGATTTGATGAACAGGTGGTTGAGCAGGAAGGCGGTATCGAAGGCCGGATCCCCCCAGTGGGCGACCTCGAAATCGAGGATCCAGGGGACGGTGTCGTCGTTGCGCTCTAAGAGCACGTTCTTGGGGCTGTAATCGCCGTGCACGAGCGTCCGGTGCACGTCGGTCACCCGATCGATCTCCGCCCGGATGGCGTCGGCGACGTCCGGGTGGCGTTCGGCCGTGGTCCGGTGATACGGATCGATCCGGAGCTGGTCGAACGGCCGATCGTGATCGAACTGCTCACGGAGGTGGTCGTCGCCCGCCGCTCTGGCGTGAACGGTCCCGAGGAGTCGGCCGATC
>CAZKPC010000147.1:0-3058 GCA_964554565.1 uncultured Halobacteriales archaeon
TATCTCAACACCGTCTCTCAACCGACGAACGAGGTGATGAAGGTCCTCACCGTGATCGCGACGATCTTCCTGCCGCTGACGTTCATCGCGGGGCATCTGCGGCATGAACTTCGCTGACGGGCCCCACAAGGTGCCAGAACTCGCCTGGCGGTTCAGATATGCGGCGGTGATGCTCGGGATGCTGGCGGTGGGGCTGCTGATGCTCCGGGCCTTCCCGCGTCGGAACTACCTCTGAAGCCGCCGGTTCGAGTGTCTCTTTCGGACGCTGGAGTCCGTAAATCGGCGGGCATCCGCTAACGGCCGGTCCACCGGAATCAGTCGGTGGGGGGCATCGGCCGGCGGACGACGAGCACCGGTCCGACAGACTCGGCGGCCATACGGTCCGTGACGTCGCCCAACAGGAAGGAGCTGACCGAGGGGGCGTGTTCGCCCATCACGATCACGTCGTGGTTCGGCAGAGTATCGATCAGGGCCTCCACGGGCGCGGTCCCGAGGACGAGCTTCGTTTCGACGTCGAGGCCGTTTTCGGCTGCGATCGCCTCGGCATGGGACAGCCTGTCGGAGCCGGCCTCCTCGTCCTGGGCCGCCAATACCAGCGTGATATCGATCTCTTGGTCCCCGATGAGTTCTTCGAGGAAGGCGAGGATCTCCTCGGGGGCGACGTCGCCCGAGAGTGGCACCAGGATCCGATCGACGTTCCCGGTGGCGCCGGTGATCGCGAACGCGTCGACGTCGGTCTCTTCCGCGACCCGTTGGATGGTCTTGCGCTTGTTCTGGGTGAACACCAGGCGATGGTGTGCCTCGCCGCCGGACTCCTCGAACTCCTCGGCGATGTCGGTCAGGGCCGCGTTGGCGCGGTCTTCGTACTGCAGCCGCGCCTGATCGGGTGGCGTCTGCTCCGGCAGCACGTGGTACCCCAGTACGGTCACGTCCATCGTTCGCAGGAGGTTCATCAGTCCGACCGAGACCGATTCACCTTCGAGGATCGCTACCGGAACGAGGACGTGTGCCATTCAAAGGGCCCCCTTGAGCGAGAGGTCCCGAGCGTAATAGGCGTACCACCCGGCACACGCCAGCATGATCACGACCCCGAGGACCTGTGAGGCCGGCTGCATGAAGCCGATCAGCGCGAAGCTGGAGATCGCGCCGAGGATCGGCACGTACGGGTAGCCCGGCGTCCGGAACACCGGGTCGTACCAGTCAGGCTCGTTCCGCCGGAGGACGATGAGCGCCACACAGATGAGGCCATAGAGAATGAGATGCAGGAAGGACGCGACCTCCGCGAGCAGCTCGACTTGTCCGGTCGCGACGAGTACCAGGATCGGGCCACCGGCCAGCCCGAGGGCCACATGGGGGGTGCCGTACTTGAGGTTGATACGGCTCGCCCAGCTCGGGAGGAGCGCGTCCTTGGAGACCGCATAGATCGCGCGTGACGTGCTGAGCACCGAGGCGTTGGCACTCGACATCGTGGCGAGTAGCCCGCCGAAGACGATGGCCAGCGCCCCGGCCCCGCCGAGGTAATGCCGGCCGACATCGACCATGGCGGTCTCTCCAAGCGAGGCCAGTTTCGCGCTCCCGAACGCGCTGGTGGCGACGAAGATCGTCACCACGTACAACACCGTGACGATGAGGACGGACCCGACCATGGCCAACGGCAGGTTCCGTCCCGGTTGTTTCATCTCGCCGGCGACCGTCGCGACCTGAGCGAACCCGAGGTACGAGGTGAAGACGAGCGCTGCGGTCGTGAGTATCGGCAAGGGACCGAACGGGGCGAACCGTTCGGGCGCGCTCGATTCCCCGACCAGCCCCACGGCGTCGAGGACGCCGAAGACGAGGACCACGGCCAGGATGGACAACAGCAGGGCCACGACGCCGTTCTGGAGCTTCGCCGCGTTCTCCGTTCCGGTGACGTTCAGGACCGTGAACGCGACGCCGGCGAGCAGCGCGATCGGGATCACGAGACCTTGACCCAGCGTGATCCCGAGTTCGGCCAAGGTGTCGATCGCGTAGAATCCGAAACCGACCAGGTAGAAGGCCGTGGCGAAGACCAGCCCGAACCAGAGCGATAACCCGACGACGGTGCCGGCGAGCGACCCGAGTCCCCGGGAGATGAAGTAGTACCCGCCGCCGCTTTTCGGCATAGCGGTGGCGAGCTCGGAGGTGGGAAGCGCGACCAGGAGCGCCACGAGGCCGCCGATCGCGAAGGAACCAGCGGCGGCCGGGCCGGCCTTGCCGGCCGCCAGACCCGGGAAGACGAAGATCCCGGCGCCGATCATCGTTCCAACCCCGATCGCCAGCCCGCCGGAGAGGCCCAGCGTGCGTTCGAGTTCGGCGTCGTCAGTGTGGGTCGCTTCGTCGGTCTCGACGGTTCGCTCGACCGCCGGTGATTCGCCCTCGATGTTCGAACCGATCTCGACATCTGCGGGCTGGCTACTCATGTCACGCCTGAATCGCTCTGTGTTTGAAATGGGTGCTGGTGGTCAGCACCCGTCCCAGTCGCGCAACCATGGCTCACAATGGCGATTCGACTCCGGTTTTCCAGTGCATAGAGGACCGTGTTCCAAAGTCGATACCGTGACCCAGGTCGACAAGCGTGCGGCAGGCGACACAGTTCCAGATGCGGCCGTTTCTGCGGACGGCACAGACGGAGTCCATCTCCGGCCTGTCCGAGTTCCCACGGACGATTCGTGCTACGTCCGGTCGGTCGGACCGTCCTTGAGAGTTGGCCGCGGTTTCCCTCCCCTCCGACGGTCCCGGCCTTGCCTATCAGGGCCACGCTGTCGAACCGATTAAGCGATTGGGCAGCCTCTGAGTTTCACGGAGGCCTGACACATGGGATTCCTCGATTCGTTCGGCGCCTTGGCCAGCAGTATCGTCGCGGCGATCGTGATGTTGGTGTTCGCCATCCTGAGCTTCTTCGTCACGGTGTTCATCGTGCAGACGGGCGCCGGACTGGCGGGTTACTCCCCGAGCGGTGATTTCATTGTGCTATCCGCGGCGATTCTGGCCACGGGTGCCATCGTCGCCGGGGCGTCGCCGCTGGCCGGACTGAGCGGCT
>CAZKPC010000148.1:0-3042 GCA_964554565.1 uncultured Halobacteriales archaeon
GGAATGCGCCGACCGGGAATCGAACCCGGGATGAGGGCTTGGAAGGCCCTCGTCCTACCGCTAGACCACCGGCGCACGGGATGGCTCAGACCGGCGGAGTCCGAGCTGGTTCCAACAACTAAGGGTCGGCTATTGGGCGTTACGCTCCGGGCGAGCGACCACGGCGTAGCAATTGCCGCCCTCCTGGAACGTGTCCTGCGGTTGCAGGCGGCTGGCTTCGAGATCGGCTTCGAACTCGGCCAGGTCGTAGATGTGGTAGTACCGCGGCACGGTCTCGCCGTCCGGCAGCGTCCAATCGACCGTCGTGTCGAAGGCCGCGTCCGCGTCGAACTTCTCGTGGCTGACGCTCCAGGCGCTGACCAGGGCTTCGCCACCGGACGCGAGCACCCGCGCGAGCTCGTTCAAGCTCCGCACACGCAGCGCGCGAGTCGGCAGGTGGTGGAGGGTGGCGATGTAGACCGCCAGATCGGCGGTCGCCGCCCGGAGCGGTACGCTGGCCACGTCAGCCTGTAGCCAATCGATCGGGTCCCCGTTCGTCGCTCGGTTCGCGGCCGTTTCCAACGCGGTCCGGCTGATATCGAGGGCGAGCACCCGGTCGGCCCGGTCGGCGAGCAGCTCGGCGTGGCGACCGTTCCCGGTCCCGAGATCCAGGGCCACCGTCCCGGTTCGCGCGTTGATGAACGACGCGACGGCGGGCCACGGCCGGGGGCGCTTCGCCGCGAAGTCCCGCGCGATCCGGTTATAGGTCGCCCGGACGTCGCCACGAGTCGTCACGAGTTCTCGGAGGGCGTCGGAGCTCTTAAAGACTCAAGCCAGCATTCGTGTCGGAGAGACCTCTGGCCTCCTCATCCGACTTCACCTTTCAGGCTCGACCATCGAATCAACCGGTGGCGTCTCCGGGCTTCGCGACACCCGGAGGAGTCAGGTTGATGAGTACCGGGCACAAACGGTCAGTTACGAGATGCGGCGCGAGCAGTTCAGCCTGGCAGTGTCGGACGTCGCGTGGGTGGAGGCCGACGCGGAGCCCCGGCTCCCGATGGTCAGTATCGCCTTCGATGGCGATCGATCGACGCTCCGGGACCGGCTCGAAGGCGCCGACGGCGAGCCGCTATCGGCGGACGACGTGGACCTCGCCGTCCGGCTCCAGCGGAGCGCGGAGTCGGGCGACGCCGAGGCCATCATCGCGCTGACCCGCCGGCTGACCGGGGACTACGTCCTCGAGCTGACCGCTGAACCGGAAACGGTCCTGACGTTCACCCGCGCCGCCCGCCGATACGGCGAGGCCAACGAGGACGGCCCGTGGTACCGGACCCGGATCCTGGCCGGGGAGGACGTCGTGGCGGACTACGAGAAGGAAACCCTGCTGGTCTACGGGCCCGACGGCGAACTGCTCCGCCAGCACAGCCTGATTCCCGGCGGCGTGGAGCTCTAGTCGATCCGCTCCGGGCGGTTCTAAGTAGGGACCCACCCGACTCGGCAGCAATGGATCTGTTCGGCACGGCCGGCATCCGGGGCCCGGTCGAATCCCGGGTCACGCCCGAACTGGCGCTCAAAGTCGGTCACGCGATAGGCACCGATGCCCGCGAGCACGGCGACGACCAGGTCGCCGTCGGGCGGGACGGCCGGCTGTCCGGGCCCACCCTGGAGCGCGCCACCGTGGCCGGACTCCAGGCGGCGGGCGTCGACGTCCGGCGGGTTGGCGAGGTGCCCACGCCGGCCCTGGCCTACGCGTCACAGGGCCGGCGCGGCGTCATGCTGACGGCCAGCCACAACCCGCCGGCCGACAACGGGATCAAGCTCTTCGTCGACGGCGTGGAGTACGACCGCGAGGGCGAGGAGCGGATCGAGCGGCGGGTCGAGGCGGGCCCATCGTCGGCACCCTGGACCGAGTGGACTGGCGCGACCCGGGAACCGGTCCTGGCTGACTACCGCGCCGCGGTCGAGGACTACGCCCGCACGATGGGGGCGCCCCTCGAGGACCTGCCGGTCGTCGTCGACTGCGGGAACGGGATGGCCAGCCACGCGACGCCGTCGGTGCTCCAACGGCTCGGCGGCGACGTGACCGCCCTGGCGGCCAACGTGGACGGCCGGTTCCCCGCGCGCTCGAGCAAACCGACCCCCGAGACCCTGGCGGATCTCCGGGCCTTCGTCGCGGCGGGGGACTGGGCGATGGGGTTCGGCGCCGACGGCGACGCCGACCGGCTGGTGGTGATCGACGGGGACGGCGACGTCGTCCACGAGGACACGATCCTCGCGATCCTCGGCGAGGCGTTCGTAGCGGACAGCGGGGCGGCGGACCCGGTCGTGGTCACCACCCCGAACGCCTCGGCCCGAGTCGACGAACGCGTCGAGGCCGCCGGTGGACGGATCGAGCGGGTCGCGCTCGGGTACATCCACGAGGGGATCGCCGCTGCTCGCGCTGCCGGCGGCACCGTCGTCTTCGCGGGGGAGCCGTGGAAACACGTGCACCCGCGGCTGGGCGGCTGGATCGACGGCGTGGCCAGCGCAGCGGTGCTCGCCAGGCTGGCCGCTGAGTCCGGCGGCCTCTCGGCCCTGCGAGCCCCGGTGACGGAACGGCCCTACCGCAAAGTCAGCGTCGACTGCCCGGACGACTGGAAGGCCGCCGCCATGGCGGAGCTGGAGACCGAGCTCCCGGCGGCCTTCCCGGACGGCAGCGTCGACTCGGAGTACGGTCTCCGCATCGACCGTCCGGACGGCTCATGGGTGCTGGTCCGGCCGAGCGGCACCGAGCCGTACGTGCGGGTGTACGCGGAAGGCGACCCGATCGATCCACTCGTGGAGACGGCGGTGCGGACCGTCGAGGCGGCGGTCGAGACGGTCGGTTGAGCGGTGCTCCCCGGGCGGTCGCCAGATTCCTGATTCAGACCGCGTGCGAATACCCGCCGTATTCAGGCGCGGATCGAGCGGGAAGGGCCGACGAACTGCTCAGGCCGCACACGCCTCGATCCCGGTATACAGTAGCTCCCGGTACCGGTCCGCGTCGATGTCTATCGCCACGGCGGCGTTGGCTGGTCGGTCGAG
>CAZKPC010000149.1:0-2967 GCA_964554565.1 uncultured Halobacteriales archaeon
CCCATGTCCGCGAGCACGAGCGCCCCCGCCTCGAGCGACCACTGCTGGCCGTCGCCGAAGTCGTCCTTGACCGCGGCAGCGGTGAGGCCAGCTGCCGATGAACCTTTCCCGGAGGTGTAGACTGAACGCGGCGCGATATGTCGGATGTACTGGAGCAGCTGGGAGTTGTGCGAGACCACGCCGTTCGTCAGGTAGTTGTGAGTGCCAGCGACCTCGAGGTCGTATACCCAGTCGTCTTCGGGCTCGACGGCCTCGATCGACTCGATACGGTCCCACCGCACGTCGCTTTCCGCCAGCTGTCGGAGCCGGCCGATCGCCGCGGTCACCGAGAACACCTCGTCGGCCCGTTCGCCAATGTCGGTTTCTGCGCCATGGACCCGTCCGCCGTCGGCGATCCTCCCCCGCTCTTGCCGGCCCACCAAGGTCCGTTGGACGGCCAGCTCTCCGGCGGGCCTCGCCTGGGACAGCCCTACCGTTTCTCGGTGATCGCTGACGGGTTCCCCGTCCGCCGCCGGCCGTCCCCCGGGCGACCGGAGCTCATCAAGGCGGTCTTCGAACGCTGAGACTACCCGCCGAAGTGACGCCCGGCTCGGGTTCCGATCGCCCCTTTCGTAGTGCTGGTAGGTCGACCTGGGAAGTCCGCAATCGAACTGGGTGAGACCGAGTGCGGACCGCACCCGATACAGCTCCGCACCGATGTCAGGGACCACGTCGCGGTTCGGGTTCTCCGCCACCCCGTTGAAGGCCCGGGCGGCTCGGGTCTTACGATCGGTCACAAATCCTACGCTCGAGACGTATTCGGTGAAGTCCGGTCCGCTGATCCGCAGCCTGAAACTGCCGCCCGCCCGAGCTTCGAGCGACGACCCGATCCCCAGCGACGTGAGCAGCGACCGGATCCCGTCGAGGAGCTCCCGGCTCATCGAACTCACCGTGATCTCTCGCTGTTTCCGCGAGACCGTCCCTTCGCCCTCGACGTACGCCCGGAGGAAAGCGCGCTTGATAGCCAGGCTCGAGCGGGTTATCGCGTCCGGGACCCGCTGGTCGGCCGAGCGTTCGAGCACGGCGGGCTCGAGGTTCGCGAGGAACGAGGCGAACTCGCCGGCGTTACATCGGACGCGGCGGGCGCGGTTGTCCCCCCGTGGCCGCTCCTCGGTGCACGGGAGGCCCAGGGCTTCAAACGCGTCCGCCACGTCGTTGAGGACGGCCCGGTCGTTGTTCGTGACCCGGACGTCGCCAGTATGGTCGGCCCGGATGACGACGGTCCCCTCCGCGATGATGTATCCCACAAGCCGAGCCAGCGAGGGGGTCCATCGATCGGGCGGGTCGAACCGAACCGCGTTGTTCGATCGGGACCGACGGAAGTCGACGTCGAGCCTGTCGTCACCCGTCGTCGGGACCCGGCGTGGGGTCGCGATGAATTGCCCCTCGGTCAGGTTCTCGGCCTTGACGCCGGCGAGGTGGCCTCCGGCCTGGACGTACAGCGGGTGGGACGGCGTCACCTCGATCTCGCGACCGCTTGCGGTCTGGATCCGGAACAGGTGGTCCGGGACCTCGCGTTTCCACACCTTCGACGCCTGTTTCTGGGTCATTGACCCATCGCGCTCGAGCGAGGGGACATCGAAGTCGACCTCGCCATACACGCCGTCGTCGACAGGAACGGGGTCGTCGAGGTTCGCTTCGACGAGCTCCTGGATGGGGACCCGCGACCCGTCGCCGAGTGTCACCAACGTGTCCCCCGAGACGCACTTCCCGGTGCCGGGGTCACCGATCAGGAGAATGTGAAGATCGCCCCGAATCCGCGTCTCGTCGGGCAGGTGTTTCGTGACACCAGCGAACAACTGGAGCGTCATCGCGAGCTTCTCGTCGTCGAAGCCGTAGATGGACGGCGCGATCGAGTCCACCATCAGCTCGTAGAGCTCCTCGTCGCGCTGGGACAGCTCGATGATGTCCCGCTTGTCCGCGTCGGTGATGTCCATGTCCTCGAACTCCTCGTCCTCGATGACGAGCGAGTGGCCCTCCATGTGGACGTCGAACATCCGGGACTGCTGGTTGCCGCTGCTCTCCTGCTCGATCCGGAGGACGCCGGTCGCGGTGACGTGGTCGCCCGGCGCGACCCGGCCGGTGATGTCGTCCTCGATGTGGATGTCGAGGCTCTGGGGCGTCTCGCCGCCGCGCAAACCCTCGGGCCGCTCCTGGACGCGGAGCTTCTGGGCGTCGACGAAGGTCGATTGGTCGTAGTTGATGGTGAACGGGCCCTGGCGTTCACAGCCCTGACACTCGTGGGGCTCCTGGAAGGCGCCGCTCTGGGGGATGTAGGTCAGCGTGCCACAGCGCTGGCACTCGAACGCGGCTTCCTGGACCTTCGGCCGGACGTCGGTCGCCTTGCGGACGATGCCCTGCACCGCCACGAGCTTGTTGACGTCGCGGGCCCGGATGGCCCGGATCTCCGTGACCTCCTCGAGGTTCCGGATCCGGACGTGGGCCTGGCCCAGGCTGACGTCGATCGGGAGGTCGTAGAGCCGGAGGGCCTCCTCGGCGTAGTCCTGCAGCTGGTCGGGCTGGGCGAGGTAGTCGTCCGCCAGGTCGGCGTCGAACCGATAGAGGTCCGCCCAATCGATGCCCAGCGATCGCTGCTCGTTGGGGTACTTCTGGGCCAACTGGCCGATCTCGTCGCGATAGTAGTTGCGGTAGAACTGATCGAATCGCTCGACTAACTCGGTGTTCTCGACGGTGGCCACGCGTGAACTGGCGGACGTTGGTTCGTCTTTTGTATTTATCTTAAGCAAGTGGACTGGAAGTGAAGGGGTGTTGCTGGTTGCTGTCTTGCGATTTTTCTGAGGCTATCCGTGGCCGTGTACTGGCAGATGGTTCTGAGCCGTCCCGCCTCGGCATGAGCTGTCCAATCCTCCTTACGTCGGAACTACCGAAAATCCGGTATGTAATCCGTTGGAGGTGAAATGAGGGGGT
>CAZKPC010000150.1:0-2889 GCA_964554565.1 uncultured Halobacteriales archaeon
TCCTCTTTAGGAAAGTTAACAACCCGTCGCCTGGGAGGAACTCACATGCGCGCCGCTGTCTTGACCGAGTATCAGGAACCGCTGGAGATCCAGGACGTCGACCGTCCCGATCCGGAGCCCCACGGTGTGGTCGCGGAGGTCGAAGCGTGTGGCGTCTGCCGGAGCGATTGGCACGGCTGGCAAGGGAACTGGGAGTGGTTCGACTACAAGCCGCCGCTGGGGCACATCCTCGGCCACGAACCGGCCGGGACCGTCATCGAGGTCGGCGAGGACGTCGAAACGGTCGAGGTCGGCGATGCGGTCGCCATCCCGTTCAACTTCGCCTGCGGCCACTGTCACGAGTGCCGATTGGGCTACGAGAACCTCTGTGAGAACCATCTCGGACTCGGCTTTCAGGAGGGGGCCCCCGGCGCCTTCGCGGAGTACGTCCCGATCCCTAATGCGGATATCAATGCCGTTCCGCTCCCGGAGGCGGTGTCGCCCGTGGAGATGGCCGGCCTTGGTTGTCGGTTCATGACGGCCTTTCGGGGCATGGCCCACCAAGCCGAGGTTGGCCGAGGCGAGGACGTCGTGGTGTACGGGCTCGGCGGCATCGGGCTGTCGGCCGTGCACATCGCCGACGCCCTGGGCGGGAACGTGATCGGCGTCGACATCATGGACGAGAAGCTCGAGATCGCCGAATCCCTCGGGGCCAGCGAGACCGTGAACGCGGCCGAGGGCGACCCGGTCCAGGCAGTTCGCGACATCACCGATGGCGGGGCGGCCGTCTCGCTCGATGCGCTGGGGATCGACGAGACTTGCCAGAACGCCATCAACTCCCTCGGCACCCGGGGCCGACACGTCCAGATCGGGCTCACCGGCCGCGAGCAGGAGGGCTACATCGACCTCCCGACGGATACGATCGTCATGAACGAGATCCAGATCCGGGGGTCCTCCGGCATCCCGCCGGCGCGCTATGGCGAGATCTTCGACATGGTCCGCACCGACAAGCTGGATCCCGCCGCCATCGTGACCGATCACATCGGCCTCGAGGCGCTCAACGAGGAGTTGGCGGCCATGACGGACTACGACACCGTGGGGATTCCGGTGGTCGACCGCTTCGCCTGAACGGATGTCCCGCTTGAGCTACGACGGCCCCTTGACAGACAACCACCGTGCCGCCCGGGAGCAGGCGATGACGAACCGGGAGTTCGGGGCGTGGATCGGCGGGGCGAGCGTCGAAGCCGCGTCCGGGGACACGATGAGGACCGTCGATCCGGCGAACGCCGAGGCGATCACCGACGTCCCGGCGTGTGGCCCGGCGGACGTGGAGGCGGCTGTCGATGCGGCCGAGGCCGCCCTCGAGGGTCGGTGGGGCTCGTTCGGCGCGGGCGAGCGGGCGGCCGCGATGGCCGACTGGCTGGACGTCCTCCGCGACCACGAGGACGAACTCGTGCTGCTCGAATGTCTCGATACCGGGAAACCCATCGAGGCTGCCCGCGGGGAGGTCGTCGGGGCGCTTGACACGCTGGACTTCTACGCGGGGCTGCCGCGCTCCCAACGCGCCGACCAGATCCCGGCCGGCGAGGACCTCCACGTCTATACGCGCCACGAACCCTTCGGGATCGTCGGCCAGATCGTGCCGTGGAACTTCCCGGCTTGGGCGGCCGCGTGGAAGTTCGGCCCGGCCCTCGCGGCCGGGAACGCGACCGTGCTCAAACCCTCGAGCAGTACGCCGCTCACCGCCGTTCGGATGGCCCAGCTCAGCCAGGACGTGCTGCCCGACGGCGTCGTGAACGTCCTGCCCGGAACCGGCCGGGACGTCGGCGGGGCGATCGCGGAACACGACGACATTCGGAAGATCTCGTTCACCGGGAGCGTCACCGCCGGCCAGAGCGTGATGGAAGCCGCCGCCGACCACGTGGCGCCAGTGACGTTGGAACTCGGGGGCAAGTCCCCGTTCATCGTCTTCCCGGACGCCGACCTCGAGAAGATCGTCGACGGGGTGGCCGCCGGCGTGTTCTACGGCACCGGCCAGATCTGCGACGCCCTGTCGCGGGCCCTGGTGCACGAGGACCTCGCGGAAGAGTTCACGGAGCGGTTCGTCGCCGCGGCGGAGGCCTATACCGTGGGCGATCCCTTGCGGTCGGAGACGGACATGGGACCACTGACCACCGCCGACCAGTACGAGACCGTGACCCGGTATATCGAGGTCGGGCAGGCCGAAGGCGCGACGCTGCTGACCGGCGGGGAGCCGCCAGCGGATGACACCCTCGAGGACGGCTGGTTCGTGACGCCGACCGTCTTCGGTGACGTGGATTCCGACATGCGGATCGTCAACGAGGAGATCTTCGGTCCCGTCCAGACGATCGACACGTTCAGCACCTACGCCGAGGCCATCGAGCTGGCGAACGATACGGAGTTCGGCCTCGCGGCCGGCATCGGGACCGAGCGGACCAATCGCGTCCACAAAACGGCGGCCGATCTCGAAGCCGGGATCGTCTACGTGAACGATTACGGCCCGATCCTCCCCGAGGCCCCGTATGGCGGGTTCAAAGCGTCGGGAATCGGACGGGACCTCGGGCTGGAAGCCCTCGATCACTACCGCCAGTCGAAAACCGTCTACGTGAACCTCGACGACCCCTCTCTTTAATGCACAAACGTCCACGGTCCTGGGCTAAATACTTGCCACCTACCAAAATATTATAACAACCGGGTGAGGTGTCAACATAAGCCATGAGTGGTGATGACACCTTATTCGTCCGTGAAGCGACCGGCCTCGTCCGCGAGTGGTCGTCGTACGACGCGTGGGTGTACGCGTTCCTGTCCGTGAACGTCGTCACGCTCGGCTTCTACATCTGGACGTTCAACGCGTTCATCCCGAGCGGCAGTCCCGTCCTCGGAACCATC
>CAZKPC010000151.1:0-2880 GCA_964554565.1 uncultured Halobacteriales archaeon
TTGCCGAGCGCGCTCGCCGCGAGCTCCACGGCCAGCGCGGCCGTTTCGTTCCGGGAATCGAGGATCGGATTGACCTCGACGAGATCCATCGACCGCAGCAGCCCCTCGGCGGCGTCCCGTTCCGCGACGGTCTCCAGCCCGGCGTGGGCCTCGCGATAGGTCACGCCGCCCCGAACCGGCGTCCCGACGCCGGGGGCCTCGTTGGGGTCGAGCCAGTCGAGGTCGAGGCTCAGGTGCAGCCCGTCCACCCCGGCGCTCGCGACCTCGATGGCCTCCTCGACCACGGTGGTGACCCCGCGCTCGTCGATATCGGCGATGGTGAACGCGGTGGCCGCCGACTCGGTGATCGCCTCGGCCTCGGCGTCGTCGAGGTCCCGGAGCCCGATCCAGACGACGTTGGACGCCTCGAGGCCGTCGGCGTGGGCCCAGGCCTCGCTCCGGAAGCCGCCCATCCCGAGCGCGGCGGCCACCGGCATCCCGTGGACGTTCCCCGACGGCGAGGTCTCGGGCGTGTTGTAATCACCGTGGGCATCGAACCAGAGCACGCCGATGTCGGCGGCGGCCGCCGAGCCGGCCATCGAGCCGATGGCGACGGAGTGGTCCCCGCCGAGCACCAGCGGGCGGTGTCCCTCGGCGAGCGCGTCGGCCACGCGCTCCCGGAGCCGGCCGGTGACGGTGCGAGTTTCATCGAGGTAGCGGACATTGCCGGGATCCGCGGGGGTCTCGGTCTCCTCGAGGACCGGCACGGCCACGTTCCCGCCGTCCGTACACGGGATATCCGCCGCTTCCAGCGTGTCGGCGAGGCCGGCGTAGCGGATCGCGGACGGCCCCATGTCGACCCCGCGTCGGTTCGCCCCGAAGTCGGTGGGCGCCCCGATGAGCCGGACCGATCGCGTCATAGCGGCGTAACGAGGGGCAGCGAGTTAGGGGTTGTCGTCGATCACGGCGTCGCGGTCGCCCTCGAGGTACGGCTCGCAAACCCGTCTGAGCCCCTCCTCGAACCCGATCTCGGGTTCCCAGCCGGTGGCTGCGGAGAACTTCGTGGGGTCGGCCATCGTGTCGTGGACGTAGACGTGTTCGGGCATGTCGCCGTCCCCGCGATAGACCGGTTCGATGTCGGTGCCCAACACCTCGTTGAGCCGGTCGACGAGCTCCGCGAAGCTGTGCTGTTCGCCGGTGCCGATGTTGTAGATCCCCTGGAGGTCGTGATCGGCCGCGAGCTCGATGCCACGAACGACGTCGTCGACGTGCGTGAAGTCCCGGGTCTGCTCCCCGTCGTGCCAGATCACGGGCCGTTCGCCGTTCGCCAACTGATGGGCGAACTGCGCGATCAGGTTCGCGTACTCGCCCTTGTGTGCCTCCGCGCCCGCGAAGCCCTGATACACCGAGAAGAACCGGAGGCCGCAGGTCGTCAGGCCGTAGTGGTTGTGGAAGTACTCGCCGTAGCGTTCCCGGCCGAGCTTGGAGGCCTCGTAGGCGGTATTGGCCTCCACGGGCAGTGTCTCGGGCGACGGCTCCGTGCGGCTGCCGTAGATCGAGGAGGTCGACGCGTAGACCACCTGTTCGCAGCCGTCGCGTCTCGCCTGGTCGACCACGTTGACGAAGCCCTCGATGTTGACCCGGGCGCCCCGGGTCGGGTCCTCCTCGTGCATGGCATAGGACGAGAGGGCCGCGAGGTGAAACACCGCGTCGACGTCGGTCGGAAGGTCCTCCTCGAGCACCGATCCTTCGACGTACGCGACGTCGTCCCCGAGGTTCTCGGGCGTCCCGAGGTAGCCGTCGTCGAGCGCGATGACCTCGTTCTCGGCCGCGAGCCGGTTCGCGAGGTTCGACCCGATGAAGCCCGCTCCGCCCGTCACGAGGACCCGCTGTCCGTCCATGGCGGGAGGACCATCCGGTCCCGCTTATGGATGCTGGTTTCCGGCCCGCTCCAGGCCAGGTAGCACGACCACACGGGTGACCCCAACCAGCGGTTTTAAGGAAAACTGTGGTCAAGTATCAAGGAATGTCATCGATCGAATTGACGCCGAGCCAGAAAACCATTCTGACAGCGCTCGTGAACCTCTTCCGGGAGGACGAGACGGCGGTCAAGGGGGAGGCGATCGCCGAGGAAGTCGACCGCAACCCCGGCACGATCCGGAACCAGATGCAGTCGTTGAAAGCCCTCCAGCTCGTCGAAGGCGTGCCCGGCCCGAAGGGCGGTTACAAGCCGACCGCGAGCGCCTTCGAGGCCCTCGACCTCGAGGAGATCGACCAGCCGGCTGAGGTCCCGCTCTTCCGAAACGACGAGGCCGTCGAGAGCGCCAACGTGGAGGAGATCGACCTGACGAGCGTGCACCATCCGGACCTCTGTCGGGCCGAGATCGTGATCCGCGGGTCCGTCCGGGACTACCATGAAGGCGACAAGGTGACGGTCGGCCCGACGCCTCTCTCGAAGCTCGTCATTCACGGCACCGTCGACGGCCGGGACGAGACGAACGGGATCGTCATCCTGCGGATCGATTCGATGGAGGCGCCCGCCGAACAACCCGCTCACTGACGCCTCGGCCGAGGCTTTGGACCGGCACACAACTCGTTCTGCCGATGCGGTGAACCGGTCACAGAGAAACTGAAACCTCCAACGGAGCGGCTAGGCGCAGGCTGCCGGCTGTGGTCGCCGCGGTCAGGCGGGCAACTGCTGTTCCTTAGTCTCGATGCGATCGACGAGGTCCCGGGCCATCGATCGATCCCGGTCAGGGCTATCGAAGGCGCGGGCGTGGGCCGCCAACCGGCGTCGGATCCGATCGAGCTCGGACCTCGTGAACGCCGAATCCCCGGCCTCCAGGGCCTCGAGCACGCCGAGTTCGCAGTCGAGGTCCACGGCGTCCGCGCCACTGGCGG
>CAZKPC010000152.1:0-2873 GCA_964554565.1 uncultured Halobacteriales archaeon
CGATCGGGCGAGTAGCGACGGAACAGCAGGCTGTTCCCGAGGACGGACACGCTGGAGAACGCCATCGCCGCCGCGGCGAGCGCGGGCTGGAGCAGGCCGATGCTCGCCAGCGGGATCATCGCGGTGTTGTAGCCCAGCGCCCACCCGAGGTTCTGTTTGATCTTCGCGAGGGTGGCCTCGGAGATCCGGATCGCCTTGACGACGTCCAGCGGGTCGTCGCGCATCAACGTGACATCGGCCGCCTCGATCGCGACGTCGGTGCCGCTCCCCAGAGCCGTGCCGACGGCCGCCGCAGCGAGGGCCGGGGCGTCGTTCACCCCGTCGCCGACCATCATCACGTCGCGATCAGCGCCCTGGAGCTCCTCGATAGCCGCGGCTTTGTCCTCGGGGCGGACACCCGCTCGGACGTTCTCCGGCGCGATCCCGACGTCCTCGGCGACCGCCCGGGCGGTCCGCTCGTTGTCACCGGTGAGCAGCCAGACATCGATCCCGCGGTCCCGCAAGCGGCTGACGGCCTCGCCGCTCGACTCCTTCAGGGTGTCCGCGTCGGCGAGGACGCCCACCAGCCGGCCGTCTAGCGCCACGAGCATCGCGGTCTTGCCCTCCGCCTCCAGGCGCTCAAGCGTGGACTCGGCGGGCCCGGTGTCGATCCCCTCCGCCTCGAGCAGCTCCCGTTTCCCGACGAGCACGTCGCCGTGCGCCGTGGTCGCGCGGATCCCCTGGCCGGGGACCGACTCGAAGGACTCAGCGGGCTCGACATCGATCCCGCGTTCGCGAGCGCCCTCGACGATGGCTTCCGCGAGGGGATGCTCGGAGCCGTGCTCGGCGCCGGCGGCGACCTCGAGGAGGAACGCTTCCGACACCGGCTCGGCCGTCGCGACGGCCCCGCCGTCCGCCGCCACGTCCTGATCGGACCCGGTCGGGTCCAGGGGGACGACGTCCGTGAGCGTCATCTCGCCCTTCGTCAAAGTCCCGGTCTTGTCGAAGACGACCGTGTCCACGTCGCGGACCCGCTCGAGGACGTCACCGCCCTTGAACAGCACGCCGTTCTCGGCGCCGAGGGCGGTCCCGACCATGGTGGCCGCCGGCGTCGCGAGCCCGAGCGCACAGGGACAGGCGATCAGGACCGCGGAGGCGAACACGACGATCGCGAACTCCATCGTGCTCACGCTGCCGCCAGCCACGACGGGGCCGCCCCCGAGCGGCGCCCAGAGCGGCAGGGCCTCCACGAACCCCGCCAGGGCTCCGGGGAAGAGATACCAGAGCACCCCCCAGAGCAAGGCGTTCAGGATCACGGCCGGGACGAACACGGCGCTGATCCGGTCGGCGATCCGCTGGATGTTCGGCTGGGTCGCTTGCGCTTCCCGCACCAGGTTCACGATCTGCTGGATGGCGGTCTCCTCGCCGACCTTCGTGGCCTCGATGAGGAGGGTCCCCTGTCTGTTCATCGTCGCGCCGACCACCTCGTCGCCCGGCGCCTTCTCGACCGGCACGGACTCGCCCGTCACCATCGACTCGTCGACCGCGCTCTCGCCCTCGATCACGACGCCGTCGGTCGGGACCTGTTCGCCGGGCCGGACGCGCAGGCGGTCGCCGACGTGGATCTCTTCGACCGGGACCTCCGTTTCGGTCCCGTCTTCGGCGACGCGCGTGGCGGTGTCGGGAGCCAGGTCGAGGAGGGTCCGGATGGCCTCGCTGGCCTGCCCTTTCGACCGGGCTTCGAGGTAGTTCCCGAGCGTGATGAAGACCAGGATCAGCGCGGCGGTATCGAAGTACAGGCCGCCGGCAACGAGCCCGAGCAGCACGGCGAGGCTGTAGACGTAGGCCGTCGACGCGCCGAGGGCGATCAGGACGTCCATGTTGGCCGTCCGGTTGCGGAGCAGCGCCGTATACGAGCTCCGGGCGAACGGCCACCCGAGGACGATCCAGACCGGCGTCGCCAGGGCGAACTCGATCCAGCCGAGGGGCACACCGGCCACGTGGTCCGGGATCAGGCCGGGGTCGATCAGCAGCCGCGTGGCCATGAGCGCCACCAACGGGAGCGAGAGGACCGCGCCGAAGAGCGTCAACCGGAGCTGCTTCCGGATCTCGGCGGTTCGAGCCAGTTGCCGGGCGGAATCGGTGGACGCCCCGTCTGCTGTTTCGGCTTCCCGCACCGGGGTGTAGCCTGCATCTTCGATCGCGTCGTAGAGGGACGCCGGTCGGGTGACCTCCGGGTTGAACACCACCGTGGCCTCGTCGGTGGCGTAATTGACGTCCACGTCGATGACCCCGGGGACTGCGGACAGCGCGGATTCGTTCGTGTCCGCGCAGTTCGCACAGTGCATGTCGGAAATGCCGACGGTCATCCGATCGGTGACTGGCGAGTACCCAGCCTGTTCGATCGCCCCGAAGACGTCGGCCATGGACACCGATGCAGGGTCGTAGCTGACGGATCCCTCCTCCGCCGCGTAGTTGACATCGGCGCTCGTGACTCCCTCCACGGACTCGAGGTTTGCCGCGATCGTCTCCGCGCAGTTGGCGCAGTGCATGTCCGAAACCGCGAACCGCGCCGTCCGGTCGCTCATGGTAGTCATAGGTACGGGGGCCCGGTTTTACCCGATTGTGCTTCAGAATCCGAAGTCCCCGAACGGAGGTCGCCGGTGGCACCAGATGATTCATCAGCCGGCCCCGGCGGCGAACTCCTCGTAGCGGTCCACGAACCGGTCCTGACAGGAGCCACAGCAGAAGTGATACCGGCTGCCGTCGATCGTGGTGGTTTCCCCTTCCGCCGTGACGGTGTTGCCGCATTCGGCGCACTCCACGGCGAATTCGGCCCCGGCGACTTGCGGCGCCCAGTCGACGTCCGTGAGCAGCTCGACCTCGTACTCCCG
>CAZKPC010000153.1:0-2826 GCA_964554565.1 uncultured Halobacteriales archaeon
GCCACCTACGTGCCCGATCTGCGGTCCCGGGTGACCCGGGACGCCGGGTCGTTCATTCAGGCGCTGGACGCCGGAGCGATCGAGGAGACCCACGTCCACGCGGAACTCGGCGAGGTCGTGGCCGGGGCTGCTGACGGTCGAACACGGGACGAGGAGATCACGGTCTTTGACAGCGGCGGTACCGCCATCGAAACCGTCGCCGCCGCCAAGCTGCTCTACGACCGGGCCGTCGAGCGGGACCTGGGCACGCCGATCGAGATCGCTCCCGGGAGCGAGGCCATGCCCGGCGGGTTCGACTGAGCGGCCTCAGACATACGGCGCCAGTCCGAGCGCCTCCACCAGCGTGACACCGGCCGCGAAAGCGCCGATGAGATAGCCGGCGATGGCCCCGCCGTTCAGCAGCGGAAGCCCGGCGTGAGCCCGGCCTTTGGCCACGAACCAGAGCAGTACCCCGAGGCCCGCCAGCGTCCCGATCATGGCGGTCAGGGCCGGCAGGTTGAGCGCGAGCCCGGTGAGCCCGAAGGCGGGGACATCGATGAACACCGCCGCGCTCGCGACGAGGATGCTCGGCATGACGGCGTCGCCGAGCCCGATGAAGAACGCCTCGCGGTCTTCCGGCGGCTCCCCTTCTCCACCCACAGCAGTATCCGAACGAAACGAGTAGTCCCGTGACAACGGGATCACGAGCACGAGCGGGAGCTTGAGGTCCGTGACGCTCTCGGCGAGCGTGAGCATGTGCTCCGTGCCGTAAACGGCCATGGCATCGTAGACCGCCAGCGCCCCAAGGAGCAGGATCGCCGGCAGCGGGCCGAAAGAGATCCCGAACAGCCCGGCGCCCCCGGCGCCGATCAGGACCCCCGCGGTGTCGATGACGTACCACTCCGGATGGACGTAGAGCGCGACGCCGACCAGCACCGCGATCGCCGCCGGCAGGATCGGCCCGATGGTCGGCCCCAGGAGAAGCGGCACCGCCACCGACGTGACGTACCAGGCCAGGAGCGTGCTCATCGCGATCACGAGCACCCGCAGGACCTGCTCCAGGTCGAACCGGATCACCGCGAGGATGAACCCGGTCATGACCAGGATCGCCACGAAGTAGACGAGCGTGTTCCGGGGATCCGAGGGGTCCTCGACGGCCTGGTAGCCGGCCTCGACGAACGGCTCGACCAGGAGGAGGGCCCCGAGCTGGACCAAGAGGAAGAGCACTGCCGCCCCGGTCGCGGCCAGGAACACCCGGGAGCGGCTGTCCATGTGCGAACGAGGCGCCGGGCGCGTATTTGGATGCTTCGAGTGCGGCCGGCGGCTATCGAACGTAGAGCTTGGTGTTCAAGAGGCCGGCCGGCGGGCGGTCGTCGACCGGGTGAATCACCACGTAGGGCCGTTCGGTGGGGCCCATCACGTCCACCACCCGGCCGACCCCGTCGAGCTGCTCATCGACGACCGTGGCTCCGAGGTCCGGATAAGACTCGTCGGGGCTTCGGGCGATGGCCAGACCCTGCGCCGTCCGGACCACCGTCCCGACGCGCCGCATTA
Organism: uncultured Halobacteriales archaeon; assembly: GCA_964554565.1. Lineage (GTDB taxonomy): Archaea > Halobacteriota > Halobacteria > Halobacteriales > Hikarchaeaceae > CAZKPC01. Next base: position 1,534 of record CAZKPC010000153.1, read on the forward strand.
CTCCCGGAGCGCCGCGACGTAGGCCGCGACGGCTTGCACGAGGTCGTTCTTGGTCGAATCCTCGGCCTCCTTGACCCGGACTCGGCCACGCCCGTGCCAGGGTTCGCGGGGATACGCGAGGTCCCGCTCGATCACCGCGTCGTAGCCGACCTGGCCCACGGCCTCGGCGATTTCATCGACCGTCGGCGAGGACACCGCCAGGTCCTCGGGGACCCGCCGCCCCTCGCCGCGGGACCGGTCGGCGTCGAGGTAGGACGGCCAGATGACCTTCTCGACCATGAACAAGGAAACACGGGGGAGGGGGTTAAATGGGCGGACCTCGGGCCGGGGCGACCGAGCAATTCAAGTCCGCTTTAGGTAATCACAACGCAGTGAACATGCGGGCGTATCGGCGGTCGGATGGAGGCCACGCTCCTGAGGCGGCCCAAGGGAGCTACACATGCCACCGGTAGCGACCGCGGCCATCGCCGGGGCGTTCCTGCTCGACGTCGCCTTCAGGGAGTTTCCCGAACGGTGGCACCCGGTGGTCGGCTACGGGGCCGTCCTGGATTGGTTCGACCGGGACTGGAAGGCTCCGCAGGTCGTCGGGACGGTGGCCGCCGTCGGGCTTCCTGTCGCAGCCGCCATCGCCGTCGGGGTCCTCACCGCCCTCGCCGGGCGAGTCCATGCCGCAGCCATGGTCGTGGTCGGTGCCGGCGTGCTGTTCGCCGCGACCAGCCGCCGGCTATTGGTCGACACCGCCAGACAGGTCGTCGCCTCGAGCGCCGATCAACCGGAGCGGGCCCGCGAGCACCTCCCCGCGTTGGTCGGCCGGGATCCGGACACGCTGTCCTCCGAGGAGATCCGCAGCGCCGCGGTCGAGAGCGCCGCCGAGAACCTCGCGGACGGCCTCGTAGCGCCGCTGCTCGCCTTCGTGCTCTTCGCGTGGTGGCTCCCAATGGCAGCAGCCGCGACGGCCTTCGTGAAAGCCGTGAACACTGGCGATTCGATGTTCGGCTACCGCTCGAACCCGCTCGGCTGGGCGTTCGCCCGGTTGGACGACGTGGTGATGTGGGCGCCCGCGCGACTCTCGGCGGTCCTCGTGGCGATCGTCGCGGCGAATCCGTCTGTCATCACGACGGCCGCCCGCTGGGCGCCGGAGACCGACTCGCCGAACGCCGGCTGGCCGATGGGGGCGGTGGCGGCGGCGATCGAAACCAGGCTCGAGAAACCCGGAGCCTATGCGTTGAATGAGAACGCCGCGCTTCCGACGGTAGCCCGGGCCCAGGAAGGCGTTCGCCTCGTCAATCGGGC
>CAZKPC010000154.1:0-2815 GCA_964554565.1 uncultured Halobacteriales archaeon
CGGCTAAGAGCCGCTCCCGAAGCGTCTGATCCGACATGGCTCATAGGATGGCAACTGCTGACATGAACGTGTCGGATCCGGGACTGGTCACGACTCGTTCAGGGTTTCCAGGCCCACTCCCCCTGGCTCAGTCAACCACGCGAACCGAGCACTTATGGCCCGACGAGGGGTCGACCTCCCCATGCAGATCGGCATCAACCTCTGGGTCTGGGGAGCGCCGATGAACACCGAGCGCGTCGAGTCGACCGTGCCGAAGGCGGCCGAGCTGGGCTTCGACGCCGTGGAGATCCCGCTGGTAGACCCCGACCTCCTCGATTACGACCGGACCGCGGCCGTGCTGGACGAGCACGACCTGGATGTCGGGATGGTGGTGGCGATGTCCGAGGACCGCGACCTCCTCCACGACGACCCGGACGTCAGAAAGAACGGCCGGTCCTACATCAAAGCCTGTATCGAGGGGGCGAGCGCGGTCGGCGCGAGCCAGCTTGGGGGACCGCTCTACTCAGCTGTCGGCCGCACTTGGCGACTGAGCGAGGCGGAACGCACGGCGGCCGTGGACCGACTCGTGGAGCAGCTCCGGGCGCTGACCGACCACGCGGCGGCCCACGACGTTACCCTCTGTGTGGAACCGCTCAACCGTTTCGAGACGAGTTTCCTCAACACGGTCGAGCAGGGCATCGAGATCATCGATCGGATCGACGACCCTCACTGTCAGCTGCTGTTGGACACGTTCCATATGAACATCGAGGAGAAATCGATCGGCGCCGCCATCGAAGCGGCGGGCGATCGGATCGGGTACTTCCATGCCTGTGCGAACGACCGCGGGGCCCCGGGGAACGGTCATATCGACTGGTCCGAAGTCACGAACGCGCTGACGGCCGTCGATTACGACGACAAGGCGGCCATCGAGTCGTTCACGCCGGAGGTCGAGAGTATCGCCAACGCGGCGGCGATCTGGCGCCCGCTCGAGGACAGTCAGGACAAACTCGCGACCGACGGGTTACGGAACCTCCAGAACTCCTTCGGGTCCTGATCGCTCGGGATCGACCTTGACGGTTGCTCCGGAACCGGCGACGCTCGGCGCGAGCCGGGCAAGCCGGCCCGTACCAGCTCACCCGTTCACCAAAGGTTCCAATGGGTATATCCGCGCCCTCCACGAGGATGTATTCATGGACTCGGAAGCGATCGTTTTGACCGAGGCGGGATCGCTCGATCCCCGAACCATCGAGGTCCCGGACCCGGGCCCCGACGAGGTCCTCCTGCGGGTCGAGCTGTCCGGGGTCTGCGGCTCGGACGTACACATGTGGCAGCACGGACTGGATCTCGAGTACCCCGTCGTGCCGGGCCACGAGTTCGTCGGCGTCATCGAGGCCAAGGGCGCGGACGCCACGCTCGACTCGGCCCGGCGGTCGATCGAGGTCGGTGACGCGGTGACTGTCGTCCCGGGCATCAGCTGCGACGACTGCTGGTACTGTGAGAACATGCCCACCCGGCCGCTCACCTGCAACGATCGGGTCGTGCATGGCTTCCGGAGCGTCGAGGAGCCGCCACACGCCCACGGCGGAATGAGCCAGTACGTCCTCCTGGAGGACCGGGCTCATTACTACCGGCTGCCGGACGCGCTGGAGACGGAACTCGGGGCGCTGGTCGAACCGCTCGCGGTCGCCAGCCACGCGATCGAACGGGCGTATCCGCCGGGGGTCCCCCACGCGAGGGAGGGCCTCGGCCTCGGACAGAGCGTCGTCGTGCAGGGCGCTGGCCCGATCGGCCTGCTGACCGCCGCCACGGCGGCCGCGGCCGGGGCGGGCCAAGTCATCGCGGTCGATATGATCGACGAACGCCTCGAGATGGCCCGGCGGTTCGGGGCTACCGACGTCGTGGATCTCAGCGAGTACGACGGCGATGCCTTCATCGATGCCATCGCCGACCTGACGCCCAGCGGTGACGGTCCTGATGTGACGGTTGAAGCCGTCGGGCAACCGAGCGCCTTCGAGCAGGCGCTCCAGATCCCCCACAACGGCGGAACCGTGGTCGAGGTCGGCCACTACTTCCCCGCCGGGTCCGCCCAGGTGGACCCGAGCGAGGTCATCCACCGGCAGCTGGATATCTACGGCAGCCTGGCCTATCCGCCGGGCCAGTTCGACACCGCGATCTCGCTCCTCGAGCGGACGGCGGACCGGTACCCCTACGCGGACCTCATGAACTATCCCGTGGGCCTCGATGGGGCCACGGACGCCTTCGAAACCCAGGCCAACGGCGACGCGTATCGAGCGACGATCCATCCCTGGTCGTAGCCCGGCCGCCCGCCGCTGAGAGAACTACTCCAGTTCGATGGCCGATTCGAACGCCGAGCCGTCGCCGGCGGCGGGTTCCTCGGTCGGAACGTCGACATCAATCAGGGTCGGCCCGTCCCGCGTGATCGCGGTCTCGACAGCCGCATCGAGCGCCTCGGCGTCGGCCACTGCTTCCCCGTGCCAGCCGAACCCCTCGGCGATCGTCACGTAGTCCGGCGACGACCACGCGAACGGGTGGCCCCCGGCCGGCGTGCGGATCTCGGACTTCTTGCTGATGATCCCGTAGTCCTCGTTGTTCGAAACGATCAGGACGATGTCGAGGTCATCCGCGACGGCCGTGGCGAGCTCGTGAATACACATCAGGAGCCCGCCGTCCCCCGAGAGGCAGACGACGGTCGCCTCCGGCCGGGCCAGTTTGGCGCCGATGGCGGCGGGCAGCCCGACGCCCATCCCGGCCCAGGACCCGGCGGCGATGAAATCGGTGGGCGCGTACGCCTCGAAGGCCTGCATCGCCCAGAGCC
>CAZKPC010000155.1:0-2799 GCA_964554565.1 uncultured Halobacteriales archaeon
GGGTTCCTTTTATAAACGTCGTACTGCCGTCTGCCAAATGTTGCCCGTCACGCAGGATGATGGGCGCTGCAGGATTTGAACCCGCGACAGCTTGGTCCGAAGCCAAGTACTCTGTCCAGACTGAGCTAAGCGCCCTCCAACGCCACAAATCGACCGCCGACTAAAAGCGCCCCGATTCCCGAGAATCACCGACGACAAACCGACGAAAAGCCATATATACCGTCCCGCAGCACGTTAAAACACGGACGACGGGAGCCAAGGCGGACCCGCTGGCAATCGAGGACAACACGAAATGTACGAGCTCGGACCCGCGCTCGACGACGCCAAGGTGGACCCCGGCACGAATCTCCTGCTCGCCGGGCCACCGCTCACTGGCAAGCGGCGCCTGGCGATGGAGGTCCTCGCCCACGGCGCCGACAACGGCGAGGGCTCCGTGGTGGTCACCACCCGCGACAGCGCCGACCGTGTCCAGGCCGACTACCGGGCGCTGCTCCAAGACAGCGCCGACGTCGACTTCGGCGTCGTCGACTGCGTGACCAAGCACCAGGGCCGATCACACCGCGACGACGAGGTAGTAAAGTACGCGTCCTCGCCAGTGGACATGACGGGCATCGGGATCAAGTTCTCCGAGTTCGTCGAGGAGTTCTACACCGAACGCGGCCTGCGACAGAACCGGGTCATGCTGGACTCGCTCTCGACGCTGCTGATGTACGCCGACCTCCAGACGGTCTTCCGGTTCATGCACGTCTTCACCAGCCGAATCGAGAACGCCGACGCCCTGGGCATCCACGTCATCGAGTCGACGGCCCACGACGACGAGTCGATGAACACGCTCAAGCAACTCTTCGACGGCATCGTCACCACCGACGAGGACCGCGAGGTCACGGTGCGGCTCCCGGGCGCCGACACGACCGTCGTCGGGACCTGAGGCGAACGCGGCGCGGGCACAGCCGGGAGTGAGCCGGTGAACGAATTACCGGGAGGGCTTTTGCCGCCGGGCGTCTTGGCTTCAGACATGTCTGTCACCAGCGACGACGAGCTCCGGGACGTACTCGACGCCGAGACGGTCGCCGTGGTCGGCGCGTCGACCACGCCGGGCAAGGCCGCCCACGGGATCCCCCAGTACATGCTCGACCACGGGTACGACGTCATCCCGGTGAACCCGTTCGCCGACGAGGTCCTGGGCCGGGACGCCTACGACTCGCTCGAGGAGGTCCCCGAAGGCGTCGACATCGTCGACGTGTTCCGCCCCAGCGACGAGGTCGCGGGCATCGTCGATAGTGCCGTCGAGCGCGAGGACGTGGATACCGTGTGGCTCCAGCTGGGCATCACCGACGACGAGAGCGGCGAGCGCGTGGAGGCCGCCGGCAAGCGGTTCGTCCAGGACCGGTGTATCAAGGTCGAGCACAGGCGACTTGACGGTCACTGACGCCGGTGCGATCCCGATACACGGAGAGGGTCGGCGTAGCGGAGGTCGGGTCCGGACTAGGTCGCGTCCGCTGTGTCCTCGCCGTCGGTGGCGTCATCGACACCCTCCTCGCCAGGTTCCTCCCCGTCCGCCGCAGCCTCGTCCGCCGCGCGCTCCGCATCCAGGTCGGCGATCACTTCGTCGACGTCGACGCCCTGAGCGGCGGCCAGCGCCTCGATGATGGCGCGTTGCTCCTCCACCTGCCGCTCGAGGTCGTCGACCTGCTCGGTGGTCTCCGCGACGTCCTGTTGCAGGTCCTTCAGCTGGGCGACGACCTCGTTCATGCGCTTGTAGAGGTCCTCGGCCATGCTCGCGACCTTCTGCAGTTTCTTTGCCGTGCTGCCAAGTCCCATAGGCGCCAGGTAGCGAGCGGGCACACGTGGGCTTTTCGGGACGGGTCGGTGCAGGCGATGCCGGGACGTGACGGGAAGCCGGTGACCAGGGGATAGCCGAGCGGCGTCCGCGACTCCGAGGCGGGGCAGTTAAGGCCCGGCCGGGCCGACCGGCGGCCATGGACGCGGATCGCGTCGCGCCGCTGGTCGGCATCGTGGGCTGCCTCGGCGTCCTCGTCGGCCTCGTGGGTCCCTACCTGACCGCCGAGCCGGCCGGCGTCGGCAGCTACTACGGGACCGCGGCGGTGAATCCCCTGGTCGCGGGTCTGCTGGCTCTCGTGTCCGTGATCGTCCTCGCCGCGGGTCGGGAGCGCCGTTCGGATCCCGGCACGGCGGCGGCCGTCGGCCTCGTGCTCGGCCTCGCGATGGTCGCGATCCTCCTCTTCTGGGGCCTGACGGTCCGCGTCGACGCCATCCCGATCGATCCGAACCACCGCTGGGTTCTGGTCGCGCTCGCGGGGCTGGTTCCCGTCAGCGGGGCCTGGTTCGCACGGTCGCTCGGGCTCCTGTGAGGGCGAGGGCAGGCTCCGGTGATCGGGTCCTCGCGAGGGCGCCGTACCGGTCGCGTCCAGCGGCGAACCGCGACGCCACCGGCCCGCCGTCGCCGGGTCGCTCGTCCGGCCTTCCGAAAGGCCCTTAAGGGTATCACGGATAGTCCGGGACGGACTAGGTCGGGCGGTTAGGTCCCGCTCCTCGCCCACGTGTGACCTCAAGTGGGGACCGAACACCGGGGGCGTCCGGTCAGACGGCCGTGGGCCCCGCAAGCTAACGTGGAAGCCTCGTCCTTCGGGGACGGAGGTCCACGGGGGCGCACCTGCAGGGGTGTGTCGCCGTGGTTAACCGCGGGCACTCCGCCAGGCGCGGAAGCGAGCAGCGGACCCGCGGACATCCATCGCTCGAAGGGTCGCGGGGTGGAGGAGGCGCGCGGGACTACCCGCG
>CAZKPC010000156.1:0-2776 GCA_964554565.1 uncultured Halobacteriales archaeon
GAGATCGCCGAGGAAAACGAGCTGCTCGGGGAGTTCATGCTGACCGGGATCCCGCCGGCCCCGGCCGGCGTCCCGCAGATCGAGGTGACGTTCAGCATCGACGAGAACGGGATCGTCAACGTCTCCGCCGAGGACCAGGGCTCCGGCAAGTCCGAGGACATCACCATCGAGGGCGGTGCCGGCCTCTCCGACGATGAGATCGAGCGCATGAAGGAGGAGGCCGAGGAGCACGCCGAGGAGGACGAACAGCGCCGGCGGCGCATCGAGGCCCGGAACGAGGCCGAGAGTGCAGTCCAGCGCGCCGAGAACCTGCTCGAGGAGAACGAGGACGCGGTCGAGGACGACCTCCGCGAGACCATCGAGGACGCGATCGAGGACGTCGAAGCGACCCTCGAGGACGAGGACGCCTCCGCCGAGGAGCTCGAGGACGTGACCGAGTCGCTCTCCGATCAGCTCCAGGAGATCGGCAAGCAGGTCTACCAACAGCAGGCCGCCCAGCAAGCAGCGGCCGGCGGCGCCGGCGGAGTCGATCCCGAGGACGTCGCCGGCGCGGCCGGCGGACCGGGTCCCGGCGAGCCCGGGCAGGGCGAGGAGTTCGTCGACGCCGATTTCGAGGACGTGGACGACGAAGAAGCGGACGAGGAATGACCGGCGGGTCGCCGCGATGACCGTCGCGGCGCCGTCACCAGCCCCTTAAAGCGCAACGCATGGCCCAGGACTTCTACGACGTACTCGGTGTCGACCGCGACGCGTCCGAGGACGAGATCAAGCGCGCCTTCCGGAAGATCGCGGCCGAGCACCATCCGGACGTGAGCGACGATCCGGACTCCGAGGAGATCTTCAAGCAGGCCAAACGGGCCAAGGAGGTGCTCACCGACGAGGAACAGCGCCAGGCATACGACCGACTGGGCCACGAGCGGTTCGAGCAGGCGCGCAAACAGGGCGGCTTCGATGACGGTCGCGGCGGTCGGGCCGGCGGCTTCGGCGGCGGCTCGCCGTTCGGCGGGGGCGCCGGCGGGGACCCGTTCGGCGGCGAGAGCCCCTTCGGGGACCTGTTCGAGCAGTTCTTCGGGGGCGGCGGCGGGCGCGGCAGCGCCCGGAGCCAGGCTCGCCAGGGCGCCGACCTCCAAACGCGGCTCGAGGTCGATCTCGAGGAGGCCTACGAGGGGGTCGAGAAACGGGTGACCATCCGGCGTCCGGAGCGCTGTCCCGAATGCGACGGGCGCGGGCACCCGCCGGGCGAGGACCCCTCCCGCTGTCCGCAGTGCGACGGCCGGGGGCAGGTCACGCAGGTCCAGCAAACGGCGCTCGGGCGGGTTCAGCAGACCACGGCCTGTCCGCGGTGCGAAGGCGCGGGCGAACTCTACGAGCGCAGCTGTCCCGAGTGCCGAGGCGAGGGGACCGTGACCAACGAGGCGACGCTCACCGTGGAGGTCCCGGCCGGGATCCGCGACGGGCAAACGCTCCGGATGGAGGGCGAGGGGGCGCCGGGCGACCGCCGGGCCCGGAACGGCGACCTCCTGATCGAGATCTCGGTCGCGGATCACCCCGATTTCGAGCGCGAGGGGGCCGACATCTACCGCCGGGAGCCGATCTCCTTCCCGCAGGCCGTGTTCGGCGATTCCATCGAGGTGCCGACCCTCGGTGGGCCCGTCGAAATGGACATCCCGTCCGGCACCCAGAGCGGCGAGACGTTCCGCCTCCGCGGCAAGGGCATGCCGAAACTCCGGGGGCGTGGCCACGGCGACCAGTACGTCGAGGTCCGGGTCGTGACGCCCGATTCGCTGAACAAGGACCAGCGGGAATCGCTCAAGGCGTTCGCAGAGGCCGGTGGCGATGACATCGACGTCTCGCCCGGGTTCTTCGAGAAGCTTCGGGACTCGTTTTAAGCGTCGTCCTCGAGTAGTCGAGCGCCCTTCGGATCGACGGCGGTGGCGTCGGGCAGTTCATCGGTCACGCCGACCGCGAAGACGGTTTCGCCCAGCATGGACATGCTCGCGGCGCCGCCGGCCGCCTGAACCCGCTCGACCGTTTCGCGCACACGGTCGGTGACGAGGCCGGTTTCCTCCGCGAAGGACCACGCTTGGGCGGTGAACTGCGACATCGACGGGTGCGATGGCAGCGCCTCCAGGGCCCGGGTCCCGACCTCCCGAATGTGGTCGAGGGCGGTCGCGTCAGCGAGCACCTCGTCGGTCGGGATCGACCCGTAGGACACGTATTCGACACCGTCGGCCGGGGTAGTCGACGCCATCCCCTCACCCGTGCTCCACCGCAAGCCGCCGGCCTCCTGGATGAAGACGTCGCCGAGACCGGTGCCGGCCGCCACCTCGGCCTCGTGGGCATCGGTGAGAAGTTCCCCCCGGTCCCGGCCGAGGTCGAACTCGGCATTGGCTGCCAGCGCCGTGCTCAGCGTGGCAGCGCCGCTCGCTCCGAAACCGGCGCCGATCGGGATCGAGCGCTCCAGGTCCACCCGCGCCGTGAGCTCGAGACGATCGAGCACCCGTACCACCGGCTCGAACTCCGTCGGTTCCCCGTTCAGGGTCACCTTAGTGGTCCCGGCCGGCTGCACGCTCGCGACGACGCCGGCCCGGGTGGCGAAACTGGCGCCCCGCGAGCGGGTTCGCGGCTCCTCCGGCTCCGGCGGTGCGAAGATGCCGGTGACGCTCCCTGGCGCGAAGGCCTCCATCACTGGGAGGGCGCGGGACGAGCCCTGTTAAGGCGGTCGGTCTCGCTACTGAGGGCGGGCCGGCTTGGCGCCAGAATTACGAGCATCACA
>CAZKPC010000157.1:0-2764 GCA_964554565.1 uncultured Halobacteriales archaeon
GGTCATGTGGGTCGAATATCGACCGACCGGCTTAACCATGGCGACACCGACCTGACCGCGGACCATTTAGGTGCCAGGTCGGTATGTCCGGTATGGATGCCCGCCGCCTCAGCTGTCAGTTCTCCCAGTCTGGTGAGGGTCGGGTATGACGGTCCACGTCCTCTTCACCGAGTCGCCGGGCAGTGGTGCGACCTTGCCGGGGCTCGTAGAGGAGGGCTCGCTCGACAGGGCGGAAGGCCAGATGCTGGCCGAGGCCATGCTGAAGGACACGGCTGCGGCCGTCGCGGCGAGCGGTGGAGACTTACTCGTGCTCCACTCGCCGGAGTCACGGGCGGGGGGAACGGAGCCCGGCACGGAGCTCCGTAGACTCATCCCGGATGCGCTCGGGAACCCCGAATCTGTCCGGTTCGAGCCACAGGTGGGTGACTCGCCATCCGCGCGGATCGAGAACGCCGCTCGGGACCTGCTCGAAGAGGACGACGTCGCCTCGGTCGCCGTTCTCGACGGCCGGGTGCCGACGGTCGACCGGACGGATCTCGACGGCGCCGGAATGAAACTGCGCCGGAGCGACGTGGTTGTCGGCCCGGCGCCGAACGGTCGGTTGGCCTACGTCGGCTTCACCGAGGCCTTCGATATGGAAGGGTTGGATTGGCCGTTTCGGCTCGAAGCGCTCGTCGAGCGAGCCACCGCGAAGGGACTTGAAATCGATTTCCTGTCTCTACACCCGTGGGTCGGCGATGAGCGCGATCTCGAGACGGTGGGTTCCCTCATCGGGGCCAGGCGGACGGCGAATCGCCGTGTGCCGGAACACACGGCCGCAGCGATCGATGAACTGGGGCTGTAAGCGCGAACCTGCTCACCGATTGATCAAAGCGACCGACAGGGCTTAATCCCGACCGTGAGAACGGACGCCCGCGGTGGGGTGGCGGAGCGGCCCAACGCGCCTGCCTTGAGAGCAGGTGGCCATCCAGGCCTCATGGGTTCAAATCCCATCCCCACCGTCCTGTAGTTATCGTTCGTTAGACGCTCCCGTCCGAGCAGAACGACTGTACACGGACGGTGAGTTATGTTTGAGTGGCGCTGCGGGCTCGCTGTAGAACGATCAGGCCTGGAATCACGAACAGCAGCCCGAACGGTACCCTATCGCCCAACGCCAATGGCCCCGGATAGAACAACACGAGCGCGCCCAACAGCAAAATGAGGATCCCAGCGAGCCAGAGCCCGAAGGTCCGGAGGTCACCGAGTTGTGCGGCAGCCATACCGACTAGCGAATATCCAATCCGCAATGGGTCTTTCGAGAGCTCGATCGTGGTTTCCGGTCTTGGCTGATTTCATCGGGCTGTTGGCCCGCTAGTTCGTCATCGTTCTACCGGCGGACCACTCGCTTGGCATCGGCCCTTTACGGTCCTAACAAGACACCCAGCGAGGATGGTTCGCTTTCACCGCGGGCCGATCCGTTCCGGCCTTTGATCCCGAGGCCTCAACGTCAGAACAGCGGTTCGAGGTCCTCGGTGTCTTCGTGTACCAGGTCGTGGAGGTTCTCCTCGCTTTCCTGTCGGATCTCCTCGATGTTGTCCTGGGCCTCGATCGCCACGCGCTGGAGCTCCTTGATGCGGGGGACCTTCGACACGCCGGCGAGCAGTGTCACGGCTGCGACTTTGTTCTCGCTGGAAATAGGATAGTCACCGCCGCGAACCTCCATGCTCCCGGTCTGCTCCTCGAGCCACTTCCGGCCACGTTCGATCCCCTTGCGGTTGAGATGCTGGGGCGGCCCGGAGACGACAACAAGCGCGCGCTCGGCGCCGTCGATCTCACACGGGAGTGTCAGTCGGCCGAGGGCGGCCTTCCGGATCAGACTCGTGATCCGGTTGGTGGTGGCCGTGGCCTCATCGAACTGGCCCTCCTGGTCGCCCTTCAACCGCGATAACAGGCCGGTGTCGCTGGACGGATCGACCTCCTCGGCAGCATAGCCGACTGTCGAGACGCCGCCGCCGGCGAGGGTGTTGATGATCTCCGAGGAGTCGACGACCGACTCGGCGACTTCATCGCCGGGCGTGATGTGGCCCGCCGAAAAGAGCACGCCGAACCGTCTGGCGATCTCCTCGTTGATGGTGTCGTACCCGCCTTCCAGGCTCTCGCCGGTCTCACGCCAAGCGTCGTTGTCAAAGACCAACAGGTTGTCGACCTCCTGGACGAAGGTCTCGAACGAGCGGGCGGCGTTCAGCGTATAGATGCCGCCCTCGTCGCTGCCGGGGAGGATGCCCAGGCCGTAGACCGGCTCCGTATAGATGCGCTTGAGGTGTCTAGCGATGACGGGAGCGGCGCCCGACCCGGTGCCGCCGCCCAGGGCGGCGACGATCAGGAAGGCATCGATCTCGTGGACGGGGACGTTATCGATCGCGCCCTGGATCTCGTCGTTGTTCTCCTCGGCGATCTGTGCCCCGAGTTCGTTGTCGGCGCCCACGCCATGGCCCTTGACCCGGGACTGCCCTATGAGGATGCGGTTCTCCTCGGGCACGTTTTCCAGGCCGATCAGGTCCGCCTTCGCGGTGTTCACGGCCACTGCCGAGCGGACGATATGGCTCTTGGTCTGCTGGTCGTACCAGAGGAACTTGTCCAGGATCTTGCCCCCGGCTTGCCCGACCCCGATGATTGCCAGTTTCATACGTGAGTAGCTCCGTGGGTGACTTACTGAGACCGCTTGATTAAGCGTTTTGGCAAATTCGGGGGTGAATTCGGCAGGCTGTCGGGTCCGCAGCGACCA
>CAZKPC010000158.1:0-2691 GCA_964554565.1 uncultured Halobacteriales archaeon
TCCTCGGTGACGTACTCCTTCTCGCCCTCGTAGTCCTCGCGGTCCCAGACGACGTTCGGGTCGACGCTATCGCGGTGGGCGATCACGCAGTCGTGGGGCTCGGGGTAGACGGGCTCGTCGGCGACCAGCTCCATGCCGCCCGTGTCGTTCTCGGCGTCGTCGCCGATGTAGATGAGCTGGTCGTTGTCCGGATGGATCGGCCCGACTGGGAGAAAGCGGTCCTTCGAGAGCTTGTTGAGCGAGACGAGCCAGTCGCCGCTCGGCTCGACCGTCTCGGCCTCGACCGCCTGCAGGTGGCCCGGGTTGTAGTGGACGTCGATCTTCCCGAGCACGGCCTCCTCCGAGCCCTTCTCGGAGTTGACCGCGTCCTCGATGTTCCACTTCGTGACCACCGAGTCGATGAAGATCGTCGTGTAGGCGTTCCCGCGGCCGTCCCACGTGGTGTGGAGCGGCCCGAGCCCGACCTTGGGCTGGCCGACGATGGCTTCCTCCAACGCGTCGGCCTCCGGGATCTGGTCGATCTCAACGATGGTCACAGTCGGCGAGAGCTTCCCGCTCGCGGTGACGTAGGTGCCGCTCGGCTCGACGTCACAGCCGTGGGGGCTCTTCGGTGTCGGGATGTAGTAGACCAGCGGGTTGTCGCCGGTCTGGCCGTCGCCCTTGGCGTACTGGGTCCCGAGTCGGGCGTCGATCACTGGGACGCCATTGACCTCCTCGGCGGCACCGTCCTCGAGTGCCTGCTCGATCGCGTCGACGTCGAACGCGCGGAGGTAGTCGCGGTCGTCGTGGGTCATCCCCTCGATCTCGAACGCCTCCTCCTTGTTGTAGCCCGTCGCGAACGCCCAGCGGCCGTTCTTCCCGGTGTCGGCGTTGTCGAGGTTGCCCGAGACCCGGATCTGCCAGGCGACTTCCATCGTCTCGGGGTCGAGGGCGCTGAACACCGACCAGTAGTTCTCGGGGTCGGTGTGGTCGAGGCTCCCGTCGTTCGGGATGGGCACCCGGAACTCGCCGACGCCGTAGACGTACTTCGTGTCCGGGCTCTGGACCGCACACCCGTGACACGCCTGCGTGTTCGGGATGTTGGTGATAGCGTCCGTCTCGAAGTACTTCAGGTCGATGCGGGCCATCCGGCCGGCGCTCTTGTCGTTGATGAACAGCCACCGGCCGTCATAGTTTCCATCGGTCTCCGAGAGGATAGGGTGGTGGGAGTCGCCCCAGGTGTATCCGCCAGACTCCTCGAGCAGCTCCGACGTCTGGTTGTCGTGGCCGAAGCCGCGGGCCCCCTCCGGCTGGAACACCGGAATACGCATGAGCTCGCGCATCGAGGGGATGCCGACGATGCGGACTTCCCCGGAGTGGCCACCGCTCCAGAAACCGTAGTACTCGTCGTGTTGGCCCGGCTCGACGACGTGACTATGGCCACCGTTCGACGTGCTGGTCGAACCGCCGCCACCGGCCGGTGTCAGCTGGGAGCCGAAGCCCGAACAGCCGGCCAAGGCACTCGTTGCGCCGACAGCCGCACCGGCCTTGACGAAGTCCCGACGGCCGAGCTCGAGGCCGGCCAGTTCGAGAGACAATGGCTGGTCGTCCTTCGCCGTCGAAGAGGCCGCCGGCTCGACATCGAGGATGAGGTCGTTCAGCTGTGCTTCGTGCGCCTCGATCAGGTCATCGGGGCTCGGTTCGTCGTCGTTCTCGAGGTCCGTGTCGGGTGTATCGCTTGTCATGTTAGCTCACCGTCACTGTCCCCATCATTCCGTTCAGCTCGTGGGGAACACAGAAATAGCCGTACTCGCCGGTCGTTTCGAACGTGTGTTCGTACGACTCGCCCTCTTGGATGTTGCCTTCGCCCGGATAGCCGTCTCTGGCGGCCTGTTCCGAGTCGTATCCGCCGGATGCGAAGTAGGCCGCGCCGTCCGGAATCTCGTCCTCGTAGGCCGTCACCGTGTGCCCGATCGTCCCGATGTTCTCCCAGACGACGGTGGTACCGGTGGAGATTTCCACCGCCTCGGGCTCAAAGGTGAGCTCGTCAGTCATGTCGACGACAGTTCGGCCACCGCCGTCGTCGTCGCCGTCCGAACCGCTGCCGTCGCTCGGGGCACTACAGCCAGCCAGTGGAATGGCCGACCCGGCCAGGCTGGCGGCGCTCAACGTCTTGAGGAACCGTCGTCGTGTGGTATCAGTCATGTATCGTGTATTGATCGGGGGCTCGCCGGTCTGGCGAGGTGGTGGAGGCCATCGACACCCATCGCCCGCTCGATGTCCCCCAACATTGCTGGCAGACCTTTCGACCGGGCAGCCAGCGTCCTCGAACGGGTCCCGGTAGTGACAGCCGACCGGACCCGCGCCTTCCTGTCAAGCACCATGATCTCGGTGAATCGCGTCCCCAACGCGCTGGCGGTCAAGGAGGCCATATCGGCGACCGCTGTACCGAGCGGAGCGAGATCCTGCCGGACGGGGCAGCTCGGAACTCCTCGTTTGAGGGTTGCAAGGGCTTGTTCACCTCGCGGTCCGAGCCGGTGCCATGTCATGGGCCTCCCCTAGGAAGTCTTACGCCGAAGG
The DNA here is from genome assembly GCA_964554565.1 of uncultured Halobacteriales archaeon. GTDB lineage: Archaea > Halobacteriota > Halobacteria > Halobacteriales > Hikarchaeaceae > CAZKPC01. Next base: position 2,560 of record CAZKPC010000158.1, read on the forward strand.
CCGAGGGTAAACGGTGCCGGCTCTTCCGACCCTCCGGGAACGGGGCCGGAGATGTTCGGTGGAGTGTTTAAAGGGGTTAGCCACCGGCGTCGCACGACCGCCTGGCCGGAGGCGAACGGCCTGGTTCGTCTA
>CAZKPC010000159.1:0-2673 GCA_964554565.1 uncultured Halobacteriales archaeon
CCGTACGGTCCTCGGCCCATTGGAACCGGTCCGCCGGCCGGGCGTCCCGGCCGGCCGAGTCGGGGGCCGTCGCTGACTCCGTCGGGGCGTCCTGGTCAGTCGAAACGGGCTCCGGATCCGACGAGGCGAACCCGCTGCGCTCCATGACACCCCACGACTGCTCGCCCCGGAGGTACTCCACGAGGCCGCGCCAGGCGATGTAGGTCTTCCACTGGCGGTAGCCGAAGTTCTCCAGCACGCCGTACCAGAGCAGGCGGGCGATGTCCCGGGGCCGTCGGTACCGGTTGAAGGACCAGACCTCGCTGAAGATCCCGAACCAGGAGAGGAAGATCCCGAAGCCGGTCGTCAGCAGGAAGAAGAGGACGAAGAACTCGAAGTTCAACGCGCCGAGATACCACGCGATCGGGATCAGGAGGTAGCCGAAGCCCTCGACCAGCGGGCCGAGCGCTTCGGCCGCAGAGAACAGCGGCAGGATCACCGTCCCGACCCGGCCGTACCGCGGATTGAACAACATCCGGCGGTTCGTGACGAGCGTCTCGAGCATGCCACGATACCAGCGGCGGCGCTGGCGGCCCAGCACCCGGCGGGATTCGGGCACCTCCGTCCAGGCCACCGGTTCGGGCACGAAATCCACCCGGTACTCGATGTCGTTGTCCATCAGGTACCGGTGGAGCCGGACCACGATGTCGAAGTCCTCGGTGATGGTGTCGTGTCGGTAGCCGCCGATCTCCCGGGCATAATCGGCCCGGAAGAGCCCGAAAGCCCCGGAGATCAGGACCAAGCCGCGCAGGCGGTTCAGGCCGAGGCGGCCGGAGTAGAACGCCCGGAGGTACTCCATGACCTGGAGGCCCGGGAGGCCCGTCTTCGGGAGGTTGACTTCCTGGATCTGGCCCTCCTCGATCAGACAGTCGTTCGCGACCCGCACCGTGCCGCCCGACGCCACGGCGCGCTCAGGATCACGGAGGAAGGGCCGTACGATCTCCAAGAGCGCGTCCCGCTCGATGATGGTGTCAGAATCGACCGCGCAGAACAGCTCCATATCGGTCATCCAGAGGCCGGCGTTGAGCGCGTCGCTCTTGCCCCCGTTCTCCTTGTCGATCACGAGGAGCTCCTCGTAGGTCTCCGACCGATAGGCGCCATGGATCGCTTCGCACGGGACGTCGTACGGGATCGGGGCCTCCAGCGGCGACAGATCGAACTCCTCGATCAGCACGTCCAGCGTGCGGTCCGTCGACCCGTCGTTGACGACGACGATCTCCGTGTCAGGATAGTTCAGGGTCAACAGCGCGTTGAGGCTCTCGACGATCGTCGCTTCCTCGTTGTACGCGGGGACCAGGACCGCGATCCCGGGATAGAAGGGACTCTCGAACGGGCGGAACGCGGGGTTCCAGTTCGACTCGCGGACGTTGTCCCGGAGCTCCAGGAGCGCCAGCGAATGGATCGCGAGGTACCAGAGGTTGATGAGGCCGTAGTAGACGACGACGCTGATCCCGGTGGTTGCGAGCAGCACCAGTCCGAGCTCCCGGAGCGTCGCCATCCGGCTCAGCACCTCCACTCATGGTACCGACGGGGAGCGGCCATCAGTCCGAGATCACGCGGGCCCCTGGGAGGTGATGTCGCGTGCCTGTTCATCGAAGGCCGCGTTGGCGTCGGCCCAGGCCCAGGCCGCCCGTAACGGCTCCGGGACCGTGAGGTCGTACCGATCCCGAAATGGCAGCAGGGACTCGGCCGCGGTGACCCGGGCCCGTTCCTCCGGCTCGGCCCCGGCAGCGGCTTCGAGCGTGCGAACCGCGTCCTCGTCACCCCATTCACCCAGCATGCGATAGGTGCTGGCCCGCACGAGCGGTGACGGATCCGCACGGAGTGCGTCGAGATCGATCCGGTCCCGGAGCGAGCGTTTCCACCCGTACCCACCGAGGGCCCGGGTCGCCTCCACCCGGGTCCGCTCGGCAGGGCTGGACAGCAGCTCGAGCAACCAATCGAGTTCGGCGCCGCCGGTGACGGTCGAGACTTGCCGGGTGATCAGCAGGGCCTGCGCCTGCAGCGCCGGGTCCCAGTCCGTCGCCGAACCGGCCGCGCGGTCAAAGAACGGCTTCGGGTCCGCCTCCGCGACTCGATAGAGCGTATCGATGCCGAACACGGAGAACCCGTCGGTCCGATCGGCCAACATCAACGAGACCCCGATCGACGCGAGCTCCGGGTGATCACTGGCATAGAGCACCCGGGCGGCCGCCGCCCGTTCCCGCTGGTTCCCGAGGCACTGCCGCTTTAAGACGGCAAGGTCGGGCGGATCGGCGAGCAGAGCCAGCCAGGTCAGCCCGCCCAGCCGCTCGTACATGTCGCCGGATTCCAGATGCCGGCGCGCCCGCTCGTTGGTTCCCAGCGCCCGCCCGAGTCCGGCCAGCTTCGCGGCGTCGGAGCCGTCGAGTTCACGCAGGTATTCCTCGAGCAGTGCTTCGAGGACGTCCCGCTCCCGGCCGCTCAACGTCTCCACCCAACGCCCCCAATCGGGCGACTCGCCGCCGTAGAGGCGTTCGAGGAGGCCGGAGCGGAGGTCATCCCGAACCGCCGCTCGACGGCGACGACGCCGAGCCTGCTGCAGCGACCGGCCGACGGTCAGGAACGCCGTCAATGCGAGCAAGCCAGTCAGGACCGCCCCCGCGATGAACGCGA
>CAZKPC010000160.1:0-2570 GCA_964554565.1 uncultured Halobacteriales archaeon
CGGACCTGGAGATCGCCCAACTCGTCGGGCTTGCCCACGGCGAAGTTCACCACGCCCTCGTAGGCCGCCTGCTTCTTGAGCGCGAACGAGAAGGTGTCACCGTTCACGTTGCGCCGAAAGACCTCCCGCGCGGTATCGACGATCGACTGCTCCTGGAGCCGGTCGGCGAAGTGGTCCATCGCCCGGGCCCGGCCGATCAGTTCGCCGGTCCGCGCCTCGATTTCCGCCTCGGGGAACAACGCGGTGATCGCCTGCTCGACCCGCTCCTGGACCTCGGTCGGATACAGCGGCGCCGTGACCTCCACCTCGATGCGATAGGTGTCGATCATTCCTGCAGGAGCTCGCGAACGGCGTCCCGGAACTCGCTCAACGTCCCGTCGTTCTCGATCGTGATGTCGGCCCGCTCCATGGCACGGCCCATTCCGAAGCCGAGTTCGCGCTCGTCGCGGGCCTCGAGGCTCTCGCCGCCGGCCGTTTCATCGGCGTCCCGCCCGCGATCCGAAAGCCGCTCGGCCCGGAGGTCGAACGGGGCCTCGATCCGCACGAGCCGGAAGTCCTCGCCGAAGGCCTCCTCGAACTTCTCCACCTCCACGCCGGATCGGATCCCGTCCACGAGGACGGTGTCGGCATCCGCCAGCGCCTCGCGGATCCGCGGGAGCGAGCGATCGGCGATGGCCGCCGGGCCGTCCTCCTCGCGGAGCGCCTTGGCCACGCGCCCATGGTGGGTCGCCGGGTCGAGCCCCCGCTCCCGACAGGCGGCGCGGATGACGTCGCCCATGGTGACGACGGGGATGCCCTCCGCCCGGGCGACGGCCGCGGCTTCGCTCTTCCCGCTGCCCGGCAGCCCGACGACGCCGATGACCTGCATTCGCCTCGGCTACACTCAAGCCGCAATTAAGCCCTGTGAAGCGGTCCAGCGAGGCCACCTCGCACCCGTACTCCTTTAGTCACGACCGGCCGAACGACCGATAGGGCACGTAGCTCAGTCCGGACAGAGCGCCGGACTTCTATCCCTGCCACGTTCGTGTCGGGGGAAGCCATCCGGTGGCCGTGGGTTCGAATCCCATCGTGCCCGCTCGCAGCTGCTGTCGGCGATCGTACGGAGCCCGGGGAGAAGAGCGGTCGTCGAAGGCCGATCGGTCAGAGCATCGCCGCCACGTCGTCAAAGGCCGTGCGGCAGAACGGACAGCGATACGTGGTCGTGAACTCCCCGCCGGCCGCGACCGTCTGGGTGTCCAATTCGTGCATCGCGACCTGCCGGGAACAGTCTGGACACACCAGTTTCGACATGTGACGCTATACTGGTTGCACCCCCATAAAACGTCAGTGTGTCCCGCGGTGCCCCTGGCGGAAGCTAACCGCCGAAACCGTCCTCGAACACGAACGTCCCGTCGCGCTGGATGACCTCGCCGTCGGCCGCGATGGACGCGGCCTCACTCATGTCGACGATCAGGTCCTGGTGGATCGCGCTCTCGTTGCGCTCCGCGCCGTCGGGGACGGTGTCGGCGTAGGCCATGCCCAGCGCCAGATGGACGGTGTCGCCCATCTTCTCGTCGAAGAGCATGTTCTTCGTGAAGCGATCGATGGATCGGTTCATCCCGATCCCGATCTCGCCGAGCCGGCGGGCCCCGTCGTCAGTCTCCAGCAGCTCGGTCAGCAGGTCGCGGTGTTCGGGAGCGTCGTGTTCGACGACGCGGCCGTCCGAGAACCGGAGGAAGACGTCGTCGACCTCCCGGCCCTGGATGACGGCGGGCACGTCGAACCGGACCGTGCCCTCGACGGACTCGACGATCGGCGCGGTGAATACCTCGCCGCCCGGGAGGTTGTGGCCCGCCGCGTCGTTCATGAGCGGCCGCCCGGCGATACTGAGCCGGAGATCGGTGTCCTCGCCGCTCCGGAGGCGGAGTTCCTCCGTGTCCGCCAGCCGGTCCACCAGCTGGGCCTGGTGCTCGCGCTGGGCGGACCAGTCCCGGTTGGTGGCATCCCACACGAAGTTCTCGTAGGCCGCCGTGCTCATGTCCGCCAGCTGTGCGAAGGCCGGGCCGGGGAACTGGGTCAGACACCACCGCGTGCCGAGCCGGATCTCCCGGAGCGTCTCGTGCGCTCGGCTGTAGGCCGCCGTGGTTGCCGGATCCACGTCGGCGGTTTCGGCGGTGTTCTCCCCGCTCCGGATCGCGATATAGACGTCCAGCTCCTCGTAGAGCGCCCGGAGATGCCGCGGTTCCTCGAACTCGCCCTCGTGGTTCCGGAGGTAGGCCCGGCGGAAGCGGTCCCCCATCCGGTCGCGGACCAGGACCGGCTGTGCACCGCGGTCGCCCGCCAGCTCGAACAACGCGACGACGAGGTCGTCCGCGTCAGGGGCCGCATCCACGAGGACCGTGTCGCCGGCCGACAGATCGACGCAGTGGTCGGCGATGATCTCGGCCTGTTCCCGGATGCGGGGATCCATGCCCCCGGATCCGGTGGAGGCGCGGATACTCCTTTCGAATGGCCGGCAGCCGCGGGCGTTAAGCGACGGGGCTCGTAACCGCCACCATGATCGATCTGCGGAGCGATACGGTGACGCGGCC
>CAZKPC010000161.1:0-2535 GCA_964554565.1 uncultured Halobacteriales archaeon
TCGAGGACGGCGAGCACATCGAGGAGCCGCTCCCCGGGATCGAGGGCGCGTGGACGTGGGACGACGACTACAAGGATTCGTTCGCCAACGCCGCGAGGAACGTGGAGGCGCTGCTCGAGGGTGAGGGCGTCAACCGGTCGACCGGTGAAGAGGCCCGTCGGTCCCTCGAAATCATAGTCGGCTTCTACATCTCCCACTTCACCGGGAGTCAAGTATCGATCCCGTTGGAGCGACCCCTGCGGGAGATCGAAATTACGTCCTGGTGAGGACGCCGATACTTCCAGCCGGACCGAAGGAGTCCCACCGAGACAAGGGAGGCCCTACGTCCGGAGGCGCCGTAATTGGAGAGATGGCTCATTGACTGCTCCCGGGAATCAAGTCGAGGATGAAACACCAAGGAGTTCTGAATTAGAGAACAATCCTTATGGTCGATCCCCGAGAAGGGGAGAACATGAGCGAGGTCAAACACCCCGTCCGCACGACCGAGACGACGTTATCCGTCATCGAGGAGCTGCGATCGCGGAATGGTGCCGGGGTAACGGAGCTGGCGAAGGCCCTCGACCTCGCTAAGAGTGCCGTCCATAATCACCTGAGCACACTTCGGGACCACGGCTACGTTATCAAAGAGGGTGACGACTACCAGCTGGGGCTGAAGTTCCTGGACATTGGCGGCTACCGTCGCAACCAGATGCCGTTGTTCAGAGCGGCCGAGGAACAGATCGACTGGCTGGCCGAGCAGACAGACGAGCTCGCGAACCTGCTTACTGAGGAGAACGGAATGGGGGTGTACCTCTATCGGGCGAAGGGCCAGGAAGGCCTCGATTACGATACCTACGCCGGCAAGCGCAAGTACCTACATACGATGGCTGCGGGCAAAGCCATCCTGGCGTTCATGGACGAGGAGCGGCGATCGGAAGTCATCCGACGTCACGGCTTGCCGGCCGCGACGGATCAAACGATCACAGATGAGGATGAATTGCTCGACGCCCTCAGCGAGATTCGGGAACGCGGTGTCGCCTTCGATGACGGTGAGGCTTCGGTCGGCGTCCGGTGCGTCGCGGCCCCGATCAAAACGGACGATCGCGTGCTCGGTGCCATCAGCACCTCGGCCCCATCTAATCGCATGCGTGGCGATCGTTTCAGGGAGACCGTCCCGGACAAGGTCCGCCGGGCGGCCAACGTGATCGAGCTGAACATCATGTACCACTGAGTTCTTCATTGGAGAACGATAGTTCTACGGAAGGAACCTGGAAATCGCCAGACATCACGGTTGTTTTGCCCAAGACAAAGGTAATACTGTTCTGATTTAAAGAACGATAGAGCTAGTCAACGTATCGGTCGAAAACCGCCGATTCCTCACAACGGGCCAAATGTCAGCCGGACCTGTGGATCACCAGATGGCCATGATGACTGTTCAGGGGAGCCCATTCGCCCTATCGGAAATCAGGACGCCGATCAGCGCGCCTGCCTGGCGTCAGCGCGCCCCGAGATATCCTGTGCGATCCGTTTCCGCCCGGTAGAGCCCGCCGTCGCCCCCGGTCGCGTAAATCGTCGACAGGTCCCCCTCCGCGAACGCGCAGTTCGTCGGCGCCGAATCAGGCAGCGGATGGGTATCAAGCACCCGCCCATTGGGCGCGAAGACATAGAGCATCGGCCCTGGTCCGGAGTCCCCCCCGCCAGCGGCTGCGACGATGTTCCCGTGGCTATCGAGACACATCCCGTCGATGCCGCGGTGTGGATAGAAGTTGTGCAGGACCTCCTGGTCGCCGACCGAGAGGTCGTCGTGGATCGGATACGCCACGAGCGCCATCGGCTTGTCGTCTGGCAGGTGTTCGGCGACGTACAGCGTGTCGCCATCAGGGGAAACCAGGATTCCGTTGGGCTGCACCGTGTCATGCGTGACACGGATCGGTTCCAGGTCCGGATCGTCGAGGTCCACACGGTACACCGATCGGTGCCCGAGCTCGAGTTCCTTGTCGTCCGGTTCCCAAGGAGCCCCGTAGTAGGGGTCGGTGAACCAGAGCTGGCCGTCCTCGATGGCGAGGTCGTTCGGGCTGTTGAAGCGATCCCCCTCGTAGTGACTCGCGATGACCTCGCGCTCGCCGTCCACGTAGCGAACGACTTGCCGACCAACCATCTCGCAGGCATAGAGCCGCCCGTCCTCGTCGAGCTTGAGGCCGTTCGAGGCACCAGTCTCGGTATAGGCGACCGTACACTCGCCCGTCTCAACATCGTACCGGTAGATCTGATCGCTCGGCATGTCGCTGAACAGGACGGCTTCACCCGTCCAAACCGGGCCTTCCGTGAACTCGAACGGGCCTGCGACACGCTCGAAATCCCAGTCTGGTGCTGCGCTTGACATACGGGTCGGCGTGCTCGAAGTACGGCTATAAGCGTTGTGGTGAATGCCCGAGGTCAGCCGCGAAACCGGCCTACAAACCCGATGAGACGATCGTCCCCAACCGGTCCGGGAGGTAAGTTTAACCCCCGACGGTGTCATCCCCGGGACGATGCGGTACTACCGATGTACACCGG
>CAZKPC010000162.1:0-2535 GCA_964554565.1 uncultured Halobacteriales archaeon
CGAGAAACAGCGCCCGCGTCGGCGTCGGCCTGCCGGAAACCGGATCCACCACTCCGTCACGAACGGCCTACACCCGGATCCTGTTTCACGCTGCCATCATCCAATCCACGGTTTCCGGGTTCGTGGCGGGGCAGATGGGCGAGGGCAGTCCCTTGGATGGCGCCAAGCACGCGGTCGCCATGGTGACGATCGCGTATGCGGCTTTCCAGCTCATGGGCTAGGCTCCGCTTCGTGGCGGTCGCACAGGGTCGACCGAGGAATTCGCTCGACCGAGCTGCGTCGACGTGAGGAGTAGTCGTCGTAGACTCCGATCGGACCGAACAGTCTCAAGCTGTCACGGTCGTTTCGAAGACCTGTCGTTGACTCTCCACGTCGACGATCGTCACCTGCACCCGCTGCCCCGATTCGATGCCGAACCCGCCGCCGGCGGCGCTCATTCCGGTCCAGGGCGCGCCGGCCGTTCCCTCGTTCACCGATAGCGCCACCGACTGACCCACGGTAAGGGTGCTCGAGGCGGCCGCCGGATCGAACGTGATCGAACTGCCGTTCACGTGTTCGATGAGCACGCGGGTTTCGGCTGCGTCGAGCGCATCGCCGCCGGCGTGTTCGATGGTCACATTGTTCGACGCCGCGCCGATCGTGACGCTCAGCGACGCTTGTGGGGCCGTCCGGCCGGCGTTCCGGCCCATATCGAGCACGAAGGTTCCGATGACGGAGGCGAGGATGACGGTAATCGCCACCATGAGCACCACGCCGATCACTGGGCTGACGGCACGATCAAGGTGTCGGGGATCGAGCGAGTCGCGAGTCCTGAGCATGGCTTGGATCTCGCCCGTCACTGCAGGCTTGGGCTGCGTTCGGGCGGGGCCGCCTTTCCCGCGTTCCCCTACAAAAACATCCTGCCGACCGCTTGAGCTGGACGGCAGCACGCACCGTTTCAGACGGGAACACTGAACCCGCTGAGGGCGTTCAAGGGTGATCGACGACCCGCGCTATGGAGCACCCTATCCCGGCTAGTGCCTCAACCGGATCCGTTGAGGTCCAGCACCGAGAGCTCGAACCTGACGACCTCCTCCGGCGACGTCCCGGCTCCGATCATCAGGTCGATGGCTACCGGTTGAGTCTGATTGACTTCCCCTGGCGCCGTATAGACGAACGCGGCCCGGCCACGGAGGTCCGTCGGCCGACTCCCGGGCGCCACGGCTTCGTCGGGATCACTGCCGTTCGCTGGACTCGCGATGCTGGCCCTCACGGAGACGTTACTGACCGGGTTGTTGAACCGGTCGCGGGCTTCGACCACGAGCTGCCACGTGCCGCCTTCTGGAACGCTCGTTTCGTTCCCGGTCACGGCAGTGAGATACCGGGAGTCGGGAGTGTCTGAAACCGTCCCAATGCTGACCTCGGCGAGTGCGAGTTCGTAGGTGACCCCCGGTTCCAGCACGATGGCGACCTGCTCGGGCTCGGGCTGTCTGATGGCCTGAACGAACTGGAAGCTCCGTGTGCCGTCCGGATCGTACTCGTCGCTGAGGAGCTCTGTCCACTCGGTCACCGAGAGGCGTGATCGCAGGGTGATGGTGATCGGGCCAGCGGTGTTCGTCACCGCAATGCGCTGCGAGGCGGGGCTCACTGACACGGTGTCGACGGTCACCGTTCCCGACCGGACCGCTGAGAGGTTCCCGGTCAGCGTGATGAGCGTGATCTGACGGCCCTGTATCAATACCTGATCAGTGATGGAGCGGTTCACACCGTTCGGAAACCGATTGTAAAGGACCGAATGCTCGAGCCGCGTGTCCGGGGCCGTCTCGTAGAAGGTATAGGACGGCCGATAGACGAGGGCCTGGGTGTCGAACGGACCGAGCGTCGTGTTCGAGGTGCCGACGTAATCCGCGGTCTCTCCGTCCGTGGCCGAGACGTTGTGCACCGTGATCGCGCCGAAGGGCTCGGATCGCAACTGCCCGACGGAGTGCCCGAAATTGACGGCCACCGCCCGTGGTGGATTCGCGGCCCCCAGCTCGATCGAGACCGAGCGTTCCGTGCCGCCCAGCCCCGCCTCGCGGATCGCGTTGCGGAGTGCCTGGAGGGAGCCCTGGACCTGTTCGTTGTGAGCGATCTCCGTCGCCTGGGTCTGCTTCGGCACGACGACCCCTTGATAGACCGAAAACGCGATGGCCAGGACGCCGAAGAGGAGCACCGCACCGAGGACCGCTGACACGGCCCGCTCGGTGGTCCCTGTCATGGGAGCCATTACGAGTCGTTCTCTGGTTTAGACCCCAGGGCTGGGATCACGGACTTGAATCGGAAGGTGACGCGGGATGGCCCACCGGTACGCTCGCCGCGATCGAAGCTGCAAGCGCCTGCCGGGCCGGACCCACGAAGCGAGTCCGGTCGGAGGACTCCAATCCGATCTCACCGGGAGGTGAGAACGGCAGTGGATCCGATCGAATACCACGAGTAACAGCCGGCCGGTGTTCCGCCAGACGGGAATGCGCCGACCGGGAATCGAACCCGGGATGAGGGCTTGGAAGGCCCTCGTCC
>CAZKPC010000163.1:0-2472 GCA_964554565.1 uncultured Halobacteriales archaeon
ATTCACGGCGATGAGCTCAACGGGATCGAAGTCGTGCGCGAGGTCGTCGACGAATGGGATCACGACGACATCCACGGGTGTCTGGTCGGACTCCCGGTGCTGAACGTCCCCGGGTTCACCACCCAAGAGCGGTACCTGCCGATTTACGAACGTGATCTCAACCGAGCCTTCCCCGGGAAGCCCGACAGCACGAGTGCCTACCGGATCGCCCACGAGATCTACGAGAACTTCATCTCGCCGTGTGATCTCGGATTGGACTTCCACACCTCGACCCGCGGGCGGACGAACATGTTCCAGCTCAGGGCGAACATGGACGACGACGCCGTGGCCAGACTCGCGCGGGCCTTCGGCTCGAACGTGATCCTCGCCGGGCAGGGCTCGGAAGGCATGCTCCGCCGCGAGGCGACCGACGACGACATCCCCACGATCACCATCGAAATGGGCGAGGCCCACCGGTTCGAGCGGGAGATGATCGAGGAAGCCCTCGACGGTGTCCGGAGCGTGTTCGCGGAATACGGGATCCACCCCCAGGAATCCGTTCGCTGGCCCGGCTGGCGGACCACGATCGAGGGCTGGAGCGAGCGCACCTGGCTCCGGGCGGATACCGGTGGGATCGTCGACATGCGCCACGAGAAGGGCGACCTCGTCCACGAGGACGACGTCATCTGCCGCATCACCAGCCCGTTCATGGCCGACGTCGAAACCGTTCGCGCGCCGTTCACCGGGCTCTTGGTCGGCGTGCTCGAAAACCCGGTCGTCTATCCCGGCAACCCGCTCTGTCACTTCGCCGAACTCGACGAGCAGATCGTTGACGTCATCGAATCGATCGAAGCCGAACCCCGATCCGGAAACCCATGAGACCACATCCACGTCAAAACCGCTGGCAACCGGCATCGTTGCGGAAGAGAGCAGAAGCACTCCGAAGCCCTGACCGATCGGTCGCCGGAGACGGAGCAGCCGATCCGGCCGCCCGATCCGACGGCACGCTGCGGAGGCGGAGGGGTCCCCGATGAAGGCCTCGGATCTGCTGGTCGGCTGTCTGGAACTCGAGGGCGTCGACCGGATCTTCGGGGTGCCGGGCGAGGAAACCGAGGACCTCCTCTTCTCGATCCGCGACTCCGACATCGAGTTCGTCCCGGTTCGCCACGAGCAGGGGGCCGCGTTCATGGCCAACGTCCACGGCCGGCTCACCGGCGAGGCCGGGGTCTGCCTGGGAACCTTGGGCCCCGGCGCCACCAACCTCATCACCGGCGTTGCGGATGCCAACCTGGACAAGGCGCCCTTGGTGGCGATCACCGGGCAAGGCGGCCTCGAACGGCTCCACAAGGAGAGCCACCAAGCCATCGACGTCGTCGAAATGCTCGAGCCGGTCACGAAGTGGAACACGCAGCTCAACGATCCCGAGATCATCAACGAGTCGGTTCGGAAAGCGTTCAAAATGGCCGAGTACGAGAAGCCCGGGGCGACACACCTCGAGTTCCCCGAGAACATCGCCGCAATCGACACCGATTCGGACCCGATCCACCCCAAGGAACAGACCCGACAGACGCGACCCGACGCGGCGTCGATGGATCGGGTCGAGGACGCCCTCACCGCCGCGTCCCGCCCGCTCATCATCGCCGGGAACGGGGCGGTCCGCACCGACGCGGCGACGAAACTCCGCGAACTCGTTGAGGACACCGGTATCCCCGTGGCCTCGACGTACATGGGCAAGGGGGCGGTCTCCGACGACTCACCTCAATCGCTGCTGACACTGGACTCCGGTGACCACCAGGAGGCTTCGGAGGCCATCGGCTCCGCCGACCTCGTCCTCACCGTCGGGTACGATATCGCCGAACACGATCCCGCCGGCTGGAACAAGGGTCAGGACACGACGATCGTCCATCTCGACACCGAACCGGCCGAGGTCTACGAGGCCTACAACCCGGACATCGAGCTGGTCTGTGACCTCTCGGCAGCCCTCTCGGAGCTGATCGACCGGCTGGACGCTGACTCCGGCGGGTTCGACGAGGCGTGGTACCGTGACCTCCGCGAGCACATCATCGAGGACATCAACCGCGTCCCGGACGAGGGCGATTCGCTCACCGTGCGGAACGTCCTCCCGGTCCTACGGGAGGTGCTCGCCCCCGAGGACGTCCTGCTCTCGGACGTGGGCAGCCACAAGATGCGCATCGCCCAGAACTACCCGACCTACGAGCCGAACACGTGTATCATCTCCAACGGGTTGGCGTCGATGGGGATCTCCGTCCCCGGCGGTATCGCGGCCGATCTCGCCACGGACGCGGAGGTCGTCGCGGCGACCGGGGATGGCGGGTTTCTGATGAACGGCGCGGAGATCGCCACCGCGACGCAATTAGGGTGTGGGTTCACGGTCCTGCTCTTCAACAACGACGATTACGGCTTGATCTCGGAGAAGCAGCGCGACCATCGCGGCGAATCGTTCGGCACGGAACTGACGAACCCGGACTTCGT
>CAZKPC010000164.1:0-2454 GCA_964554565.1 uncultured Halobacteriales archaeon
GAACGCGATCGAACACGGTGGCGACGCGGTCACGATCACGATCGGTTCGCTGCCGAACGGCTTCTACGTCGAGGACGACGGCCCCGGCATCCCGCCGGACGATCGTGACCGGGTGCTCGAACTCGGATATTCCACGCGGGAGGACGGCACCGGGTTCGGCCTGAGCATCGTCCGGGACATCGCTGAGGCCCACGAGTGGCAAATAGACGTGGCCGACGGCACCGATGGCGGGGCCCGATTCGAGTTCCGCTTTTGAACAACCGGACTTGCGAACCGATCCCAGCTATCCGGCACCACCCACCGGACAGCGATTAGCGCTTCTCGATGTTGAAAAACACGTTCGGATCAGTCGGCGTCTCGCCGGACAAGATCGCTAACGCCCCGTTGCCGTGATCCTGGTCGACGGGCCACTCGTATTCCTTGGAGAACCCGAGGGCGAACTCGAATCGCACGCGGTAGACGCCGGCTTTGGACATCAGGCCGTCGATTTGTTCGGTACTGCCGCTCTCGACCGTCAGTGCTCGCTGAAAGAAGGTGACGTCGTCGTCCAGGTGCGTCAGCGACACCGTCATCTCGTAGTCCCGTTCAGCGTTGTTCTCGATCGTCAGAACCCGATTGAGCCCGAGGTTCTGTTCGGGATCCGCCGCCGTGTAGGGAATCTCCTGGATCGGGGTCGGCGTGGCCGTCTCGGTCGGCTCGCCGGAGCCACATCCCGCTAACCCCATCAACCCGCAACCGACGGTCCACCGGAGGACCCGTCTTCGCTCCGGATTCATACCCCGGCCCTCCCAGCCTCTGACAATAAGGTTTCAGGCTCGGCAAACGGCCCGACGGACACGCGGTCCGTCACTCGACGCATCCACCAAGGCGTCCCACTCACCCTCTCCTCCCCAACCCTTCGCCACGGCAGGTCGTTCTGTCCGAAATTAGGGTATTGGTCTGTCTACTGCCGATTGCTGATCTCTTTCGATCCGCTTGCTGCGGAGTGGTCGGCCATCTAAACGAATCCGTGTGCAAAGTTTAGAGCGTGTGCGCTGCATCACCGAGCAAGACCCCGAACGATCTCCACAGGCGAGACAGGTATCGCTCCGGCGGTGAATCAACACTCTAAAAATAGAACGGTCGTGCAAAATGGAAGCCGCGTATTCAGCAGAAAGCCCACTGCAACCATGGTGGCTGTAATCGGTAGATGTAGAGAGTCCATGCAGCAGGCCTGCCATATCAGTCCGCTATACCCGTTCGTCGGCGCATCCTATCCCGGACTGGGGCTCGGACTGTCCGACTTTCCGCCTTGCAGTGCTCTCAACATCGCCACTCGACGGTTCGGTCGTAACGTCGTAGGACAGTCAGTCGCATGTCAGCGACGAACAGCCGGCGAGGGCCGCGTCGGAGGGTTTTCGCTGTCCTGGCGAGTACCTCACGGCGAGTATCCCTCATGCGCGTCGAGTGCCTTCGGGCGCCGGTGGCCATCCACTTGTCCGCCCCTACCCGAACTCGTCGTGTCAGTCGTCCCGGGCACCGACGGGATGGGTGGCCATGCCGGTATGTTCAACAGCCGGGGCGCGGTGGTCGTCGGCTCCGGAGAGATGGCTATCCTTGAATCCGGTCGGGTATTTCAGGCCGTAGCCAACCGCACGGTCAGCACCGATGTGGGCGGCCCAGACGAGAGCCACCCACACGAGCGGCATGAGGCCCAACAGGGTGCCGGCTGTGCCGATGATGGCTGGGGCGACCAACGTGTGAAACGCGTTGTAGACGCGACTGCCGACGCGCGACCCTAAGAGGTAGCCCAGCATCGAGAGGTCGGGGGCCAGTGCGAGTACCAGCAGCACCCACAGCGGGGCTCCGATCATGAAATACGCTCCGATCGCCACAGCGAACAACGCAAAGCCCTCCAGACGGAGGATGCTTTTCGGGTCCATGCAGTCTCCACGCTCTCCGAGGATAAATACCCGTACTGAGACGTGATAGCAGTGATGAGGTGGCCGATTCGGTGGCGCTCTCTCCGGTCGATTTCGCGCTGATATCGGTTCTGCGGCCGTGAATAGGAGCTCAATATCTTGCTCGCGCTTCTCGATTGTAGTGTGAATTGATTGATCTGAGAGTTCTCTAAGCGGATCTAGGGCTCACCGATTGCTTCAGAGGCCCATCTGCAACAGACTCATCCTATATCTGTCGCTCGCTGATAGATATCTCAATCTAATATGATGCAAACCAAGGGTTAGTTACTCGACATTGCAGGTTTGACATACAACCAGTCAGCTCGCCGTGAAACTACCAGTTGAGATAAGGCTAATACTGTCGCTCGGTGGTTCGTGAATGAGGAAGCGCGGTCACCAACCGAACCCGGACTGGAGACGTTTTCCCCACCTCCGTTACGGCCGTGCCGGCTTGCGCCGGGTTCCCACCACCCGTTTTCACGGGCAGCGGTAGTTGGCCTTCACCTGCCCCCTC
>CAZKPC010000165.1:0-2437 GCA_964554565.1 uncultured Halobacteriales archaeon
GATGCGGTCGGCGAGTCGCTCGAAGAAGCTCATCTGTCAGGCGGGTCGACGCGCCGGGCGAAGAACCTTTCGAGAGGGGGCGGGTCGTGCCAGCGGTGACGTCACCCCGACCGAGCCGTCCGGAGCACTGAAGCCGACAGCCCTGCAACCGGCTCCCGTGAGCCTCGCGGCGGTGGTCTTCGACCTCGATTACACGCTGACCGTCCCGGAACGGGACAGACAGACGTTGCTGGACGAAGCCACCGCCGCGGCCGGCGTCCGCGACATCGACCGCCAGGAGTACCTCGACGCCCACGGGGCCGACCTCGCCAGCGAGACGCGCGCGCCGATATTCGACGCGTTGCTCGACGACGGCGATCCTGACGGAGTAGCGCGGGCCTATCGGGAGGCGATCAACGACGCGCTCGTGCCGGTCGACGGCGCAGCCGAACTCGTGGCCGATCTACGCGAGCGATACCGCGTCGGCGTCCTGACCGACGGCCCGGTTCGCGCCCAGCGGAGCAAGCTCGAGGCGCTTGGCTGGACCGAGGCGTTCGACGCCGTCGTCGTCACCGGCGCCCTGCCGGCCGGCAAGCCCGACCTGCGAGCCTTCGAGACCATCCTCGACAATCTCGACGTCGCACCCAGGGAGGCGGTCCACGTCGGCGACCACCCCGAGGCGGACGTTCGTGGCGCGGTACGCGGTGGGCTGGTCGCCGTCCAAGTTCTCGACGGCCGGTTTGACCGCGCGCCCGAAGCGGACGCGTACGCCGGTCGCGACTCCCTCGCGGAGGACCTGCGGGACCGCCTCCTGCGCCAGCAGACACTGCCGTAACCATCGAGCGCAGGACTCAGTCCCGTGCGGCCAGTCCCGTCCGGACGATGTCGACGGCACCCTTGACCGCGGCACCACTCTCGATCGACAGGACGATGCCATCGTCGGCCGACTCAACCGTGATCGGTGTGTCGCCGACTTCGACGGCTTCCGGCGAAACTGCGAGTCGGAACCGTGCGCAGTCGGGATAGACTGCGACCGTCCCGACGCGCTCGTCGCGAAAGGCGATCCCGTAGGCGTCGGCGCCGTCGGCGGCGGGTGTCACCTCCGCATCGGCGTCGACGACTTGCACGTCTGCCAGCGGATCCGTCTCCAGGCCGGTCAGTTCGGAGGCGAACAGCTGTGCGATTCGCTCCCCGTCGTTCACGCGGTCCTCGACCATCAGATCTCCTCCCGTGCGCTCGCGGCGAGATCGGTCACGTCGACGCCCTGCCGGCGGGCGTAGAGGACGGCCGCAGCCTCGATGGTGAGCCCGAGGTCGGCCTGGATGCGGTTTATCGCTGCGACGGCCTCCTGTTTCTCGGCCCCCGATTCGACGACGGCGTCGAGGGCCCGCTCGAAGGTCGAGCGCCGGCGGAGCACCGACTCCTCGGGCGAGAAGCCGTCGGGGACCTCAACGCCGCCCGGGTCGAAGGCGACGACGACGTCGTCGTCCTCGCGGTCGAGCAGCCCCTCGCCGGCCGCGACGTCGACGAGGCGCTTTGCCTGGTCGGGGGAAAACCAGTCGCGATCGAGCGACAGCGCGACCACGAACTCGCTTTCGGACATGCGCTCGACGCCGCGCTGTCGGAAGGGCGCGGCGACGGCCCGGCGGAGGCTCATCGTCCGTGAGGCGAGCGCCCGGCCCCTAAATCTGTCGAGGCCGTCTTCGAGAGGTTCAAGTAGCCACTGGCACTCCACTTCCGTATGAAGTACCAGGGCCCGTCCATGCGAAAGCGAACCGGCGGCCGGCGACGACCGTCGAGCGACAAGAAGAAACACCAGCTCGGCTCCGAGCCGACCGAGACGCAGGTCGGCGAGGCACGGTTCAAGTCGGTCGACGCCCGCGGCGGGGCAAGGAAGGTCCGCGCCCTCACGACCGACACCGCGAGCGTCGCCGTCGACGGCGCGGTCGTCGCCGCCGAGATTGAGAACGTCGCCGAGAATCCGTCGAACCCCAACTACGCGCGCCGGAACATCATCACCAAGGGTGCGATCATCGAGACGAGCGAGGGGCGCGCACGGGTCACCTCGCGGCCAGGACAGGACGGACAGGTCAACGCCGTCCTCGTCGAGTAGCGGTCAGGGCCGCGGCGCCGCCTTCTGGAGCGCGCTCTCGGCGATGTTGCCGCCGTAGTCGGCGGTCCGGGAAAGCGAGTCGACGACCAGCCCGAGCACCTGCGCACGCTGGGGGTCGAGGTCACGGATCTGATCGTCGACATCGCGAACGGTTTCGTCCACGCCCACGATCTGGCGTCGCGCTTCGTTTGCCATCTCCACGGCCCGGTCGGAGTCGTCTTCCAGCAACGCGTCCATCGCGGTCTCCGGAACCTCGCTCGCCTCTGCCTGGAGGGCCTTGAGGGGGTCGTTCGCACTCTCCGGGATCTCCTCGATCTCCAGGGCGAGGTCGGCGATCTTGGTCGC
>CAZKPC010000166.1:0-2387 GCA_964554565.1 uncultured Halobacteriales archaeon
GACGGTCTGGATGATGCTGTTCGCGTTCGCGGCCCTGCTCGCGGCCCTGCTCATCCTCGCCGCCGACCACGTCCTGCTCGGGTCGGCCTACTTCGGAAACGAGGCCGGCGGCTCCTTGCTGTGGACGCACATGTTCTGGTTCTTCGGCCATCCCGAGGTCTACATCGTCTTCTTCCCCGCGCTGGGGATCATGGCCGAGGCCTTCCAGACCTTCTCCGGCAAGCGCCTCGTCGGCCGGAAGTGGTTCGTCATCGCGATGGTGCTCGTCGCGCTCCAGAGCTTCGTGGTCTGGATGCACCACATGTTCCTGACGGCGATCAACCTGGAGATCAAGACGCTCTTCATGGCGACCACCATCGGCATCTCGCTGCCGTTTGACCTGATGGTGTTCGCGCTGATCTACACCATGATCAAGGGCGACAACCGGTTCACCACGCCGTTCCTGTTCTCCTTCGGCGCGCTCCTCCTGTTCATCATCGGCGGGATCACCGGCGTGTTCCTCGGCGCCGTGGTGCTCGACTACGAGTTCCGGGGCACCTACTGGGTCGTCGCCCACTTCCACTACGTGATGGTCGGGGGCGTCACTGCCCTCATCGGCGGGCTGTACTACTGGTACCCGAAGATCACCGGGAAGATGTACGACGAGTTCCTCGGGAAGATCCACTTCGCCGCCTACTTCATCGGCTTCAACCTGCTCTACTTCCCGATGTTCGTCGTCTGGGAAACCCCGCGGCGGGTCTTCCAGTACGACCCCAGCTTCACCATCTGGCACCAGCTCGCCACGGTGGGCGCCTTCGTCCTCGGGTTCTCGTTCCTCATCATGTTCTACAACCTCGCGACCAGCCTCTGGGAGGGCGCCGAGGCCGGCGCCGCGCCCTGGGAGTACGGCACCACCGCCGAGTGGGCCATCGACTCCCCGCCCCCGCTCGAGAACTTCCCGGGCATCGCGAGCTACAAGGACGGCATCCTCTCGTTCCTCGCGCCCGAGGACCAGGCGGACGTGGCGGCCGATGGCGGCCAGCCGGCCGTCGTGCCGGACGGACGGCTCGAACCCGCCCACGAGGACGAGCACGCCAGCCACGCGAGCATCTGGCCGTTCGTCATCTCCGTCGGCGCCCTCCTGGGCTTCATCGGGCTCGGCGGGATCCAGAACGGGCAGCTCCCGACCGGCATGGACGGCGCGATCTACCTCGGCGCGGGCGCGCTGGGCCTGCTCGTCACCGGCGCCGGGCTCGTCTTCATGGGGCTTGAGCCGTTCCACGCACCGGAGGACGCCCTCGCCGAACGGTGGCCCTTCGCCGGCGTCGGCAAGCTCAAGACCGGCGTCTGGATCTTCCTGGCCTCGGACGTCGTGCTCTTCGGCGCCTTCATCGGCTCCTTCGTCTTCATCCGCGTCGCCTACGGTTGGACGGACTGGCACCACCTCATTCCCGAGGCCCACGTGGTGCTCCCGGGGCTGATCAACACCTACCTGCTGCTGACCAGCAGCTTCACCGTCGTGCTCGCGCTGGTCGCCGCGGAACGGGAGAGCCGAGGCGGCGTCATCGCCAGTCTGCTCGCCACGCTCCTGCTCGGGATCGGCTTCCTCATCAACAAGGGCATCGAGTGGCAGCACCTCTTCCACGTCCACAGCGACGCCTTCGCCAACGGCTGGCAGTTCTCGACGAACGTCGCCTCCTCGACGTTCTACCTGACGACCGGGCTCCACGGGCTGCACGTGCTCGTCGGGCTGCTCATCACGGTCTACCTCATCGCCCGCGCGGCCGGCGGCGCCTACATGGGCGAGGAGGAAGCCGGCTCGATCGAGTACTTCGGGCTGTATTGGCACTTCGTCGACATCGTCTGGCTGTTCCTGTTCCCGCTGTTCTACATCCTCTGAGGTGACCCACCCATGCCAAACACCAAACTCTACGCTGTGATCTACGCCGTCCTCTTCGTCTTCGCGACCGTCCAGGTCGTGGTCGAGTTCGCGGGGCTCGTCGAGTCGGCCTACTGGTTGGCCTTCGGCGTGATCATCGTGCTGTCGCTGATCAAGGCCGTGCTGGTCGCCGGGTACTACCAGCACCTGCGGTTCGAGCCACGATCGATCACGATGCTGATCGCGACCGGCCTGGCCGCCGCGCTGGCCCTGACCTTCGCCGCCGCGTACTCGATCACCTGAACAGCGTCCCGATGTCTTTATCTACGCGCCCGGAGAGCGCCTAACCGAACGCCGCGAACGCTATCATGGCCACGACTGCACTGCTGAGCACGGTGGTGACGGGGGTCGTCCTCCTCGTCGTCATCGCCGTCGTCCTGCGGATCCGCCGGTGGGAGCACCCGGCGCCGAGTGTCGCGGTAGACACCGGCAGCGTCACCCAACGGGTCAACGGACCGCTCGGCTGGTC
>CAZKPC010000167.1:0-2317 GCA_964554565.1 uncultured Halobacteriales archaeon
AGCGGCCGGACGGGACCGTCGAGCGCGTCGACGACGACGAACTCGACGAGGCCGTCGCCGCCGGGAACGTCCCGGAGCCACTCGCCGAGAAGGCAAGAAACGTCGCGGGCGCCCTCGAGAACGCCCTGTGACTCGGGCGGTGCAGGCGACAGCCCTATCTGTCGGTCTATGGTAAAAGATAACATGGCAAGGAGTGAGAACGACCCGGACGACGCCGGCGACGAACCGACGTCGGACCTCAGTGAGGCGGAGTGCGAGGCGCTCCACAGCATCGAACTGGGTGTGGAGTGGCTGCACCGGGCACACGGGAACCTCGTGGAGTTCCACCACAAGACCGGACACGCGATGGACCATTTCGCGACGGCCGAAGAGCAGTTGCGCGCCTGCGGGCACACGGCACTGGCCGACGCCCTCCGCGACGAGTACCTCCCGCGGGGTGTCATCGACGAGGACCGGTGGTCCTACGACGTACTGGAGGGCTACCAGGCGGGCTTTCTCGCCGACCTGACGGCCTTCGAGGAGCAGGCGCGCGATGTCGTCGCCGACGGCCGGCGCCACGTCGCGGAACGCAGGCAGGAACGCGAGTGGAAACGCCGCGCGAACGAGGAGTGACCTGCCGGCGCCGAGCGCGGGGAGCCTTCAAGCCGTCGCCACCCCAAGGACGGGGCATGATCGCACCCGATCTGTCGGGCAAGGTGGCGCTCGTGACCGGCAGCGCGCGCGGCGTCGGTCGAAAAGTCCTGCTGGCGATCGCGGAAGACGGCGCCGACGCCGCGGTCCACTACCGGACGAGCGAGGCGGCCGCACGCGAAACTGCCGAGCGCATCCGCGAGGACGGCGACCGTGCGACGACGGTCCAGGGGGACGTGACCGATCCCGACGAGGTTGACGCCATCTTCGATGCCGTCGAAGCCGATCTGGGGGCTGTCGACGTGCTCGTCAACAACGTTGGCGCGTTCGCCCCGCGCCACTGGGAGGACATCGACTACGGGACCTGGCGGACGGTGATGGAGACGAACCTGGACGCGACCTACCTCTGCTCGAAGCGCGCGCTCCCGGCGATGCGGGGCCAGTCCTACGGACGGGTTGTCAACGTTGGCTACGCCTCCAGCGGGAAGGGGCTGGTCAGCCCGAAGAACTTCCCCTACTTCGCGGCGAAAGCCGGCGTCCTCATGTTCACGCGGATGCTCGCCGCCGACACCGCCGACGACGGGGTCACCGTCAACGCCGTCTCGCCACACGTCGTCGAAAACTCCGAGGAGTTCCCAGAGGAACTCCCGCGCGGGCGGCCCGCGTCCTTCGAGGACATCCAGCAGGCAGTCCGGTTCTTCCTCGACGACGGCAGCGGCTACGTCAGCGGCCAGAACGTCGAAGTGAGCGGCGGATGGCTCCCCGAAAGGGTGTGACATATATCGCTGCGCACACAACCCGGGCTGTGCCGAACTATCCGACCCACGCCCGCTGGGGGCGCATCAGCGCGGTCGCGGTGGCTGTCGCCCTCGGAGCCGGCGTCTACGTGCTCCTCGAGGCGCCCCTGCTCGCGCTCGCGGGTGCCGCCGCTGCCGGCGTGACCACCTTCGTCGGCGCAATCTACCCCGACGTCGACCACCACAAGTCCATCCCCCGCCGGAGGGCGGTGCAGGGCTTTCGGGTTCTCGGGGCACTCGCCGTCGCTGGCGTCGCAGTCACCAACTGGGAGGCCGTTCTCGGGCTCGGCGAGGCCCTGAGTGCGGGCGTGGCTGTCCCGCCGCTGGTCGCCGGACTCGCTCTCGTCGGCCTCGCGGTGCTGGTCGCCGCGGCGCTCGTGAACCCGGCCGTTGGTCTGGTCACGCGCCAACACCGCGGCTGGACGCACAGCCCCGCGATCAACCTCCTGCTCGTGGGCGCGCTCGCTGCCGGCGTCTGGGCTGTCACGGCCGGCCGGGCCCCACCGGACCGTCTGGTCGCCGTCGGCGTCGCCGCCTCCTTTTACGTCGGGACGCTGGTCCACCTCTGGCTCGACGGCGAAGTGCTGTAGCTCCTCGTCCGGACCGTCGTGCGAGCGCCACCCCGGCCCGGAACCGACAGGGTTTCACTGCCCCCAGCCCTGGCAGGGGATAGATGAGCCGCGACTACATCGAGGTGCGCGGAGCCGAGGAACACAACCTCAAGGACGTCGACGTCCGGGTACCCCGCGAGGAGCTGACAGTCGTGACCGGGCTCTCGGGGTCGGGCAAGTCCTCGCTCGCCTTCGAGACGATCTACGCCGAGGGGCAGCGCCGGTACATCGAGTCACTCTCGGCGTACGCCCGGAACTTCCTCGGGCAGATGGACAAAC
>CAZKPC010000168.1:0-2290 GCA_964554565.1 uncultured Halobacteriales archaeon
GCTGACCGGCGGTCCGTTCTCGAAACTCCGCGTCGGTCAGTATCGGCTCGCCTGCGTTCTCGACCGGAGTGAGTCGGTGCTGGAAGTCCACCGGATTGAACATCGAAGCGATGCCTACACTGCTGACGACGACTGACGGCGTCCGATCTGCAATCGGAAGACTGCACCGGGACTAAACGGATTCTTTGAAACGGTGTAACGGATTCCCGGCGATTGCATCCCTCCATCTATTTTACTCGTTGTGAACCAGTGCGACGCTCTGGACGGGCCAGAGTTCCCAACCGCCCAGGGGATCCGGTTCCGGATCGAACGACCGGGGTTTCCCGATGCAGACCGGGGCGAGTTAAAAACTGCCTGGCCAGCCAAGGCCCAACGGTTTGCGGGTCGGCCTTGACTCTTACACGGGCTTCCAGCCACCCGTCGGACATGACCCGTGCGGAGCTAGCACCATCCTGGGAGTCCACCGACATGGGCAGATCCTCCCCCCAACGCTGCCCATGCTTCTACGGCCCTCCTCCCGATATCGGCCGGTCGAGATCGGGCTCTCGCCCGGTCCGGAGTTCCTGAGCTCCGGCCCGGCGGACCGGCTGGCAGGCTGAGCGAACGATCGTACCGCGCCAGGGCGCCTCGTGCTATCGAAAGAGCCGGAGCACATACCACCGCTCCAAGCGGTCACTCAGCCGGTCCACTCGTCGCTCAACGCGGCGTAGACCTCCCGGTCCACGTACTCGCCGTCGAGGTAGGCGTCGTCCCGTTTGGTCCCCTCGTGCACGAAGCCGAGCTTCTCGACGACGCGTTTCGAGGCATCGTTCTCGCCAACGATCGTGGCGGAGATCCGGTGGAGCCGGAGTTCGTCGAACCCGTGGGTGAGGACCATCCGGGCCGCCTCCGTCGCGTAGCCCCGGCCCTGGTGATCGGGGTGGATCCAATAGCCCAGATTGGCCCAGCCGCGGCGCTCGTCGATCGGCGCGAGCGACACGTCGCCCAGCCGGTCGGACCCGTCCCAGACGAGGAGGTGCAGCACGTCATCGTCGGCGAGCCGCTCGAAACGTTCCTGCTCGTACCGCCGCCGGTTGTAGGGCGTATCGGCGCCGGCGTAGGGTCGGATCTCGGGATGGTTCATCCCCGCCTGCAGGAAACCGATATCCGCCTCTTCGACGGTGCGGAGTTCGGTGCGGTCGCCCTCGAGAAACAGGGCTCCTGGCATGGTCCTGAACGGCGCCCGATAGCAGCGCCGAGGGCATCACTCCTCCGGCCACGAGCTCCTACCACTAGGGGCAGACCTGCCTTCGACGACGAACTGAAAGATTGCGGTACATCAACCGTTTCTTGTCGAGCGCTCCTGCCGAGTAGTCGGGATCTGGAGGTCCGGATTAGAGACGAACGGGAGCAGCCAGAACCAAGGCCGGCCCGCCCAGAGGGAGACCCATGTCCTTGAACGGATCGGGCGTGACCGTGGTGATGTCGGCGTGAGGTTCGATATCGACCCCGCGAAGGTGCTGTACGCGATCGGCATCCTGTTCGGGATCGCCGCAGTGCTGTATTTCGCGAGGGACCTGGTCTTCGAGCTCTCGATCACGGTCCGCTCGCTGCTGCTCCTGACCACGTTTATCGGGTTCCTCATCGGGACGGTCGCCGCGGAGCGTTCGGAGTTCGTGCTCGGGTTCGCGGTACTCGGGGCGGCGACCTACCTGGCGTTCCTGGCCTACACGATCCCGCGGTTCAA
The DNA here is from genome assembly GCA_964554565.1 of uncultured Halobacteriales archaeon. Classification (GTDB taxonomy): domain Archaea; phylum Halobacteriota; class Halobacteria; order Halobacteriales; family Hikarchaeaceae; genus CAZKPC01. The sequence continues at coordinate 1,727 of CAZKPC010000168.1, forward strand.
CGTCGGGTCGGAGGGGACGTTCCTCGCGCTCCTTCTCTCGGCCGGCCTGTTCGTCGCGCTCGGCTACCTGCTGCGGGAACGGGAGCTGGCGCCCTCCCGGTCGACGACCCGGGCGCTCCTCGTGGCCGTGGTGGTGCTCGCCGCGGTCTCAGTTGGCGCGGACATCGTCGCGAGCGGCGTCGAATACGGGATCGACGTCAACGACGCGGCCACGCCGGGCGAACGAGGTCAGGTCGCACTCGGTACGGTCACAGTGGAGAACCGGTTCCTGTTCCGGGAGCCCATCGACGTCCCCCGGGCGTTCGCCTGTATCTACGTCCCCGGCGCCACGGAGTTCGACATGCGACCGCAACCGGTCGAATACCGGGTGGACGGCGACCGCCTGCCCGACTCCCTGCCCGGCGGACAGACGTTGCGTGTCTCCATGTCGATCCGGCTCAGCGACGAGGAAACGGCCGCGCTCGACGGTGCGATCCCGATCGAGCGGGCGTCGAACTGTCCGGGGACCAGCGACACCGCGCGGGTCCTCGTGCTGTTCGGCGAGGACCGGCCGCTGCCGCCGGA
>CAZKPC010000169.1:0-2249 GCA_964554565.1 uncultured Halobacteriales archaeon
TGGACACCGCAACGGCGGAACGCCGATCCTCGGCTAGGCCGATCAGCCCAGCGGAACGATAATCAACAAGGACCGGTTTCTCGCGGTATCGTGCTTGTCCTTCCCTGCCCGATTGGGGAACGGATTCCTCAGTCGGGAACCCGCAACGGGCTCCTTGGGAGTAAGAATCGTCCCCATGATACTCCCGTTTGTAGCGGGCTGGCAGGCGGCCCGCGTTCGACTTCACCCGTTCCACTCAACTTTCCCCGGTCCCCTTGAGACTGACATGAAAGTAAACGAGAGGCCGACTCGACGACCCACAACCCCGCACGCGCGTCCACTCCTTCACGCGCGGGATATGGCGTGACCAACTGCACCGTTAAGTACGACGTGAACGGGTCGGAACGACGCTGTGCACGGCCTGTGGCATCCGGCTACGAACGATGCCTGTTCCATCTCTCGCCCGAGGAGCGCACGGCGGCGGACATCACAACGTCGCGGCTCCGCAAGGCGTTCCTCGCTGACCTCGACGCGGATGATCCCGCGCGTAGGGAGTACGTCGACATCAACGTCGCCAGGATGGATCTCTCCGCGCTTATCATCGATGGGAGCGATGTCGCCCCGCTAACGTTCCGTGACGTCTCCATCGACGAGACGTTCGACCTCTCGGGGTCGGTCGTTCGTCATCCGGTCCATATCAAAAATTGTCACATTTCCCAACTGGATACCACTGCGGCGACCTTGGAGATGGACGTCACGATCGACGACACGGTGTTCGGAACGGCGTCGGAAGCGTCGACCTGCCTTCGAGCTCGGCGTGCGTCCTTCGAACGCAGCGTCGATTTCAGTGGTGTCCGGTTCGACGGGAGTCTCGACTTCGCGGCCTGCGACGTGTCCGAATGGCTGGGTTTCGACGATGTCACTGTCACCGGAGCGGCACACTTCCCCACCCTCTCCTTCGGAACCGTGCAGTTCGTATCAACGACGTTTGGGGAGGATGCCGAGTTCGTCGGTGCAGACGGGACCCGTGCCATATTCGATGGCGTCCGGCTCGATGCCGCCGACGGGATGCTCGACCTCTCCGAAGGGGCGTTCGACCTGCTTCGCGTCCGTCCCGACAGCGATCTCGCGTGTCGTCTCCAGGATACGAGCGTTTCGGAGGGTCTTCTCGATCAACCGGCGGACGCTGTCGCTGGCTATGATCTCACGGACGCCACCCTTGGGGACGTGGATCTCGACTGCGAGCCAGCCACCTTTGACCGCTACCGGTTCTACAGAACACGGTTTGAAGGGTTCCCGTTCGCAGCCTATCGCCGGGTACTGCGGGCGAACCGCTGGCGGCTCCACGAGTACGTCGGGACTCCGACCGAATCGGACCGCACCGAGGCTCTCGAACACACGTACCTGGAAGCTAAACAGGGAGCGTCGGGAACGGGCGACGACGAGACGGCCTCCATGTTCTTCGTCCGGGAATTGCGATATCGTCGCCGGCGGTACGCCGAACACGCTCGCGCAGGCGACCATTCCCTCCCGCACCGCCTCGACGCCGCCCTGCGCTGGGCCACGAACGGCTTTCTCGACCTGGTCGCGGGCTACGGCGAGCGACCACAGCGGACGCTCGCGCTAGCGCTGGCAGTTATCGTGAGCAGCGCGATTCTATACCCGGCGGCCGGCGGCCTCGTCGCGGGCGCGGAGGTGGTGCGATACGGCAGTCACGGTCTGTCCGCCCTGTTAGACGGGCTCTATTTCAGCGTCGTGACCTTCGCCACGCTCGGCCTCGGTGACGTCCATCCGGCCGGGGACATCGGCCGGTTCATCGCGGCCTCGGAGGGACTCACGGGAGCCTTCTTGACCGCCGTATTCGTCTTCTCGCTCGGCCGCCGCGTGGCCCGGTAACGGCGTTTCTGGCGTGAATGAGACCCGTTGCGTGGTCTTCACGTGCTTATCCGGTTCGGGCTTCCAAAGAAACTTGCTTCCACATCCACCAAAGCAGGGCTGTGCCAACTGCGCAGATAAAGGTTACAGAGTACCTTTCGGCGCATCAGACTGAACTCGTTGATTTCACCGAGACGTTGGTAGGGTTTGACACACAGAACCCGCCCGGCCGCACGACCGAATCGGTGGAATGGCTGGAATCGAACCTCGCTGACTCCGGGCTCCAGACGGACCGGATCCAGGTCGATCCCGAGAAACCGAACCTGATCGCCACCTTGGACGGCGAGTCCGACCGGACGCTCTGTTTCAATGGCCATCTCGATACCGTGCCGTTC
>CAZKPC010000170.1:0-2158 GCA_964554565.1 uncultured Halobacteriales archaeon
CGCGAGCAGAACTGGTCCGCGCGCTCGTTGAGCTCCTGACACCGCGGACACTCGCGGATCGGCCGCTCGGCCGCCTGTTCCTCCTCCGGTTTCAACCCATGGAGCTCGGTGTAAGCGTCGTCGATATCGCGGCCCGACAGATGGACATACTTCGCCGGCACGTCCGAGCCCTGGACCCACCCGAACCACTCACACAGCTGGGCCTCCTTGAACTCGTTGGCCAGGTGGGTCGCCCGGCTGTGCCGGAAGTGATGCGGGTTGACCGGCTTCTCCAGGTCCGCTCGGTCCTTCGCCCGTTCGAGGAGTTTCTGGCGGATGTAGTGATAGCTCAACTGCGCCGAGCCGTCGCGCAGCTGACACCAGAGGGGCGCCTCCGGGCGGGGATCCGGGTGGTCGTTCAGCCAGGCGTTCAGCGCCGGCGTCGACTCCAGGAGGGGCAGCCGCCGCTGGCCCGTCTTGCCGTCGATCACCACCTTCCGGCCGTGGTCGTGGTCCTCGATGTCGCCGACCGTCAGGTCGATGAGCTCGCCGATGCGGGCGCCCGTCTCGTAGAGCAGCGCGATGAACGCCCGATCGCGGTCGTTCCGGCAGGCGTCCTTGAGCGCGTCGACGTCCTCCCGGGTGAGCAGGTCCGTCGGCAGCGTACCGTTGGAATCGCTCGACCCGCCGGTGTTGAGCCACTCGACCATCTCCGGGTGTTCGCCCTCAGGCATCTCGTAGAGCCACCGCCAGAACCGCTTGATGACCTGTTTGTAGGCGTCGACCGTCCGCTCGACGATATCCCGGTCCTGGACCCACTCGACGAGGTCCTTCACGTCCTCGGTGTCCATCGCCTCGAAGCGGGTCTCCTCGAGGTGCTCGGCGACGATGTAGAGATGGCCCGTGAGCTTGCTGAGCCAGGCCTCACTCATGCCCTCCAGTTTCAGGTCCCGGGTGAACTGCCGGATCGCCTCCTTGTTGTCGGGATTGATCGACTCGGATTCCTCGATCCGCTCGAGGGTGCGCTCGAGTTTCCCCTCGTAGTCGACGGTCGGCATGGGTAGGGCCAGGGCATCTTTATAAATAAACGTTCTGAACCATTTGGGCCAAACGTGCTCCCGGCCCGTTCTCCGATCGGTCGATTCCGATGAAGTCGCTTCTCAGGAGTCAGAATTCGGATGGGGGGTCAGGTATTGCCGACCGGTCATCAAGCGCGGGATGTGAGCTTTCGTATGGCGCGTGTATTTTCAAACTCTTCACAGGAAACGCCGGTTCGCTTTTTGATGGCAGGCCCCGTTGACAGCGTATGCAGCGGTGTCCAGATTGCTGCCTGCAGTTTCCGGACGAGGCGGCGATGCGCGACCACATCGAACAATACCACGACGAGGAGACGTTGGAATCATTCGAGACCGCGTCGCGCGACCCATGAACCACGGGACCTAGCGCGCTACGCACCGCCAGCATCCACCCACGGCGTTCACGATTCCTCGAAGTCCCGGAACTCCATTTCCTCCTCCGCGCCCTCGATGAACTCCTCGGCTGGACGGCCCGCCCGATCGATCACGTCGTCGGTGATCTCGATCGGGCAGCCGACCCGAACGGACAGCGCGATACCATCGCTCGGGCGCGCATCGAAGACGTGCTTCTGCCGTTCGCCGGCCCGGATCAGTTCGGCGTCGACCTTCGCGTAGAACGTGTTGTCCGCCAGGTCGTCGATCCGGACCCGATCGATCGCCCCGCCGACCTCGGTGAACATCTCGATCAGCAGGTCATGGGTCATCGGCCGTTCCGGCGGGACGTCCTGTCGGGCTTGTTCGATCGATTGGGCCTGGCTCGCGCCGATGAAGATCGGCACGATCTCGTCCCGGGCCTCGAGCAGAACTGCCGGGGCGCCCATCCCCTCCTCGCCGACGGTGACCCCGACCCCGTGGACGGTAGCCGTGTGCGGCATGAACTCCTCTACGTCGCGAACGAACAAAGCCCCTGTTACCGATCCTGGGCAGCGGAATCGACTCGAGGCGTGAGCCCCACATCAAAAACCGCCGTGGCCGCAAACCCGTGGCATGTCGGGCGAGGTCGGCAACGAGTCCCAGTTATTCCAGGACCTCCACCGGTTAGCGAGCAGGGATCTCGACACCGCCGAGAAGATCGAAGCCGCCGTGATTATCGGGCTACAGGG
>CAZKPC010000171.1:0-2127 GCA_964554565.1 uncultured Halobacteriales archaeon
CGGCCCCGAGGAGGGCACATCTCGCTTTGAGGGTCGCGTTGATTCCGGCCTTCGAGATGCTGATCTCCTGCTGCTCCAGGGCCTGGTGCATTGCGCTGCGATCTTCCGAGTTGTGCACGACGATCCCGTTCGCGATGTAGTTGTGCGTCCCCTCGACGGTGAGATCATACACCTTGGGTCGCTCCCGATCTTCCAACTCCGCAAGGAGCGACCGGAGCTCGGATCGCTTCCGTGCGATATGATCCAAACAGACCGATTTGACTTCTCTGAAGTTCTCGACGTCGACCGCACCAGCGAACCAACGGGAGACGGTCGAGCCGGCGACATCCATCGAGTCAGCAATACGCTGGAGTGCGATGGCGTGTCTGTCGAGTTCGCTCCGGAGCGCGTCCCAGTTGTTCGCCTTGGGCTCCGAGCGGAGCAGTTCCCGCCCCACCTCATCCGCGTCCTCCACGGTCTGGAGCTCAAGCAGTTCGGCGATTCGGTGACGGAGGATCGGAATCCGATCGTCGGTCGGCTGGCCACTTTCGACTCGGTGAACGTCGGCGACCCGTCGCCATCTGACGTCGGACCGGATCAGTCGTCGCAGCGGTTCGAGATCGGTCTCTTCGATCTCAGTGATGATGTCCAGCAGCCGCATCCGAACCCGCTCTTTGAGCTCCGCGTTTTCGCCCCAGTGTTCGGAGACGTATTGTTGCGAGACCGCGAGGCCGTCAGCGAGCGTGCGCTGGCTGATGTGGTAACGATCTCGGAGGCGGTCAAGTCGGGCCCAACGGCACGTTGACGCGAGCTCCTGGGCGTCGGTTTTCGCCTGTCGAACCCGATCCTCGAACCGGTTGAGGATCCGTTTCGCCCGAATCAGTGAGGCGTTCGCCTCTCCCGTCTCGAAGTTGCAGTAGGTGGCGTCAACGATCCCGCATTCCGACTGATGGAGTCTGAGTTGCTCACGGGCCTGCTTGAACAGCTCGCCGGATCCCGGGAGCACGTCGATGATGGTCCGGTCTCCGTCGATCCGATCGCGGACCGATCGGAGGGCCTCCTGCTTCCGGGTTAGCGTGAAGCCGATGTGGCGGGCGTAGGCCTCGATCGACGGTTTGGACGTGATCGCCAGGATGTGGAGGTCTCGATCGTCCCGTGATCTCGACTGCAGTTGGGCAGACACTCCGAACTCGAGGAGGAGTTCCTTGATGCCGAGGAGGAGCTGATAACTGGTGGAGCAGAGTGTCAGGTTTCGGCTCTCGACATCTACGGACCCGTCGGAATCGGCAAAGGCTCGGATGAACGCGGCCTTGGCGTCACGGTCAGCGGAGGTGATCCCGACTGGGACACGCTTGCCCTCATAGGTCTCCAGATTGGCACCTGCCTCGAGGAGTTCATCGACGACGGCTTTTCCTCGAAGGTGGGCCGTCTCGACCCCATCATCGCGGCGCTCGCTCGGATAGACGACGGCCTGGCTACCGAAGGCCTGGTCGCACACGGAGGCAAAGTGTTCGATCAGTTCGTCCTCTTTGTTCGTCAAGCGGATCCCGTAGACGCCCTCTTCGCGGTTATACATCACGTTCCCGTCCCCGGCGAGATACCCGAGAATTGCCCCGTGGCTCGCGCTGAGAGGGGATTCCGTGAGACGATCGTCACTGCCCCGTTCACTGACAGCGACACCACCGTCTGGGGTCGGGTTCGGGAGCCGCCGGGGAACGTATACCCAATCGTTCGTCGAAAGGTTCGCTGCCGGTTCCTCCCGCCGGTCGCCCTCCTCGAAGACGAAGAATGGGTGGTCGGCCGTGGTCGTCAGGCGTTCTCCCGATTCGAGCGTGACTTCGACGAGTTCCTCGGGAGCGTCATAGGCGTGGATGGCTTGCACCGGTCGGGTCACGATCCGGCCGTCGCTGGTCATCGTGTGGACCGTCTCGTCGAGGCCTCGAACGGTCTCACCGTTCGCATGGTCCTCGATGGTCCCGGCGTTTCGGCCTCGGATCGCGAGCTCCCGAACCGGAACGATCTCGTCGTCCAGCTGAACCAGCGTGTCACCGGTGACACAACGCATTTTATCCAGCTCGTCGACGGCAGCGATCCCCATGTCCGCGAGCACGAGCGCCCCCGCCTCGAGCGACCACTGCTGGCCGTCGC
>CAZKPC010000172.1:0-2071 GCA_964554565.1 uncultured Halobacteriales archaeon
AGGCGGTGACCTGCTGACCGTTCTTGATGAGCTGGACGCGGACACACTTCCGGATGGCCGAGTTCGGCTGCTTGGCCTCGATGCCGACCTTCTCGAGGACGATCCCGCGACCCTGGGGGGCCCCCTCGAGGGGGTCGGATTTCTTGCGGAGGCCGCGGGCCCGGCGCGCGTAGTCCGAGTCGGACCACCGCTGTCGCTGACGGTCGCGCTTGAGCTTGCGCGCCGCGTACTTCCCGTTGGGCATTAGTGACCCGTGCTACCCGATGCGGGAACTTAAGCCCCTCCTTTTGGACGGAGCCCGATCCCGCCGCCCGAAGGCGCGAACGGCGTCCGCTACGGCCTTACACCTCTCCGGAGACTCCTGGCTTGATTCGAGGGCGACTGAGCGAGACGGCCATCGATGGCCGGGCTGGCGATGCGGTGGACGGCGCCGGCGAGCCCTGGGCCTCGCGAAGGTCGGCGGGTCCGACGCCGCGACGACCGTGGGCCTCGCGGCACCCCTCCTCGGGACCGGAGCGGTCCTGCAGGGACTCGATCGACCGTGACTGTCGAGCTGGCTGGCGCTGCCGGTCATCATCGCGAACGTCGCTGCCGTCATGACCGGTGCGTTCATCGGGGGGGGGGCTCCGGTTGGTAACATGTCGGCGCCGGCGCTGGTCGGCGGTCGACAGCCAGGCGAGGTGGCCACTCAGGTCAGCTCGATGTCGTCGATGTCGAAATGCCGGTCGGCCAGCCGACGGGCCTTGTGGATGTTCCGGCCGTCCGTGCCGATCGCGGCGCCGTGGTCGGCGTCGTCGACCTCGGCCACCGCGACGGTCTCGTCGTTCTCGCGCAGGGTGACGTCGTAGACCGCGGCCGGCGCCAGCGCGTTCGCGACGAAGGCCTCGGGCGTCGCTGCGGCCTCCACGAGATCGATGTCCCAGCCGAGCTCGGCTTCGGCCGCCCGGACGGTCTCCCCGCCCGGGCCGATGGCGTCGCCCATCTCGCCCGCGGGGATGACGAACACCGCCCGCTCCGGGTCCTGGAAGGTGACACAGTCCGTCGGCCCGACGCCGGTTGCACTCTCGAAGGCGGCGATGAGCCGCCGCTCCCGGTCGGCGAGCGTGAGGCCCATCCGTCAGTCGGCCTTCGAGTGCATCCGGAGGTCGACGTCGCCGGTCCCCAGCTTGATGGGCTTGCCGACGATGACGTTCTCGGTCACGCCGTTCAGGTCGTCGACCTCGCCGTGGACGGCCGCGTCGAGGAGGTGGTTGACCGTGACCTCGAAGGCCGCCCGGGCCAGCACGGACTCCTTGTTCCCGGAGATCCCGTGCCGGCCGATGGATTCGATGGTCCCCTTGGTCGTCATGATGTCCGCCACGAGCATCAGGTGGCGGATGTTGACGTCGTCGAGGCCCTGCTCCTCGAGGGTGCTCATCGTCTCCTCGATGATGGACTCCCGGGCGGCCTCGATCCCGAGCGTCTCGCGGACCTCGTGGATGTTGTTGGTCGTCGACCGGGTCGCGTCGACGCCCTCGATCTCGAGGGCGGCCCCGAAGTCCGAGCCCTCCGTGTAGAGGACGAACTCGTCCTCGGTGTGCTCGCGCTGCTCCTTCCGGATGACGACCCGGGAGACCTCCTCGAGGCCCTTGAAGACGATCTCCCGGAGCTGCTCGACGAGCTGGAGCAGCTGCCGGTAGGAGGGCTCGTCGGGGCCGAACTCGATCACGGCGTCCTCCAGGGCCGTGTCGACGCCCAGGTGGGATTCGATCGTGTCGGCGACCGCCTCGGCGGTGATCTGGCGCTCCTCGAGGGTGTCGGGGTTCAGGTCGATCCGCACCAGCATGTCCGCGACGTTCGTCGAGACGTCGCCCAGCGCCAGGATGCGCGTCGCCTCGAGCTTCCAGACCACCTCGTGGGCCTTCGAACGGTCGGTGGCGTGCTCGTCGTCCAGGTAGATCGACATCATCGGCGTGTCGGGGGTCTTCCGGGCGTCCACGAGCTCGATCAGCCGCGGCAGGCCCTGGGTGACGTCGATCTCCGCGACGCCGGCGTAGTGGAAGGTGTTCATCGTGTTGTGGGTCACGATGCC
>CAZKPC010000173.1:0-1929 GCA_964554565.1 uncultured Halobacteriales archaeon
TGGCCTAACCGCCGCTTACGACCGGCCTAAATCCAGTCCGTATATTTTGAAAATCGAATACGCAGAAATCACCGTCCCGATGGCTGCCACGAGGATGCTCACGTCATCTCTGATCGATAACAACACGAGTAATCCGCCAACCAGGACGAGGCCTACATAGAGAATTCGGGAACGTCTGGCGCTACCTTCCGATGTCATATCGGTTAACGGTCTTTCCAGATGCGATAGTGGTTTCGCCACCACCTGAGGCGCCCGGTTCAGCAGGGATTCGAGTTCGGAGAAGAGGATCGCAGTGGGGCTCTCCACTGATGGAGTTTGATCGACTGACGTCAAGCATTCGCCTGTTCCTCTGCCCACTCCTCGTAGGCGGAGTACACGATCACCAGCAGGATCCCGAAGGATGAAACGAAGGTGAGACCCGTGTACAGTTTGACGATCTCCTTTTCCTTGATGTACAGCGCAATGAGAGCCAGGATCATGAACCAGACCGCTAGGAGCGCGAACGCTCTCTCCTCTTTGGAGACGTAGTTCTTCCAACCTGATAGGTTCACTCGAATCCCTCCTGTGGGAGCCTCCAGATCACGTATGACACGAGTTACTCGTTTTCCCCGATTAACCCTATTCCTCGGGGGTGAGTAATAGACGTTTTCGGAATCCGCCCCCGCGCTCCCGGTGTCATGCAGTGACAAACCGCTGTGGGATCTCGGTTTCCGTGGTAACATTCACCTGGCTCCGTCGTCTCGATCGGCGACCAATACCTCGACCAGAATCTTCGATCCGGCTGGAACAGGCAGGGTTGACAGTACCGGGTTACTCCACCGCGCGACTCCGGCAATCATCGGCTACAGCCGAAAATTCGAGACCGTCGAATATTCCGGGCCGTCGGGCCGGAGTTCGCTCTCGGTGAGCCGGACCTCCTCGACGGTCATCGTGCCCACGGTCGGCGACTGGTCCTGCAGGACGTCCTGCACCAGCTCCTTGCCGCCGGCGTGTTCCATTCTGGCGATCGTCACGTGGGGCGTGAAGTCGTGCTCCTCGGGGTCGAAGCCCAGCTCGACCATCCGGGGCTCGATCGCCTCGTGCAGCCGGCTGAGGCGATTCCCGCCGGACTCGAACCCGAGCCAGACAACCCGGATGTAGTCCGGATCGGGGAACGCCCCGAGCCCGCCGATGGTCGCTTCGAACGGGCAGAGATCGGCCGCCTCGACCGCGGCTTCGAGGCCGTGCTCGACGTCCTCCAGTCGCGCCGGGTCCGTCTCGCCGAGGAACTTCAGGGTCAGGTGCGCCTGGTCCGGGTCCGTGAAGTTCAGCCCGGACGCGGGCCGTAACTCGTCCTGCAGCGACGCGATCGGATCCGCAAAGGCCGGGGGCAGATCGACGCTGACGAACAGTCGCATGGTCGGCGCCTGGGGGTTCGCAGGGCTTAACCCTGGTCGCGGGCAAGATTGCCAATATGACCGAGGAGGGCCACCGGTACTCGGAGGGCGAGGGGTTCGAGAACCCCTATGAGGGGTTCGACTTCGACCCCGCCGAGCTCACCATGGAGCTCGACCCGGACCAGGTGGATCCGACCGACACCCACGCCCTGCCGGACCTCCTCGACGAAGCCGCCATCCCGGACGACGAAGTCGACGCGGAGGCGCTCGTCGAGGTCGGCCTCGCCTACATGCGCATCCATCGGTTCGAGCAGGCGGCCGACACGTTCGAACGGGCGGCGCGGTTCGCCGACGCGGACCACCTCGAGCAGGAAGCCTGGACCAACAAAGGGACGGCCCACGCGGAGCTCGAGGAATGGGACCCCGCCATCGGCGCCTTCGAGGAGGCGATTCACGTCGCGCCGGAGGGCCGCCATGCCGCGGTCGCCGAGACCAACCTCGCCAACGCCCTCTGGGAGTTCGGCAAGGACGACGCCGCGCTCGAACACGCCGA
>CAZKPC010000174.1:0-1868 GCA_964554565.1 uncultured Halobacteriales archaeon
GCGGCGGCCATGCGCTACACGGAGGCCCGGATGGCGCCCATCGCCGAGGAGTTCCTCGCCGACATCGAACGGGACACGGTCGACTTCCAGGCCAACTACGACGACCGGCTCGAGGAGCCCGAGGTGCTGCCGGCCGGGGTCCCCGGACTCCTGGTCAACGGCTCCTCGGGGATCGCGGTCGGGATGAGCACGAACGTCCCGCCGCACAACCTCGGCGAGGTCATCGACGCGGCCGTCCACCTCATCGAACACCCCGACTGCACGATCGACGACCTGATGGAACACGTCGTCGCGCCGGACTTCCCGACGGGCGGCACCATCGTGGGGCGGGAGCCGATCCTCTCGGCCTACAAGACCGGCCGGGGCCGCTTGCGGGTCCGGGCGAAGTACGAGCTGGAGGAGCGGGACTCGGGCGGCGACCGCCTCGTCGTGACCGAGTTGCCCTACCAGATGAACAAGTCGCGGATGGTCGAATCGATCGCCGACCTCGTCAACGAGGGCGAGCTCGAGGGCGTCACCGACCTCCGCGACGAGTCCGACCGGGACGGCGTCCGCGTCGTGATCGAGTGCTCCCGGGGTGCCAACACCGACGTCATCGAGAACCAACTGCTCGAGCGGGTCCTCGAGACCACCTTCGGCGTCATCAACCTCGCGCTGGTCGACGGCCAGCCGAAGGTCCTCGACCTGAAGGAGCTGCTCCGCCACTACGTGGACCACCGCCGGGAGGTCGTGCGCCGGCGGTCCGAACACGAGCTCCAGGAGGCCGAGGACCGGGCGCACATCCTCGAGGGGCGGCTCCACGCGCTCGACCACATCGAGGACGTCGTGGAGCTGATCCGGAACTCCGCGGACCGCGACGCCGCGCGAGCGGGCCTCGAGGAGACGTTCGACTTCACGGAACCCCAGGCCGAACACATCGTCCGGATGCAGCTCGGCAGCCTCACGGCCATGGAGGCCGAGGAGATCAAGGCCGAGCACGAGTCGCTGCTCGAGCGGATCGACCGGCTCGAGACCATCCTCGCGGAGGAGTCGGAGCTTTTGGGCGTCATCAAGGATGAGCTGCTGGAGATCAAGGCCGAGTTCGACGACGAGCGCCGCACGGACGTCATCGAGGACGTCGGCTCGGTCACCCGCGAGGACCTCATCCCCGAGGAGGAGGTCGTGGTCGTCGTCACCGAGGACGACTACGTGAAGCGGATGCCGTTGTCGACCTTCTCGGCGCAGGGCCGCGGGGGCAAAGGCATCATCGGCACGGAGCTCAAGGAGGGCGACCGGGTGGCGACCGTCTTCCGGGCGAACACCCACGACTACCTGCTGCTGGTGACGAACCGCGGCCAGATCTACCGGCTCAAGGTGTTCGAGGTGCCCGAACGCGGCCGGACCGCCCGGGGCACCTCAGCCGTCAACATCCTCGACCTGGACGACGGCGAGGAGATCGCGGCCGTCGTGACGACGGAGGACTTCGAGGCCGGGAAGTACATCGCGATGGTGACCCGGAACGGCTACGTCAAGCGGACGCCCGTCGACGCCTTCCAGAACATCCTCTCGACCGGCATCATCGCCACGCGGCTCGAGGACGGGGACGAACTCGTCGACGTCGTCATGACCGACGGGACGACCGACCTCGTCATCGGGAGCGAGGACGGCCGAGCGATCCGCTTCGACGAGGACGAGGTCCGCCCGATGGGCCGGACCGCCCGCGGCGTGCACGGCATCCAGCTCGACGACGACGGGGCCGTGGCCGGGCTGACCGCCATCGAGGAAGGCGTCCACGACCACCTGTTGACCGTGACCCGGAACGGCTACGGGAAACGGACCGCCCTCGAGGAGTACCGCGTGCAGTCCCGGAACGGCAAGGGCCTCATCGA
>CAZKPC010000175.1:0-1851 GCA_964554565.1 uncultured Halobacteriales archaeon
GGTCCGAACAGATCGAGCTCCAGCTCGACATCGAGAAGAAGGCCGAGCAGCAGGCCCTCGCGGCCCGCGGCCTGGACTTCGTGACGGATACTTACCTGCCGGAGCGCCTCGAGACGATGGGTGTTGTGTAACGGCCTGGCCACGTCGGCGGTCCGTATCCGAGCGTATCGGTGCCGGGGACCACCCCAATATTCTGCTTTGTAGCATACGTTTTTGTACGGTGAGGCCCGATGCGTTGCTATGAGCGAACCGATCGCCGACCGACACACCGACGAGGAGTACCTCGACGCCGTCCGCCAGTTTGAGCCCGCCGCGACGAGTGAGGTTGCCGAGGCGGTGGGTGTCGCGCGACAGAGTGCCGACTATCGGCTCAGACAGCTCGAAGACGAAGGGCAGGTATCGAGCAAGCAGGTGGGCAATTCCCTTGCATGGACGCTCGCGGAGGCAGCAGGCGAACCAAGCGCGGTCGATCCCGCTGACGAGTTCTGGGAGGCCGAGCCGTTCGAGGGGGCAGCGATGAGCGCGACCGACATCGACGACGTGCTATACGGAGAGGCGGAGACTGGATGAGCCAGGTTATCGCCCCGCTGTTCGTCGATACGGGCCCGTTTTTCGCCCACTTCAACGAACGAGCGGAAGAGTACGCCACGGCCCGTACGGTCTTCGAGGGTATCCGTTCGGGCGAACTCGGGTACGGGCCGTTGTTCACGAGCCGATATGTGCTCTCGGAGCTCGCTACCCTCCTGCGTCGACGGGTCGGGCATACGCCCGCTGTGTCCGCGCTGGAACTCATTCGTGCCTCGTCGAGCTTCAACGTTCTCCCGGTCGGGGACGATGCGTTCGATCGCACCTGCGAACAGTTCGCGAGGTATGACGACCGAATCCTCTCCTTTGTCGATCATTCGACCGGCGTGCTCGCCAACGAACACGGCATCGACCACGTCTTCACGTTCGACCCGGACGACTTCCGCACGTTAGGGTTCCGCGCCGTCCCTGATGATACCGGCGAGGCTTGAACTCGAGCCTCCCTATGTTGACCTGCTATGAGCGTTCGATGCGTTGGAGTCACCATACTGGCATCTGAGGTTACTTCGGGTTACCCGTTAAATCACTTTCGTCCAGCGCGACGGGGATCCCCCGCTTGGCCACGTCGCTCGCGAAGGCCCCCGAGTCCGACTCGAGCGCGTCGAAGGTGTTGTAGTGGATCGGCACCACCAGCTCCGGTTCGATCGAGCCGGCGAGCGCGGCGGCTTCGTGGCGGTCCATGGTGAACGCCCCGATGGGCGGGCTGAACAGCGAGAGGTCGAGGTCGTGGTGGTGCTCGAGGACGTCGGAATCGCCGGTCCAGCACCACCGATGCGCTCCCACGGTGACCACGTACCCACAGCCGAAGCCCTCCGGATGGAGCGGCTCGCCGTCCCGGACGTCGCCCCACTGGCCGTCCGGCCGGTTGTAGGCCGGGATCACGTGGACGCTGGCGTCGGCTGTTTCGATCGTGTCGTCGTAGCCAACGCGGACGACGTCGTGGGGCAGCGCCTCGGGCGGTTCGACCTCCCGGCCGCGATCCCGGATCCGATCGGCGTCGACCGCGTCGTACACCAGCACGGTGGCGTCGTCGGCCGCCACCCGTCGGACCCCGTCCGGATCGTAGTGGTGGTCGTGGGTCACGACCACCAGGTCCCCGTCCTCGGCCCGGTAGTCCCGGCCGGGGGGATGGGCGTCGGCCGCCGCTGGGCTATCGGCCTCCCAGTCACCGGTGAGGACGCCGTACCGCCCGGGGTCCGCGTACACGGTTGGCCCGTTTTCGACCGCGAGCCGGGCGGTGGCGTAGCCCAGCCAGTCGAAGGTGAG
>CAZKPC010000176.1:0-1845 GCA_964554565.1 uncultured Halobacteriales archaeon
CTCATCGCCGCGTTCACTGCGGCTGCCTACGCCGAATTCGCCTCCGTCTACCAGGAGAGCGGCGGCGGCTACATGTACGTCGCCAACACGTTCGACAGCGACATCACCTACATCATGGGCTGGACGATGATCCTCGGCTATCCCGCCAGCGCCGCGTTCTACCTTGCCAGCTTCTCCGAGTGGTTCTCCCGGTTCATCTACCCCGTGCTCTCGATTCCGCGCGCGCTGCCCTTCTGGATCCCCGGGCTCGTCATCCTCGGTCTGCTCGTCGTCCTCAACATGAAGGGAACCGAGGAGTCCAACCAGTTCCAGATCGCCGTGACCGGCCTGAAAGTCGCCCTTCTGATCCTCTTCCTGTACGGCGGTCTCCAGACCTTCGACTCCAGCGTCATCATGACCTCGGTCACCGAAAACATCGACCGCGTCACACAGATCGGGCTAACCAGCGCCCTCGTGTTCATCACCTTCTTCGGGTTCTCCGCCATCACGACTAACGCCGAGGAGATCAAAGATCCCGGAACGACGATCCCTCGTGCGATCTATCTCAGCATGGCCATCGTCACGGTCATCTACGCGCTGGTCGTCCTCGTTATCGTCCTCGCCGTCAACGATGCCGCCTTTCTCGACTTTCTCACGGACAACGTCCAGATCGGTGAGTTAGCGCCCGCTGAGTTCGTCGCTGAAAACGGCGAGGTGTCCATGGGCTACGCCGCTCAGTACTACCTCGGCCCGCTCGGATTCTACGGCATCATCGTCGGCGCACTGGTCTCGATGCTCTCGGCGGCGAACGCGACGATCATGGCAGGGTCACGGGTCAAACTCGCCATGGCCCGCCGGAATCACCTGCCCCAAGGATTCGAGGATGTCCATCCGGATTTCAACACGCCCTACAAGGCGGTCCTCCTCACGGGCGCGGTGATCCTCACGTACATCGTGGTGTTTGCGGTCATTTTCGGGGAAGCGGCTGGAAGCCGCCCACTGTTCGGCCTCCATCTCGGAATCGAGGGACTCGCCCAGTTCGCCAATTTCCTCCTGTTGACCGGCCTGAGTATCGTCAATATCGCGCTGATCACGTCTCGACGAAAGTATCCCGATCTCGACCGTGGCTTCAGGGTCCCGTTCGTTCCAGTGATTCCGGCGATTGCGGTGCTCGCAAACCTCGGCCTGCTCATCAACGTCGGGGTCACGGCATTGCTGATCGGCCTCGGCGTGGAAGCGCTCGGCGTCGGCGTCTGGTTCGCCTGGAAGAGCCGAACACCGCCGATGGAGGAACTCGAAGAGGAGACGCCGACGGCCGTCGCAGAGTACCGATCCCCTGGCGAGGCCTATCAGGTCGTCGTACCGATAGCCAATCCACGTAATACCCGCCAGTTGATGCGGACGGCGATGACGCTCGCTGACGACAACGACGGCGAGATCCTGGTCATGAGCGTCGTGACCGTGCCCGACCAGACACCGCTTTCCCGGGGCCGAGAACAGACCGACGAGAAACGAGAGGTGCTGGATCAGGCGATGGAAATCGCCGAGGAGCGCGACATCCCGGTCAGCGGGACGATCCGGATCGGCCACAACGCCGCAGACGCCATCCTGAATACGATCACACAGCACGACAGCGATGCGGTCATCGTCGGATGGAAAGGTCGCCGGGCGAAGCGACGTGACGTCGTCCTCGGAACGAACGTGGATCGAGTGGTCCAGGAGGCTGACTGCGATGTCTTCGTCGAGAAGATCGGACTGGATACTGATGGGGTGGTAGATTCGATGCTGGTGCCGGTCGCCGGGGGCCCACACGCCGAACTCGCAGTCGAGACCGCAGGTGCTATCGCCAGGCAGACTGGCGCGACC
>CAZKPC010000177.1:0-1841 GCA_964554565.1 uncultured Halobacteriales archaeon
TACCGCCAGCTCGCCGGCGAAACGCCCGAGGACCTCGACCCGAAGGACGTCCTCCGCGGGAACACGGTCTTCCAGTTCCTCGCCTACTGGCTGCTCTCCTACGTCCAGGCCCGGCTGGGCGAGAAGTTCGGGATCGAGCCGGGCGCCGACATGCGCGCCGCCGTCGAGGCCGCCGAGGCCCGCGGCCTCGAGGTCGCGCTCGTCGACCGGGACATCCAGACGACCGTCCAGCGGTTCTGGGCGCGGCTCACGTTCCTCGAGAAGCTCCGGCTCCTCTGGCACCTCGTCCTGGCGATGCTCGGCCTCGGCGGGGACCCGGAGGAGGAGATCGCCATGGAGGACCTCACCGACGTCGACGTGGTGACGGCGATGCTCGAGGAGTTCCGCCAGCTGAGTCCCGGCGGGGCCGAGGCGCTGATCGACGAGCGCGACGCGTTCATCGCCCACCAGCTGATCGCGCTCACCCGGACCGGCGAGGACGTCCTGGCGGTCGTCGGCGCGGGCCACGTCACCGGCATCGAACGCTACCTCGAGCACCCCGAGGAGCTGCCGCCGATGGCGTCGATCACGGGGACCCAGCGCTCGAGCCGGGTCTCGGTGTTCAAGGTGATCGGCTACGTCATCGCGATCGCCTTCCTGGCCTTCTTCTTCCTCCTGGCGATGGCCGGGGTCCGGAACACCTTCCTGCTGAAGCTGTTCGCCGCGTGGTTCCTGTTCAACGGGATCATCGCCTTCACGCTCGCCCGCCTGGCGGGCGCCCACTGGCAGAGCGCGACGGTCGGCGGGCTCGTGGCCTGGCTGACGAGCATCAACCCCCTGCTGGCGCCGGGCTGGTTCGCCGGCTACGTGGAGCTGCGGTTCACGAGCGTCAACGTGGGCGATATCGGCACGCTGAACGAGATCCTCAGCGACGAGGAGAGCCCGCTGGGCGAGCTGGTGGGCCGGATGTTCGCGGTGCCGCTCTTCCGGCTGATCGCGATCGTCGCGATGACGAACATCGGCAGCTTCATCGCGAGCGTGCTGTTCCCGGTGCTGGTCATCCCGTGGCTGGCTCCGGAGATCGGGGGCATCGACGCCATCGCCGACGCGATGGTCCGCGGCGCCGAACGCAGCGCGGCGCTGCTGGTGGAGGCCCTCGGGTGAGCCGGCGCGGGCCCGCCCAGCACGCCGACCCCGGGGACCCGACCATCCGGTTCAGCCGCCGCGAGCTGCGGGACCTCGGCGCCGCCTGGATCGCCCTCGGCCTCGCGTTCACCTTCTTCCTCTCGCGGACGGCCACGTTCCGGTTCGGCGCCGACCCCACGATGGAGACGTTCCTGGGCCTGCTCGGCCCGTTCACCGAGAGCCTCCTGACGGTCGGGTTGGGCTTCCTGCTCCACGAGCTGGCCCACAAGGTCGTCGCCGTCCGGTTCGGCCAGCTGGCCGAGTTCCGCGCCGATTACGGCATGCTCGGGTTGGCGATGGCCGCCGGCCTCGCGGGCTTCCTGTTCGCGGCGCCCGGCGCCGTCCACCACCGGGGCTACATCACGCCCCGCGAGAACGGCTTGATCGCGCTGGCCGGGCCCCTGACCAACATCGCGCTCGCGCTCCTGTTCCTGCCATTGGTGCTGTTGCCGGCGCCCCTCGCGGGCATCGGGAACCTCGGGGTCGCGATCAACCTCCTGCTCGCGGCCTTCAACATGATCCCCTTCGGCCCCCTCGACGGCCGGAAGGTCCTCGACTGGAGTCCCGTCGCCTTCGGGCTGGTCTTCCTCCCGAGCGCCGCCCTCGCGCTGTTCGTCTTCTTCGGCTAACGGTCGAAAGCCCGGGTCAGGACAGGTCGGCGGCCACGTCGGCATCGC
>CAZKPC010000178.1:0-1820 GCA_964554565.1 uncultured Halobacteriales archaeon
CCGGCCCCATGGGCCTGCTGTCCGTCATCGTGACCCACTGTTCCGCGTCGTTAGCGGTATCCTAACCTAACGGTCCAGGGCCCTCCCTGGGTGTCGCCCGCGACGTCTCACAGGTGCGCTGGAGCGAGTGACCGGACGGTCACCGGTCCCCGAGTCGCACCGGGCCGGAGCTGGAATCGGCGGCGTCGGCATCGAACAGCCAGACGAACACCGGCACGTAGCTCAGCCAGGCGAGAACGTACGCCAGCGCGACGGCGACGCTGCCCGTATCGATGCTGGCGAGGAAGCCGTCGACCACCCCGACGATCAGAACAACGGCGGTCAGTGCCGGCAGGGACGGCCGATCGAGCCAGTCGTAGACGACGCCGACCAGCGAGCCGACCACGTAGCAGACCGTGTAGCGGGCGACGGCGGTGACGGCGGCGTTCGCGACGAGCAGCGCCGCGACCGGGAGGCCGGCGTCGATGCCAACCAGGTCAAGCAACATCGCCGTCGCCTCCCAGAACGAACTCCGGCCGCGTAACAGTGTCATAACTGCCACCACGGCCGTCAGCAGACCGACCACGCGGCCGGCCTTGACACCGGTTCTGGCCGGGTCGCCACTGTCGCCCATTTCAGCTCCAGCAAGGGGGTCCGTCTCAGGCGAGGCGCACGGCGGTGCCGTACGCGATGACCTCCGACCCCCCGTTGGCAATCTCGGAGCTCTCGAGTCGAACGTTGACGACGGCGTCGGCGCCCATCGACTCGGCATCATCGACCATTCGTTTCATGGCATCATCACGGGCGTCGGTCAACAGCTCCGAGTAGGCCTTCAGTTCGCCGCCGGTGATGTTGCGGATGCTCTGGGTGATGTCACGGCCGACGTTGCGTGCCTTGACCGTGTTCCCTCGGGCGATGCCGAGCGATTCCTCCGTCTCCCTGCCGGGAACCGTCTCCGTCGTGACGACTTCCATACTCCACATACCGGCTGGAACGAGAATAAACCCCGCTCCAGCGTCTCAGGACGTGAAGCCGCGGCCGCTCGGCATCTCGTCCACGGAAGGATCCCAGGCCCAACCCGGTAACCGACGGCCTAACGGGATCCCTCCCCGACCACAGCCACAGTGGCTGAAATCCTATCTGTTAGTCCATGAAAGGAGCCCCAGGAGGACATCTGTCCGGGCAGTCGCGGCCGGGCTGGTGGTCGTCATCCACATCGGATTCCCCTACGATAACTCATAGCTTACGCCGGTTAGCTCCTCGCTTAGATCCCAGAGCCGCTCGGCGTCACCCTCGTGGTACGACGCCTCACTGGAGGACTGTTTTTCCGGCGGGCCGCGCATGTTCATGAAGCCCCCCGGCCCGTAGTAGTCACCACCCTGAACGCCGGGGGCCGTCGCGGCGTATAGCAGTGGCAGTGCCCCGTCCGCAGCCGACTGACCGAAGACCGCGTTGGCGACTCGCATCAACCCCAGGCGAATCTTCGAGCCCGCCTGTTTCGGCCCCCGGTACTGGAGGTTCGTCGCCGCGTACCCCGGATGGCAGGCGACGCTGATCGTCTCAGTAATACCCCCCGCATCAAGCCGGCGCTGTAGCTCGTATGCAAACAGGAGGTTGGCCAGTTTGCTCTGGCTGTAGGCCTCCCACTTGCCGTAGGACCCCTGACTGTGCACGTCGTCGAAATCGACCTCACCGGACTCGTGCGCGCCACTGGAGTGGGTGACGATCCGGCTCTCGCCCTCGCTCACGAGGAGCAGATCCAGCAGGCGCCCGGTCAGAGCGAAGTGGCCGAGGTGGTTCACGCCGAACTGTTTCTCGAAGCCGTCTTCGGTCTCCTGGCG
>CAZKPC010000179.1:0-1820 GCA_964554565.1 uncultured Halobacteriales archaeon
CAACCCCTGGCGGCCGAGGCCGCCAACGCCGCCTCGACCTGGAACATCGACGCCCCCGTCACCCTGAGCGTCCAGGTGGCCGACGACGGCTGCGAGGGGGACCCGTCGAACGATCGCAACGAGATCTACTTCGTCCATGCGCCGGTCGACGGCCCCGAGGTCGGCGACTACCAGCCCCGGGTCGACGCGGGCCGACTCGTGGCCGAGGACCTGCGCGTCAGCATGCCGAGCGCCATCGAACGCGCCCGCTCGCTCGGCACGTCCGTGCAGATCGTGCTGTTCAACCAGCTCATGAACGCCTACGGCCACGTCCTGGGGCTGGGCGACGCCCACGCCGATCATCCTGACATCTGCCATGGATCGACGATGCTGGGCAACTGTCGGCTTCAACGAACGATGCCCTCCGCGGCCGACCGCGACGCGCTCGCCCGCATCTATGGGGCCGATCTCGATCTCCATCGGGAACTGCGCACGTTCGACGCCGACGGCGACGGCCGCATCGACGACGCGGAGTTCCGGGCCGGCCTGCGCCAATGGATCGGAGGCCGGGTGAGCGACGACGTCTTCCTGGAACTGCTGGAGGTCTGGACCCAAGGCAAGCGGGTCAGCGGGGGACGCGTCAAGAAGCCGACGTCCGCGTCGACCGCGATACGACTCTACGACCTGAGCGGCCGCCGCGTCGCCGAACGGAGATGCGGAGTGGCCTCAGCTTCCCGCCTGGAGCGCTGGCTGAATGCCGGGTCGACGCTCCCGCGAGGGACCTACATCGCGCGCATCCGGAACTGCCAGACCGGGGCCGTGCACGTCCAGACGGTCGCTCGGCGTTGACGCTCCATCGACCGAGCGCCCCACGCCGATCCTCAGATGCGCATGGTCTACACGGACCCGTCCTAGCCACGCACCGTCAGCCGTCTCGGGTTCGAGGATCAGCTTGAGAGCCCCTTGTGCTACCTCGCACATCGGCTGATAATGATGGCCCCGGCGTCGCAGCGGTGCACAGCCATGACGCGGCATCGGATTCTGCAGATCCTGAGCGAATATAAAGCCGAGCTCGAACGGTACGGCGTGGAGCGGCTGGCTGTGTTCGGCTCGGCCGCCCGCGACGAGCTTGGCCCGGATAGCGACGTCGATCTGCTGGTCGAGTTCAACCGGCCCGTCGGCCTGTTCGAGTTCGTCCGCCTGCAGCAATATATCGAGGATTTGCTAGGTCAGTCCGTCGATCTGGTCACCCCCGACGCCCTGGAACCAGGACTGCGCAAGGCGGTCACTGAGGAGGCGGTCCGTGCCTAGGGACTGGCGGCACCGTCTTGAGGACATCCTCGAAGCGATCGACAAAATCGAGCGCCATACGGAGGTGCCGTGGGACGAGATGCGCGGCATCCGCAACGTGACGGTCCACGAGTACTTCGGCATCAGCCTGGCCCTTTTGTGAGAGACGATCCGGTCCGACCTCCCATCAGTGAACCCCCAGCTCGAGGCGATCCATCAGCAGGAACGAGATGAGCGCGATCTAGAGTGAGGTCACACGCCAACCCCGGACCCCGCTGGCCGACCCGAGCTTGCGGTCGGGGCGAGGGTGGCCCTTGACCCGATGTCGGGGCGGTCTCGCGTCAAGGTCCGTCCTCGCCGATTGCCCGTTGCGGGTTGGTCCGGATGTAGTCCCGAATCTCGGCCAGTTCGGTGTCATTGCGAATGACCCGTTCGTGGTAGTTGCGTTGCCACAACCGCCGGTCGAACGGGGGCCAATTCTGGTGACGGACGCCGTGGATGTAGGCGTTGGTGGTCATCGTTTTCAACCATTGCACGATCTGATGTAGGGG
>CAZKPC010000180.1:0-1817 GCA_964554565.1 uncultured Halobacteriales archaeon
ACCGGGGCGGTTTTAAGCCGGCCCGAACAACACGACACGAGAATGGCCTCGTTCCAGTCGCAGCTCGATGAAACCGATATCGCGGACGAGCTCGCCCAGGGCCAACGGGCGATCTCGGTCGCCGAGTTCTTCGAGAAGAACAAGCACATGCTCGGGTTCGATAGTGACGCCCGAGCACTTGTCACTGCAGTGAAAGAAGGGGTGGACAATTCCCTGGACGCTACGGAGGAGGCCAGCTTTCTCCCGGATATTTACGTCGAGATCCGTGAAGACGGCGACTACTACAATTTGGTCATCGAGGACAACGGCCCCGGTATCACGAAGGAGCAAATCCCCAAGATCTTCGGGAAGATGTTGTATGGTTCGAGGTTTGGGGTCCGATCCCAGGCGCGTGGCCAGCAAGGGCTGGGAATCTCCGCGGCCGTCCTCTACGCACAGCTGACGAGCGGGGCTCCCGCCAAAATCACCTCCCGGACGCCGAAATCGGAGGTCGCCAACTATTACGAGTTGATCATCGACACGGACGACAACGAGCCGGAGATCCAGCGCGAGGACACGACGACCTGGGACCGGCCCCACGGCACCCGCATCGAGCTGAAACTTGAGGCCAATATGCGGGCCCGCCAGCAGCTCCACGACTACATCACCCACACGGCGATCGTCAACCCCCACGCCCGGATCGAGCTCATCGAGCCCGATGCCGAGTTCAAGTTCGACCGGGCGACCGACGAGCTGCCCGCGGAGACCTCCACCATCCGGCCTCACCCCCACGGCGTCGAGCTCGGGACGCTCATCAAGATGCTCAAGGCCACGGACTCCTACTCGCTGTCGGGCTTCCTGCAGGGGGAGTTCACGCGGGTCGGCGCGACGACCGCCGAGAACATCCTCGACGCCTTCCGCGACCGGCACTTCGGCCGGGAGGTGGCCTGGGGCCCGCCCCGCGGGGTCGAGGACGTCGATCTCGCCCGGTCGGTCCAGCAGGCGGTCGCCAACAAGAGCGCCGACGCGACGGCGGCGTTCGCCGAACGCGTGGCCGACGCCGTGGAGCAGGCCGGGACGGTTCCCCATCACGAGCTCGTATCGATCGTTGATGAGACCGCCGACGGGATCGAGGCGGAGTTCGACCAGCAGTTCGGGTCGACGGTCCGGGAGAAGGCCGTCGCCGCCGGCTGGGAAGCGCTGACGGCCGACCGGGTGACGCCCCTGTTCGATCGGGTCCGTGAGGCGACGAGCTCCCGCAAGGACGACGAAACCGTCCGCGCGTTCGTCGAACGGTTCGCCCCGAAGTTCGACGAGGTCGAGCGCGACCGACTCACGCGAGAGCAGCTCGTCGAGTTCGTCGACCGCGCGGCCGAGAAAGCGGCGGAGTACTCGGACGTCACGTTCGGCGAGACGGCCCGGGAGAACGTCGTCGAGGCGATCTGGGACGGCATGCGCCGGGTGCCCGACGAGCTCCCGTCGGTGAACTCGGTCGCCGGCGACCGCGATGCGGCGGCGGACCTCCTGGCGGGGATGCGGGCGATCGACGTCATGGCCCCGCCGACCGACTGCCTCTCCCCGATCACCGCCGAACTCATCGAGGAAGGCCTGCGCAAGGAGGTCGACGCCGACTACTACACGGCCGTCACCCGGGACGCCGAGGTCCACGGCGGCGATCCGTTCATCGTCGAGGCCGGGATCGCCTTCGGCGGCGAGCTCCAGGAGGAGAGCAAAGCGGACCTGCTGCGGTTCGCCAACCGGGTGCCGCTCGTCTACCAGCAGGGCGCCTGCGCGATCACGGACGTCGTCCGGGGGATCGACTGGCGCAACTACGGCCT
>CAZKPC010000181.1:0-1791 GCA_964554565.1 uncultured Halobacteriales archaeon
CTCCCGACTGACCGATCAGTGTCGAGAGTTCGTCGCGCGATCGACGGCCGTACTGAGAGCGCCGGGTCGGTCTGTTGGAAACAACGCTGAACGCACGCGTGTTGCGGCCAGATCAGGGGTTTCGATCAATACCGCCTTGTGGACGACCGTCCTGTCGTGCCGCATGGGCGGCATCACCTTCTTCGGGACCCGATCGCTCGAGGCAACGATCGAGTTCTACACCGACCGGTTGGGCGCCGAGGTCTGGCTGGAACAGCCCGATTGCACGATCCTCGAGTACGATAACCTGCTGGTTGGCTTCTGCGACCGGGCGGAGGCCGAGACGGCGGTGACGATCACGTTCGTGGTTCCCGATCGGTCGGCCGTGGACGCGCTCCATGACGAGCTAGCGGACATCGCTCGTGAACCACCCAGCGAGAACGAGCGCTACGAGATCTATCAGTTCTTCGTGGAGGACCCTGAAGGCCGGACCGTCGAGGTCCAGGCGTTCCTCCACCCGACACCGCCGATCTAGGGCCGTGCCTCTAAACACCGAGGCCGATCCAAACTAAAAGCATCGCGGGTGAGCAGGCAACCAAGCGATCGGTACCGATTCCGCCCCCGGAAGTTGGGTGGTTCTATCCCGTCGATCGTATCTCTGTGGGATTACCCAGCCGATCTCTGCGGGTTACATCATCCTCAGACCAGACTTTGCTGTACCGTGCAGTCCGTGACCACGGTTTCTGAACCGGACTCGGGAGCGCGATCCCGGCGGCGCGTTCGTTCAGAACCGCCGTTTCGCGGCCGCCAGGGCTAGCAGCCCCCCGATCAACACCGAAAGGATCCCGAACCCGGGTTGGCCGGGCGAGCTGGTGGGGCTCGATTGCGTCTCCGGTGTCTCGGCCGGTGTTGGAGCCGGCGAGGCGGTCGGGCTCCGCGTCGTCTCGGTCTGCTCGTGATCGTGGTCGCCTCCCGATTCGTGGCTCCCGGTCTCCGTCGGCTCGGTTTCGGTCGGCGGTTCGGCCGTGGCAGTCGGCGACGGCGTGTGTTGGTGGCCGGCGTCCAACTCACCCGTCCGTTCCACCTCGAAGGAGCTGGCCACGGGGGTTCCGTTCACGGTGACCGGGACATCCCCCGCATCGAAGCTCCCGGAGCCATCGCCACGATAGACGACGGCCCACAGCCGGAACGTCTCGGGGCGGTGATGGTAGTCGTGCTCGGCGATCGAGACGCT
Source organism: uncultured Halobacteriales archaeon (assembly GCA_964554565.1). Lineage (GTDB taxonomy): Archaea > Halobacteriota > Halobacteria > Halobacteriales > Hikarchaeaceae > CAZKPC01. The sequence continues at coordinate 1,214 of CAZKPC010000181.1, forward strand.
CACGTTCTGGTGAGACCCCGCGGCGAGCGACCGGTTCCCGATGACCTCGCCCGGCTCGCCGTTCGCGTCGGATCGAAGGACGAGATAACCGTCCGCAGGCAGCTGGACGCGTCGAATCTCGACTTCGCTGGTGTTCGTCTGCTGGGCGTGTTCCAGCTCCGCGAGGACGTAGGCCGGTTGGTCGCCCCGCTCGACGCGGAAGTTCACGGCCCAATCCGGGTCCGCTGATCCGCCGATGGGCGGATCATCACCGGCTTGAAAGGAGCCGTCGTTGTCGGCGTCGTAGTGGAGGACGGCCCACAGGCTCCGACTGCCGCTCACGTCCGCCCAGTAACTCCGGTTGATCTCGACCGTCAGTGCCCCCTGGAACGTGTTCTGCTCCGGCTTTATGTGCCCGAGAACCTCGCCGAGCTCGCCGGCATCGTCGTCATGTAACACCACGTAGCCGTCCGTTATCAGGAAGGCCCCCTCGATGTGGACCGTCCCGTCGGTCGAGATCTGCGTATCGACGGCGAGGTAGTTGCCATGGGCAACAACCGGCGCCGGAACGGCTAACACCAGCAGACCACAGAGCAGAA
>CAZKPC010000182.1:0-1764 GCA_964554565.1 uncultured Halobacteriales archaeon
CACGAGCTCCAGGAGAAGGTCCTCGGCAAGTTCGACGTGGCCTATACCGACGAATCCGGGCTCAGCGATCTCGTGGATGCGGCCCAGGACGTGCTCGCCGAGGCGGAGCTCATGGCCGACAAGCAGGTCATGGAGCGGTTCTTCGAGGAACTCCACGATGGCGACCTCGCGACCTATGGCTTCGAGCCGACCCGGCGGAACCTGGTCATGGGCTCCGTGGAGACGCTGTTGATCTCCGAGGACCTCCGGCAGGACGTGGTCACCCATACCTGTCCGAACGGCCACGAGGACTACGAGCTCCTCGAGCGCCGGACGGACGAGGTCCCGGAGCATGCGTGTACGGAATGTGGCGAGCCCCCCGAGGACTCCGAGCGGGAGGACGCCATCGATCACCTCATCGACATCGCCGAACAGCGCGGGACCGAGACGGTCTTCGTCTCGACCGATTTCGAGAAGGGCGAGCAGCTCCTGACCGCCTTCGGCGGGATCGCCGGGATCCTGCGGTACGCGACCGGGGTCTGAAGCGGCATAAGTGGTTAGCCGGCGCGAATCGAACACCGGGAGCATGGCCTCTGTCCAGCTCGTGCGCCACGCGACGCTCCTGGTCCGGACCGGGGACTCGACGTTCCTCGTCGACCCGATGCTGGCCGAGGCGGGCAAGCGAGATCCGATCCCGAACACGCCCAACGACCGCCGGAACCCGCTGGTGGGCCTGCCGGACGTCGACCTCGACCCGGACGCGGTCGTGGTCACCCACACGCATACCGACCATTTCGATGACGCCGCGGCGAGAAGGCTCGACGCCGAGCTGCCGGTCTTCTGCCAGCCGCCGGACGTCGACCGCGTCACCGATCACGGGTTCGATGATGTACGGCCGGTCGGGGCGGCCACGACCTACGACGGGATCGGCCTGACCCGCACCGACGGACGGCACGGCCACGGGCCGTTAGCGGCGGAGCTGGGGCCGGTCTCCGGGTTCGTGTTCACCGCCCCCGAGGAACCCACCGTCTATCTCGCCGGCGATACCGTCTGGTGTGACCCGGTCGCCGAGGCGCTCGAGGCTCACGACCCCGAGGCCGTCGTGCTCAACGCCGGCGGCGCCCGTTTCGTCGGCAGCGAACCGGTCACCATGACGGCCGAGGACGTCCGGAAGGTGAAGGCCGCCGCCCCGGACGCCACGCTCCTGGCGGTGCACATGGACGCGATCAACCACTGCCTCCTCTCCCGAGAGGCCCTCGACGCGGCCGTGCCGGGAGTCACGATCCCGGCGGACGGGGAGCGCGTCGAGCTGGCCTAGTCCCAGAGCTGTTCCAACTGCTGTCGGAGTTTAGCGAGGTCGGCCTCGGGCTGGACCGTGCCGGCGGCGGCCAACCGCTCGACGACCAACCAGGGGTCGTGCCCGGCATCGGAAACGGCTTCGAAAAGCTCCCGGACCTCGTTGCGATTGAGCGCTAGGGACTCCACGAGCAGCCCGGTCGCGATCGCCATCGCCGCCCCGGCGTCCGCGTCCGGAAACGATTCGAGGATCCTGGAGAACTCGGCCTCGGCCGGTGGCGGCGCCGCCGAATCGATCGTGGTGAGCGTGAGACACGTGGGACAGAGCGCCGCCCCGCTGGCACGCTCCGGAAGCATCGACTGATACGCCTCGGGGACCGCGAACGCGACGGTGCTGGCCCCACAGCCGGGACACTCCATACCGGGACTACGGGACTTCGAGTGAAAGGGATGGGGATCAGCCGGTCAGTCGTCCGCCGCTACGGCGGC
>CAZKPC010000183.1:0-1742 GCA_964554565.1 uncultured Halobacteriales archaeon
ACGTGAGGAAGAACACGAACACGCCCAGGAGGATCGGCGCGACCGGCTCCGTGCCGATCATCGTGCGGTCGAAGACCTCGCTCAGCAGCCAGATGATGAACGCCGGAACGATGATCACGAGCCCCAGGGTCCGACGATCGCCCCGCAATCCCAACAACAATCGGCGCGCAACAGGGTACGCACCGTTCATGCCAGCTTCCTCCCGTCCTGATTGATGCCCGGGGCCGAATCTTCACTCCCGTCATTCTTCAGCAGCTCAAGGAATGCCCCCTCCAGATCGTCAGTGCCGGTGCGGTCGAGGAAGGTGTTCGGCGTATCGAACGCCAACACGTGGCCATCCCGGAGGAACAGAACCCGATCACAGTGGCTGGCCTCGCCGAGGTAGTGGGTCGATACGATTACCAGTGCGCCGTCGTCGCGGCGCTGGCGAAAGCCACGCCACATGGTCGCCCTGAGTTCCGGGTCCAGCCCAACGGTCGGTTCGTCGAGGAACAGCAGCCCGGGATCATGGACGACCGCGCACGCCAAACTCGTCCGGCGGATCATGCCCCCGGAGAGCTCGGAGACGCGGGAGTCCGCCCGGTCGAGGAGGTCGACGAATTCGAGCGCCCGGTCGACCGCGTCCGCGCGGTCCTCGACCCCGTACAGCCGCGCGAAGAAATCGACGTTCTCCAGTACGGTGAGGTCGTGGTATACCGCCTCGTGCTGTGGCATATACCCCAGCTGCTGGCGGTCAGCGCGACCGAATTGGAGCGGGTCAGTCCCGTTTACACGCGCCCGGCCAACCGTTGGTGTCAGCAGTCCCAGTAGCGTCTCGATAAGGGTCGTCTTGCCGGCCCCGTTCGGGCCGGCGATTCCGATGATCTCAGCGCCATCGATCGTGAGGTCGACACCGTCGAGCGCCGTCACCGAACCGAAATCTCGTCGAAGCCCATCGACATCGATGGTCGGACCCATATGGCACCGAACGGGACAGGGAGCGGTAGGAATTCTGCAAGGGATGACTGGGAGGTTTAAGTCAGATACCATCTCCAGTCGTGGGCGTCGGTAGCCTCAAGCGCCCACCGGCCCATCCGGGAGCGTGCGCTTCATCCGACTTACTGCTCGGCCGCCGCCGTCGGTCGCGCCGGAGGTGTTCCGCCTGCTGGCGACATCCGAGCAGGTGGCCGTCGCGCGGGGGATGGCCGTAAAGTTCGCCGGGCCGCACGCGATGAGCGCGCTCTTCCTCGTCGACGGCGATCGCCGGAGCGTGGAGGCAGGTCTCGACGAGTTGCCCGAGGTCGAGCTCGCGGAGACGGCTCCCGCGGACGGGGGGTTCTATCTGCTGGCCGTGCTCGACCCGGGGGCAATACCACTACTGAACAGGGCCTCCGAAGCGATCCCCTGGCGGGAGTTGGTGGTCGTCCCACCGATCGCCTACCGCGATGGCGCGGCCCACGCCCGCCTCGTTGGGGCTGACGGTGCCGCGTCCGGCTTCGTCGAGGGACTCCCCGAGGCCATCGATGTCGAGGTCCACGCTGTCGGCGAGCGTGGGGTCGACGTCGCCGCCTGGCCCGAGCAAGAGCTCAGCGATCGCCAGCGGGAGGCAGTCCGGGCGGCACTCGACTTAGGTTATTACGACCAGCCCCGAGGCGCGACCCACGAAGACGTGGCTGCGACACTGGACTGCGCGCCGTCGACGGCCTCTGAGCACCTCCGCAAGGCCGAGGCGGAGCTGGTACGGTCAGCCATGCGATAGTGAC
>CAZKPC010000184.1:0-1707 GCA_964554565.1 uncultured Halobacteriales archaeon
CGATATACGACGGGTCGATGTGTTCGGTGTCGCTGCTGGTTTCGATCGGGTGGTCGGCGAGCATCGCGATGATGTCTCTGACGTCCCGGTCGCTGGCTTCGTAGATCTGCAGTTTCGAGAGCAGCAGATCCTCGATCGGGATCGTCGGGTAGTCCTCGTCGATCCGGCCACGGAGGCTCCAGACGTGACAGAACCGGAACTTGTCGATGATGTAGTCGGCCTTGCGGTCGTTGACCTCGTCGTGGAACTCGAGGCGGTACCGGTGCATCGTGTTGAACCGGTTGTTCGACGTGTAACCGAGTTCCTCCATGAGATCGATGATGTCGGATTCGTCTTCACGGGTCCCAACGAAATCGACGTCGCGGTACCCCCGTTTGAACGGCTCCTCGCCGGCCGTTTCCGAATGTTCGCGGACGGCCGTGCCCCCGATCTGCCGGACGGTCAGACCCCGCTCGTCGGCCGCCTCGACCACGCGACTGGCCTCCTCGAGCGGATCCTCCAGGGGTTCGTTCTCGCTCACGTGCGGCTCACTTCCGCAGCGACCGTATCGGAACGGTTCGGCATTAATGCTACCCCCGAACCAGGCCGACGACGTCCACCTCGTCCGCGAGATCGATCACCGCGCCTTGCAGCGACCCCTCGCTGTAGACGCTCCCCGGATTGATCGCGATCGTCTCGCCGATCCGGGTCTTCCCTCGGGACTCGTGGATGTGCCCATGCAGTGACAGCGGCGGCTGGTACTCCTCGATGATTTCGCGGACCGCCGTGCTGCCGACCGGTTCCATACTCCGGCCGCCGTATTTCGGCCGCAGGTCCTCGTCGAGCTCGGGGGCCTCATCCAGCTGGGAGTCGTACGGCGGGGCGTGGAGGTTGAAGACTGACCGATCGATGTCGGTGACCCGTTCGACAGCCCCCTCGATCCGCTCCCGCAGGTCCCCCTCGTCCTCTTCACGGTCCGTGTCCCACGGGGTCCGGTTCGTCCAGCCGGTGCTCACCATTTCGTAGCCGCCATCGAGTTCGGTGACTTCCCCTTCGACGAGGTCAATGAGCTCGGACTCGTCCCAGACGTCGTCGATCGCGAACGGGTCGTCGTTCCCCGGACAGACGTAGATCGGGAACCCGTCGGGCAGACGGGACTCGGCGAACTCCCGCCATTCCCGGATGCGGGCGATCATCTCCTGTACGAACAGCTCGTCCTGTCGTTCCTCGCTGTCCTCGGCCTCGGCGAGTTGGTCGTACTCGGACTCCGACAGGACGTATGGGTAGAAGCCGCGGTTCTCCATCGACCCCTTGAGGTCCTGCAGCTCCGCGTCGTCGTGGATCTCGTGCTGCTCGTTCTCCCGGGTGTAGGTATAGTGATCGCCCCGGTCGATGATCGGGAAGATGGCCTTCCCCGTCGTGTCACCGCCCAGCACCAGCACGTCCGCGTGGTAGAAGTCCGCCGCGTTCACGAACTTCCGCCAACACGCCGTCGACCCGTGAACGTCCGTCGCGAAGAACAGTCGGGTCGCGTCATCCGCCGGCTCTTGGAAGCCTGAATCGGCGGACATCCCCTGCTCCTGGTTGAGCTTCTCTTTGAGTGTTGATAGCAGCCCCATGGGATCCACCCTTTGCGTTGAACGCACACCACATGTGTAAAACGTTTGCCCGGTTCCTCTTTAGGAAAGTTAACAACCCGTCGCCTGGGAGGAACTCACATGCGCGCCG
>CAZKPC010000185.1:0-1689 GCA_964554565.1 uncultured Halobacteriales archaeon
GCCGGGATCGCCATGGCCGTACTCCTGCTGTGGCTCGCGTTCTATCCAGGCACCCTCGCCTCCCCGTACGTCACCGCCTCCGACAGCCCACGGTACGCCCACACCATCATCCCCGAGTCCTCGTCGCTCTATGACGATTACACCGACGGGTCCGACCTCGCCGTCTACCAGTACGCGGAGCTCTCGCCGGCCGCCCAGGAGCTGTTCGATCGGACCCGTGCCGCCGAACCTCGCCCCCAATATGGGGACCAACGCCGCTTCGTCCCGGACGTCTGCCCCGAGTTCATGCTCGTGTGTGACACCTACGCGGCTGAGGAGCTCCCCGAGGAGTTCACGTACGGCGAGGAACTCTCCCGGAGCGAGGCGCTGCAATTCGTCGTGGCCGACGGCGAGCGACACCTCCTCCGGACCGGGACGATGAGCCACGGCGCCTTCTTCCCCTATCCGGACCGTCTGATCGTCGCCTGGTTGACGATGCTCCCGCTCGCACTCCTCATCGGGTATCTCGCGTTGACCGGCGGAGATGGACGGGTGTTGGGAGCCAGTTTGGCTATCGGCGGCGGGGTCGCTTCGCTGGGCGTCCTGGCTCCCTATCTCGAACTGTACGGGCTCCTGGCCGTGCGTCCGGTCAGCCTCCTGCTAGTGGGGGCCGTCTGGTTGACGCTCCTCGCCATCGGTGGGCGCCGCCTTCGATCGCGCAAGAATGCAGTATAGACGCACCGACCACGTCTGGGGCCACTCGGAACCGATCAGCACCAGTCGCGGAAGCTGGTTTCGCCGATGTCCGGCAGTCGTCACCGCGGCGGTCCCATGACTACCGGTCAGTCCATTCCGGGGTCGGGAACGATCCTGCGCCGGCGGCAGCTGCTGGCCGCCATGTCAACGGGCGCCCTGACGACGAGCAGTGGCTGTCTCGGCGGGCTTCAATCCGACCCGCCGGAGTCCCGGTTGGGCTGGGTCGCGGTCAAGAACTACCATCCGGAGCCACAGCGCATCGAGGTGGAGATCGACCGGGGAGAGACGACCGTGCATCGATCCGAGCACGCCGTCCCCGGGAAGCCCGATTCACGGATCCCGGGGGCGGTCCTCGAGTGCACCTGGGGACGGCATGCGGGACGATATACGCTTCGCGGACGGGTCACCGACGGGCCGTGGATCGAGCGATCCATCCCCGAGGTCATCGAGGACAGTGCCGAGATGGACGCCACCACCGAATGTGTCATCGCCGAAGGCGCGTTCGGACGATACGGGTCGGCCGAGTTCGGCTGGCTGGTCCAAGCGTGGTGTGACCAGGTTCCCGACTACGAGGGCGGCTGTGCCTTCGCTAACGCGAACGGGTGAGTCCGGATCCTGGAGTCACGGCAGCGGGGAGCCGTAGCCGGGCACCAGTCTGTGTTGCTCGACGCGAATCCACAACCTTTGATGTCCAACCAGCGGTCGGGCCTGATCGATGGAAGCGGAAGAGGCCGGTGTCATCGGTGCCGCCGCTGGCGGTGCCAACGGGGGCTGGCTGGCGACACAGGCGCCCCTCACGCTCTGGATGGTCGGCGGAACCGCGGCCGCCGGCGTAGTAGCCGGCCTCATCGCCTATTACCTGATCGGCCGGGCTCCGGTCAACGCGTAACCACCGAGCACCTGGAACACTGGACAGACGCTTCGCCGAGCGGAACACTCGGCCGATGATCCGCG
>CAZKPC010000186.1:0-1680 GCA_964554565.1 uncultured Halobacteriales archaeon
TGATCGCTGAGACAGGGTTCGATCCGGGCGGGAACGTGCTCACCCGCCGGCAGGCAGAGGTGTACGTCCTCCGCGAGCGGGGGTACCGACAGGCCGACATCGCGGAAATACTCGGCACGTCGCGGGCAAACGTCGCAAGCGTCGAGGCCAGCGCCCGCGAGAACGTCCGGAAGGCACACAACACCGTCGCCTTCACCGACATCCTCGCGGCTCCAGTACACGTCGATATCGACCCCGGGACCGACCTCTACGAGGTACCACGGCGCCTGTTCAGAACGTGTGACGAGGCCGGGATCGACGTCAGCTATACCGCCCCCGAACTGATAGAACTCGTGACCGACGCTGCCGGCGACGCGGTCCAGGGCCGGCAGGTCACTCACCCAATCACTCTCGGTGTCAGCCCCGACGGGGACATCCGAGTCCGGTCACGATAGCCTCCTGCTTTCTCTACTGGCGCCACCTTTCACCCCTACGGTTATGTAATATTGCATCGTATTGTGTGTCGCACACATGGTATCAGTTACCGAACTGCAGGAGATGTACGTCGACATGGTGACGGCCAGACACTACGAACAGCGCCTCCAGGAGGAGTACCTGGAGGGCAAGCAGCCGGCCTTCGACATCTCGGCGGGGCCGATCCCCGGCGAGTTGCACCTCGCGGCCGGTCAGGAGGCGGCGGCGGTGGGAGTCTGTCAGCACCTCCGCGAGGACGACACAGTGACAGCGCCCCACCGGCCACACCACGTCGCCATCGCGAAGGGGATTGATCTGAAGCGGATGACAGCCGAAATATTCGGCCGCGAGTCCGGTCTCTGCGGGGGAAAGGGCGGACACATGCACCTGTTCGATCCCGACGCCGGGTTCGCATGCAGCGGCATCATCGCACAGGGGTGTCCGCCGGCCGCCGGCGCAGGGCTGGCCGCGAAAAAGCGCAACACCGACAGCGTCGCAGTCGCCTACCTCGGAGAGGGCGCTATCGATCAGGGGGGGTTCCTCGAGTCGCTGAACTTCGCCGCGGTCCAGAATCTGCCGGTCGTGTTCGTCATCGAGGACAACGACTGGGCGATCAGCATGCCAAAGGAGCGCGTGACAGATGTCGGGGACGGCTCGCGTCGGGCCGAGGGCTTCGACATGCCCGGGGTGCGGGTCGACAGCGACGACGCCGTCGCCGTCTACGAGGCCGCCGCGGAGGCAGTCGGGCGCGCCCGCGACCGGAACGGGCCGACGCTGATGGAGATCCAGGTCCACCGGCGGATGGGCCACTTCATGGGCGATCCCCAGGTCTACCGGCCCGAGGCGGACCAGGAGGCGGCGGCCGAGCGCGACTCGATCGAGCGTCTGGCGGCCGACCTGCGGGCTCACGGCGCCGACGACGTGACGATCCAGGAGTTGCGCGAGGAGGCAGAGGAGCGCGTCGAAGACGCAATCAACTGGGCGAAGGATCAGCCCGAACCCGACCCCGGGGCCGCCCACGAGGATATGTGGGTGAACTCGGCCAGCGGCGTCACGGAGACAGAGCCCGACTTCGAGTTCGCGGGGGGTGAGGAGTGATGGCCGAGACGATCGAGCGCGAACTGACGATGAGCCGTGCGATGGTCGAGGCGATCGCCGACGAGATGCGCGACAACGAGGAGGTCTTCTACATGGGCGAGGACGTCGCCGACTACGGCGGCATCTTCG
>CAZKPC010000187.1:0-1655 GCA_964554565.1 uncultured Halobacteriales archaeon
CGCCGGCCCGCGCCCGGGTGGAGATAACGAAGGTCCGCTCGAACCACGCCCGCGCCGAGGAACTCGAACGGCTCCCCGACGAGGAGAGAGAGGAGGGCGACGCCGTCGAAGCCGACGAGGTCGAAGCCGAGGCGGAGAAAGAAGACAGGACAGAGGACGACAGCCCGCGTCTGGGGAGTCGCGACAACTTCTGGGGCGGCTGATTCGGCGACGTCAGTCCGCAGCGACGGGCCGAACGGCGGGTATCTTTACGGGTTTACAGCCGGCAACATGGGGTATGGATCTCGAACTCGATGGCAACGCAGCGCTGTGTACCGCCGCCTCGAGCGGGCTCGGACTCGCGAGCGCGACAGCTCTGGCCCGGGAGGGCGCCGACGTGGCGGTCTGTGGCTCCACTGAGGCACACGTCGACGAGGCACGCGAACAGTTGCGAGCCGCGGGCGACGGCGACGTGCTGGCAGTGCAGGCGGACATCACGAATTCGAATCACGTGGCCGCCGTCGTCGAGGAAACCGTCGAAGCGTTCGGCGGACTCGATCACGTGGTCACCAGCGCCGGCGGGCCGCCCAGTGGCCCATTCACGGCGCAGGCCGACAGCGACTGGTACAGGGCCTACGACATGCTCGTGATGAGCGGCGTCTGGACGCTCCGGGAAGCCCGCCCGCACCTCGTCGACTCCGGGGCCGGGAGCGTCGTGGCCATCACCTCCCGGTCGGTCAGGGAGGTCATCGACGATCTGATTCTATCGAATGCGGTCCGCCGGGCAGTCATCGGGATCGTCAAGACCGTCTCGCGGGAGTTTGCCCCGGAGGTGCGGGCGAACGCGGTCCTGCCGGGGGCTCACGAGACCGGGCGGATCGAGGAACTCATCGAGGACAGCGTCGACCGCGGCGAGTATCCGGACTACGAGGCGGGCTACGAGGACTGGGCGAGCGACGTGCCGCTTGACCGCATCGGCAATCCCGGTGAGCTGGGTGACGTCGTCGCCTTCCTCGCCAGCCCGCGTGCGAGCTACGTCAACGGCGCGGCGCTCGCCGTCGACGGCGGGTCGATGCGGAGCGTCTGAGGTGACCGTCAGCAGACCGGCTTGGGGTTGACGCCTATGTCCTCGAGCGTCTCGAAGTACTCGTCGTAGGCGGCGCCGACGGCGCCGGTCGCGGCCGCCTCGGCGTGGTCCCAGTCCTCGGGCTCACAGACCGCATCGAGCGCGTCCAGCGCGCCCGCCCGGCTCGCCTCGTAGTCGTCGGCGAATCCGCGGAACAGGCTCGCAGTCTGCGGGTCGGCCTGCCCGGTGAAGAAGCCGGAGTACTGTCCGCTCTTCTCCTCGGCGACGAGCGTCCAGCCGACGAAGGCGCCCAGCCGCTCGATCGCAGTTTCGTACCCACGAAGGGACTCGATGACAGCGGGGCGCTCGCCGGGGTCGTGGGCGTCGAGTTCGGCGGCGATCGTGTCGTAGTGATCGCGTTCGCTGTCGGCTGCCGCCAGGAAGGCCCCGTCGACGTCCTCGTCTTCGGCCCAGCCCGCCAGCGTCTCCGCCGCGTGGTGAGCCATATCGGCTGCCGCGGTCAGTACCATCTCCGGTTCCATGTTCCCCTCGGTATCGGCGTACAGCGACTTCGAGGAGCCGAGGCGGGAGAGTTCCGTCTTGTTGTCCT
>CAZKPC010000188.1:0-1650 GCA_964554565.1 uncultured Halobacteriales archaeon
GAGTGGGGGTGAAGCGGGGACCGGCCGTCCGACCGCAGGGGGCAGGGGTCGGCGGCAGCGAGCCCTATGCACCCCTTGGAAAAGAGGGTTATCGAGACTACAACAGCGGTTTGAGTCTCGGGGAGCCGTCTCAGCGCCGAACGTACCACACGGCCCCGGCCACCAGCAGCGCCGCGCTGCCTCCGAGGAAGAAGAGCACGCCCGGCTCGGTGAGGGCGCCGAGCACATCGAACCCGGCGCCACCGCCGGCGACCGGCGTCGCCTCTTCGGCGGTCATGGTCATCGCGTCGTCGGCCGTCTCGGCGGGTTCCTGGCCGGCCAGGGACTGCACCAGGACGGCCAACAGCCCGACGATCGCCAGGCCGGACACCAGCGTCCCGATCGCCGAGCGCAGCGAGGCGGTCTCGTCGGCGCCACCGGCGACCACGACCAACGGTTGGTCGGCCGGGGCGTAGAGGTCCATCTCGCGGCCCTTCTCCGAGTACACCGTGTCCACGACCTCGACCGCCCCCGCCTCCTCGAGCTGTTCGAGGTGGTATTGGGTGTTCTGGAGCGTCGTCCCGACGCTGTCAGCCAGTTCTGAGGGCGCCGCGGGTTCGGTATGGAGGACCGAGAGCAGCTCCCGAGCCGTCCCCGAGGACATCGCCGCGAGGAGGTCGTCCGCCTGCTCGCCCTCGAGGCCGATCACCCGGGGTCCGGCGTCGGGCGTCGTGTCGCTACCCCCGCCGGGGAGAAGACGAGCCATGGCCCCGCGACGCTCCTTTGCGCTTTGAACGTTCGGTTCCGCGGCCGCCGAAACCACTTTGCTGGCCGGCGGCCTCCGACCGCCTATGGCCCTCGATGCGGCGACGGCCGCGGTGATCGGCGCGGTCGCGCTCTTCTTCTTCCTCATGTTCCTCTTCGTCCGCCGGATCATCACCAGCTTCACCCAGGGCTACAAGAAAGGGCGGTAGCACCGGTCCTGGCCGACCGCCTCCACACGTTCGCGTGTCAGGCTAGCGCCCGGTCGACGGCTGCCACGGCCTCTTCGATGTCGCTCTCAGTCACGTCGAGATGGGTCACGAAGCGGGTGGTGTACTCGCCGATCGGCGACGCCTGGACGCCCTCGGCTTCGATCGCCTCGAGGAAGCCTTCAGTCCGCAGCGATGCCGGCTCGGAACTCACCATGAGCATGTTCGTCTCCGGCGGCTGGACGTCCAGCCCATCGATCCCGGCGAGCCCCTCGGCCAGCTGGTCAGCCCGAGCGTGGTCCTCGGCGAGCCGGTCGACGTTTTCGAGGGCCAACAGCCCGGGGGCGGCGATCACGCCGGCCTGCCGCATCCCGCCGCCGTACTGCTTGCGAACCCGGTGGGCCCGGTCGATGACGGCCTCGCTCCCGCCGAGCACGGAGCCGACCGGCGCGCCCAGCCCCTTCGAGAGGCTCAACATCACCGAGTCGACGCCGTCGGTGAACTCCGCCGGCGCTCGATCGAGGGCGACGGCGGCATTGCAGAGGCGTGCGCCGTCGAGATGGACCGGAACGCCGTGTTCGTGAGCGACATCCGCGGCGGCTTCCAGCGCGCCCGGTTCGATCGCCCGCCCGCCCCGCATGTTGTGGGTGTCCTCCAGTGCGAGCAGCCCGGTCCCGGCCACGTGGTCGCTTTCCGTCTG
>CAZKPC010000189.1:0-1632 GCA_964554565.1 uncultured Halobacteriales archaeon
ATAGGGCGAATGGTTCCTAACCATTCGACCACGGGTTCGACTCCCGTCACGCCCGTGTCCCTCTTGGACGGAGAGAAATCACCATACACCGGGGATTCTCAGGGAAGCACGTCGAGTTGTCACGGATCTGGGTCGAACCCGGATCGGTTTTGAGACTGTCACGACAGGCAGTCATCCAGCATCGATGTGCGACTGAGGGTTGATCTAGGTCACCTTCACCACCCATCGCGGCTCGTACTGGAGCGCGGGCCACCGGCCGCTCTAAAACTCGCTCCCCCATGGGCCCGCTCTCAGAGCCGGCTCTCGAACCTACGATGCCCGGCGAGGAGGTTCGGATCCTCTCGTGGCTGACCTAACGGCTCCCGGGTTTGGTCGCTCTTTCACCGGAGATCGCTTCTACGCGTCCCGGACGACGAGGGCCGGACGGGAGATCCTGTCGACGACCCGGCCGGTCGTGGGGCCGAAGATCCGCTCCCGAAGCGATGGCTCCGACTCCCCCAGCACCAGCACGTCGTATTCCCCGGCCGCCGCGACGATCGCATCGCTCGGGCTGTCTCCCTGCTCTAACAGCCAGGCGACACGGTCCTGGTCGACGCCGTCCTCTTCGAGACGGTCACAAACGCCCCTGAGCATCATCTCGCCACGGGAGGCGGCTTCCTCGGAGTCGGCGACGTTGAACAGTGTGACTTCGGCGTCGCTCTCGCGAGCGAGATTGGAGACGAAGGAGACGATGGACTCGAGGTCCTCGTCGCCCCGCAACGGCACGAACACCGTCTCCAGGTGCTCCCCGGACTCGCCCGGCGTGAGAACGGCATCGGCCCCGTACTCGGCCGCAACGCGGTCGACCGTCTCGAACCGGTCGTGGGTGAACACGACGAGGGACTCGACGTCCGCACCGCGATCAGCAAACCGCGCCGCCGCCTCGTCGATCCGGGCGGTCGCTTCCGCTTCGTGGTCGGCCCGGAGTTGTTCGGGGGTCGCCTGGTCGGGGACCACGTAGTAGCCCAGGACCACGACCCGGAACGGGGAGAGCAACTCGACCAGTCCGACCGGCAGGTCGTCCCCCCCGCTAGCGTCGACCGGGATCAACACCGTTGGTTCGTGATCCCCGGTATCAACGGCCATATCATTGGATCCTCGACCAACCCGGTTAAAAACTTGCTCCGGTTGTACGCGCCGATTCACTCGGGAGTGTATAAGTAGGCCCGCTACTGTCTGTCGGGTGTCGTGTCCGAACAGCCAGCCAGCCATGGGACGCGATCGCGTTTCCAGGGTCCCCCGCACACAGGATGACGGAGAGCCAACTCGACCGGACGCTCGGGTTCACGGAGGCCATGACCCTGGGCGGCGGGACGATGATCGGTGCCGGAATCTTCATCCTGCCGGCCATCGCTGCCGAGGGCGCCGGTCCTGCGAGCTCGATCTCCTTCGGGATCGCCGGGTTCGTCGCGCTGCTGGCCGCGCTCTCGCTGGCCGAACTGGCCACGGGGATGCCCATCTCCGGGGGCAGCTATCACTACATCAACCGAGCCCTGGGGGGTTTCTTCGGGAGCATCGTCGGCTGGGGGATGTGGACTGGCCTGATGTTCGCCAGCGCCTTCTACATGATCGGCTTCGGCCAGTACATCGTCG
>CAZKPC010000190.1:0-1614 GCA_964554565.1 uncultured Halobacteriales archaeon
GGAACGTCGTGAGCCCCCAACGATTGGAGGACCACCGGCGATACGAGACCTACAGATGCAGGGATAGCCGGGCGAGGAAAGGCAGTATCGTAGACCCTGAAACGGGTTTTAGTGAACCCGTAGCATGGACGACTGCGAATCAAGCGACGGGAAGACGCAAGGCCCTTTCATGACTGGACAAACCCGAGAACTGTGTCCCCCGCAAACCCCTCCTACACGGAGGGTAATCCTGCACAGTCAATGCCGTTGGGATCTGATTCATCTCATCACTGCCTATCACGGAGAGCCTTCCTCGCGGTCGTCGGGACAGCGACGACGGGTACAATCGCCGGGTGTAGTGCCGTTGGCGACAACTCGGAACAAGAACCGTTCCACGGCGGCGACTGGCGCTCGTATGGCAACGGCCCGGCGAACGCGAATCGGGTCACAAGCGGCGCACCCGAAGCCGATGGCTACGATATCATCGCCTCGGGCGGCTGGCCGTACACACCACCAGTTGTCCAGAAGGGTGTCGTGTATTTCGCCGCTGACCGTCGGGTCGTCGCAGTCACGCCTGATGGTGATGAGCAGTGGGAGCAACGACTCGACAGGGAGATCTCCGGCGCACCGGCCCTCGACCCGGATCGGAGTCGGCTCTACGTCCCGACGCGGGTCATCCGGACAAGCGACGCCCCTGACCCGGCACCCGCGTCGGTAACTGTCCTCTCGCTGGCCGATGGCGAGGTCATCGATACAGTCCGCGTCGGTGACAGGCGGACCTACGGTGTCACCAGTGCCGATGGCGACGTGTACGTTCGTAGCGCGACGGCTTGCCTTCGACTCGCCCCTGATGGGACCGAGCGTTGGCGGCAATCGCTCGACCCGCTGGTCTACGACGAATACAACCTCGGCGATTTCACCGCAACACAGGTCGCCCCCGCCGTCACCGCGGACGGTGTGTACACCCCCGACCGGAACGCCTTGGTGAAACTCGATCCCGACTCCGGCGAGGAACGCTGGCGTGTGCCTGTTGATACCCCCTACGCCGCGTCGGTTGTCGACGACGATGGCGTCGTGCAGACCGGGCACCTGGAAACTGTCGCGGTCGATCACTCGGGCGAGATCCGTTGGCGACGGGACCTCCACAGTCGTGCTGGGGCCGCGACGGCCGCCAACGGCGATATCTACGTTGCCGCGGGCGACCTCCACGAACTCGATCCGGAGACCGGCGAGACGACCTGGCAGGCCCACCTCCCGAGCGAGGGAACTGCCGCTCCCGTCGTGACCGACGAAAACGTCCTCGTCGTCACCGGCGATGTCCGTGCCTTCCGCAGAGCCACCGGTGGCTTGCTCGCTCCTGACCGCGAGCACTGGCGGATCTCGTCGGTTCACGCTGTGGAGTACGCCTCGCCGGTCATCGCGGCCGGCCGAGCGTTCGTCGTCGGGCCGGCTGGACTGATCGCCCTCAACGACATAGAGACTGAGTGAGAAGTGACACGAGATCGAGCCTCGAAAATCCACAGAATCGCTCCAACGGAGGGATTCACGACGGCATGTGAGAGGATTTCACATGAATCACCGTTTGCCTTATTGGAGGCCTTTTCTAGCTGCTCCACCCACAGACGGTATGGATAG
>CAZKPC010000191.1:0-1612 GCA_964554565.1 uncultured Halobacteriales archaeon
AGGAAGACAAGCAGTCCTCCTGACACGGATACGAGCGGAAGCCCACGATCGTCAGTCGTGGGTCCGAGCGGACAGCGACTCCCCGTCTCCATATCGATGCCGTCCAGGGGGGTCACCGACCATACCACCTTCACTTTCACCCTGTTCCCATGGCTTTGTTTTATCACATACTACCCCGAAATAAAACACGTCGTGCGCCGGACGAACACGTTCGCGGTCCGCCCGCTGACCGACGAAGATGAGGTACTCCTGCGCACCCTGCTCGACACCTCGGCCTGTCTCTGGAACCAGTTGAACTACGAGCGGTTACAGAACCTCAACGAGGATGAAAGCGTCTGGGACACGGCGGATTACCGCAAGCGGTTCGTCGGCGTACTCGGTTCGGCGACGGCCCAGCAGGTCATTCGGAAGAACTCCGAGGCTTGGAAGTCGTTCTTCGCCGCACAAGAGGCCGGCGAGTCGGCCGCTCCCCCCGGTTTCTGGGGTAATCGAGAGGCGGGCCGCGAGCTCCGCACCTACATCCGGAACGACCAGTACACCCTGGAGACCGGCGAGCGATCAAGGTTGGAGATTCCGGTCGGCACGGATCTCAAACAGGAGTACGGCCTCTCACACAACGAACGGTTGCGCCTGGAGGTGTGCGGCCAACCAAAATGGAGCGGGCAACAGGGCCGGCTGGAACTGTACTACGACGCGGTCGAGGCGACGTTCAGGGCCATTCAGCCTGTCACGATGGACGATACGGGACAGGATTCGTTACGAGCCGAGGAATCGGCTGCCCTGGACGTCGGTGCCAACACCCTGGTCGCCTGTACGACCACGACCGGCCGGCAGTACCGCTACGACGGTTCGGAGCTGTTCGAGCGCTTTCGGGCCACGACCGAGGAGATCGCCCGGCTGCAGTCGCTCCTTGAGGACGGTCGATACACCTCGAAGCGGATTCGGCGGTTGTACCGCAGACGGACGCGACGCCGTAATCACGCGATGGCGGCACTGGCCCGCGATCTCATGGAACGGCTGTACGAGGAGGGCGTCTCGACGATCTATATCGGCGACCTCACCGAGGTGCTCGAAACCCACTGGTCGGCGCGAGTGAACGCGAAGACGCACAACTTCTGGGCGTTTCGGGCGTTCATCGACCGGCTCGCATGCACCGCCGAGGAGTACGGCCTCACCCTCGAAGTCCGCTCCGAAGCGTGGACCAGCCAAGCGTGCCCGAACTGCGGTTCGACGGAGAACACGACGCGCCACCGCGAGACGCTCACCTGTTCCTGTGGCTTCGAGGGTCACGCGGACCTCACCGCATCGGAGACGTTCCTCCGACGTTACGAATCGAACGGACCACGGCCGATGGCCCGGCCCGTGTGCCTCACGTGGGACAATCACCGCTGGCGGCCCACCAGAACCGCCCCGCGACGCAAGCGGGCAAACCCCAATGAGGAGCACACCAACCGGAGTACCCACGAGGGGAAGCTTGCCTCCGTGGGCGCGACGACGGCGAACCCCCCAGCGTGAGGAATCCCACGCGCTTCAGCCGTGGGAGGAGGTCAAGGCCCGGTCAGTCCAGGAAATCGGGCGCGATCCGCTTCCCGTCGCGTTCAGCCTGGAGGTG
>CAZKPC010000192.1:0-1604 GCA_964554565.1 uncultured Halobacteriales archaeon
GCATGAGGCCCCCACGAGACGGCGGGAACTGCTGGCCTACGACGTCGAGAGCGACGAAGCCGAGGTGCTACTGGAGGCCGACTACGGGCCGTTCGACCGGAGTGACTTCGCGGACGCGGAGTTCTTCACGGTCGAATCGGACGGGGTGCCCGAGACGCCCGCCCGGGCGATCGAGCATGAACCCTACGAACCGCTGGAGATCGAGGGACTCTTGTACGATCCTGGCGTGCGACCGGCGCCCCTGATCGTGAACCCACACGGCGGGCCGGCGGTGTACGAAACCAAGGACTTCGACGTCTACGACCAGTTCCTCGCGTCCCGCGGTTACGCGGTGCTGCAAGTCAACTATCGCGGCTCGGCCGGGCTCGGACGGGACTTCAAGGAGCGGCTGTACCACGACTGGGGCGGGGCCGAACAGGGCGATGTCGCGACCGCCGCCGAGCACGTCCTCGACACCCACGACTGGATCGACGAGGAGTGTGTGGCGGTGTTCGGGCGGTCCTTCGGCGGGTTTTCAGCCTACTGGCAGCTGGTCCAGTATCCCGAGCTCTACGACGCCGGGATCGCCTGGGTGGGCGTGAGCGACCTGCAGGACATGTACGAGAACACCATGCCCCATTTCCGAAGCGAACTCATGGTCAAGTACCTCGGCGAGCCCGAGGAGAACCCCCAGCTCTACCAGGACCGCTCGCCGGTCAACTACGTCGAGAACATCGATTGCCCGCTGCTGATCCTGCATGGCGTCAACGACACCCGGGTCCCGGTGTCCCAAGCGCGATTGTTCCGGGAGGCGTTGGAGGATGCTGGGTTCGAAGCGGGCGAAGGTGCCGACTTCGAATACGTCGAACTCGGGCAAGAAGGCCACAGCTCCTCGGACATCGAGCGGAAGGTCCGTGTGTTCACGATCCTGGAGGACTTCCTGTCGCGACGGCTCGAAGAGAGCTAAAGGGCTGCCCACCGGGAGGTTTCGGGATCTGCCCTACGGTTCCAGAATCGTTTCGCTGGACACCTCGGGGTTCGGCGGTTGTAACGTCAGCTCGTGAGTGGTGTGTCGAGCGTGGGTTCGAGCCCAGCGCCGGGCGGGCCGTTCGGCCAGGTAGTGGTCGCCCGCCGGGCACTGGCGACACTCGACGATCCAGGGGGTCACCTCATCGGGGAAATGGCCGGTATGGCGCTGGTGATCGAGCGCGAACTGTTCCACCGCTCGGTTCCCGGCATTGAGCTCCTCGAGTTCGTATTCGAGGGCCCAGTCACGGTCGCATTGCGTACAGCCGATCACCGGAACGTCTTCGATCTCCCCAGTGCCCGAGCCGACGGACTCGGGGTCGGTGCCATCCGGCATGCCGGTAACGTTTTCGGGGGCCGCTTATCCACTTTCTGGCAGGTATTCCCGGTCCATAAGCGGCGATCGGAAATCGAAGATTTCCAGATGGGCAATCCTGTTGACCGATCCATTTTCGGACCGGAACCAGATTCAACCCAGTTGGTGATTTTCAAAGCTCGCACCTGGTGGTCCATCTTTAGAGGCTAGCTCTTCGTGGCCAGCAATCGGATGAGAGTGTGCCTTGCTATCCGGAATCGCCATTCTTGGACTGTCGGCACCA
>CAZKPC010000193.1:0-1585 GCA_964554565.1 uncultured Halobacteriales archaeon
CATGAGCGCCGGCGGGGACGAGGCGCGGCTCCAGCAGATGGCCGCCCAGAAGGAGGAGATCGAGCAGGTCACCGAAGCCCTCCGCAACCAGGTCGAGCGCATGCGGGCCGAGCAGACCGAGATCGAACA
This sequence comes from uncultured Halobacteriales archaeon, assembly GCA_964554565.1. Classification (GTDB taxonomy): domain Archaea; phylum Halobacteriota; class Halobacteria; order Halobacteriales; family Hikarchaeaceae; genus CAZKPC01. The sequence continues at coordinate 130 of CAZKPC010000193.1, forward strand.
GGCGATCGACGCCATCGAGTCCCTCGAGAGCGGCGACGTCGTGCAGGTCCCGGTCGGCGGGGAGGCCTACATCCAGGCCTCGATCGAGGACCTGGACGCCGTGATCGTCGCACTCGGCGGCGGTTACGCGGCCGAGCGCGAGCAGAACGATGCCGTCGAGGTGTTGGAGGACAAGGTCGACCGCCTCCAGGAGGAGATCGACGAGGCGACCGACGCGATCGCTGACCTCGAAGCCCAGGGCGAGGAGATCAGCGCCCAGGCCCAGCAGGAGTACGCGCAGTTGGCCGCCCGCCAACAGGAAGCCGGCCGGGACAGCTCGACCGACCTCGGCCCCAACGGGTAGCCGATGTTCGACGGGCTGCGGAAGACCCTCGGCCGGTTCCAGGAGGACGTCGAGGAGGAACTGGAGGCCGAGGCGCCCGTCGAGGAGGAAGGAGAGGAGGTCGAAGCCCACGAGCCGGACGAACCGGCCGAGGATGACGGCACCGGCGGGATCGCCCGGCGGGCGAAGTCGCTGGCGAAGGGCCGTCGGGTCATCGACGAGGGCGACCTCGAGGGGCCGCTCGAGGAACTCGAGCTGGCGCTGCTCTCGAACGACGTGGAGATGGGCGTCGCCGAGGCCATCCTGGACCGCGTCCGGGAGGAACTCGTCGGCGAGACGCGGGCGATCACCACCCGGACCGGCAGCGTGGTCGAGTCGGCACTCCGGGACGCGCTGTTGTCGGTCGTGGGCGTCGGCCAGTTCGACTTCGAGGAGCGCCTGGCGGCCGCCGAGACGCCGGTCGTCATCATCTTCACGGGCGTGAACGGGGTCGGCAAGACGACCACGATCGCGAAGGTCGCCCGCTACCTGGACGACCGGGGCTACTCGACGGTGTTGGCCAACGGCGACACCTATCGGGCCGGGGCCAACGAACAGCTCCAGGAGCACGCCGATGCGCTCGGTGAGAAGCTCATCACCCACGAGCAGGGCGGCGATCCGGCGGCGGTGATCTACGATGCCGTCGAGTACGCGGAGGCCAACGACGTCGACGTGGTGTTGGGGGACACGGCCGGCCGGCTGCATACCGACCAGGACCTGATGGCCCAGCTCGACAAGATCGACCGGGTAGTCGACCCGGACCTGACGCTGTTCGTCGACGAGGCCGTCGCCGGGCAGGACGCGGTCCAGCGGGCCCGCCAGTTCGACGAGGCCGCCAGCATCGACGGCGCGATCCTCACGAAGGCGGACGCCGATACGTCGGGCGGCGCCGCGATCTCGATCGCCCATGTGACCGGCGAGCCGATCCTGTTTCTCGGGACCGGCCAGGGGTACGACGACCTGGATCGGTTCGATCCGGAGGCGCTCGTCAACCGCCTCGTCGGGAACGAGTAACCCGTGGGGCGGGACACCTACGCGGCGCTAGCGGACCTGCCCGTCCGGATCGAGGACTGGTCGATCTCGATCCGGGAGCGC
>CAZKPC010000194.1:0-1582 GCA_964554565.1 uncultured Halobacteriales archaeon
GCGTCGGAATGAAGCCATCATCCCACGATCCCACGCGAGGTTGCCATGGAAGAGAGGTACCACGATTTGATCGATGAGATAAGTGACGAGATTGCACAGCGACTCTTCGAGGATGCGGAGTGGCTCGAGGAGGAACACCCCTTCGAGATCGACGAGTTGATCTTCGAGTTGATGATGCTGGTCGGTCTGGCCGCGCTCGAGAAGGTCTGGAACCGACTCTCGGACAAGAAAATCGAGGAATGTCGGCACAAAGGGATGCGAATCTCGGAGGAAGGCGAACCGGTGGAGATGAGCAGCAAGCTTGGCACGGCGCGGGTGAGGTCACCGTATTTACGGAATCGCGAGACCGGGGAGTCGGCCCGGCCAATGAAGGATGAATTCGGCGTGATCGGCCAGGGGAAAACCCCGGCGCTGGAGCGCGCACTGGCGGATTTTGGCTCCGAGGATTCGTATGCTCAGGCCGAGCAGCGTTTTGAGGAGCATTATGGGTTCAATGTCGGGCGGACGAGTATTCTGCGGGTGACCAACGATGTCGGTGAGGAGGCGCTGACGTATCTCGACGAGCGACTTCCCTGCTCGTCCCAGGCTGCGGAGCGGGAGGACAGCTCGGTCGAGCAATTACTGGCTGAACTGGATGGATGCCTGATCCGGACCGGCGAATATATGACGGCCATGCGGGCTGGCCTGGCAGGTCGGGAAGAGTATGAGCCGGACGATGTGGTGCGAGTCGACGAGTGGAAAGAGGTGCGGGTGGGATTTGTCCGGCGTCTGGGGGAGGTCTCGAAGAAATATGTCAGTCGAATGGGGGACTACGACGAGATCTGTGAACAGCTCCACGGATTGGCCCTCCTAGAGGGTTGGACGCCCGAGACGAAGGTGATCAGCCCCGGGGATGGGGGCAATGGACTGAAAGAAGCGCTCGAGGAGCAGTTTCCCCACTTGCAGTTCATCCTGGATCATCCTCATCTCAAGAGCCATTTCCACGAGACCGCCGAAGCGATCGGGATCGACGAGGAGCTTCAAGACCAATGGGTCGAGGAGTTTCTGGATGCAATCTGGGAGGGGGAGCTCGAGGAGGTCCTCGAGCGACTCCGCGAGCTGTATCAGCAGACCGACCACAATCGATTGGACCGACTGATCCGTCATCTCGAACGTTTCTCAGACAGCCTCAACTACGAGGAATACGAGGCAAAGGGCTGGCCGATCGGTTCCGGAGAGGTCGAGAGTGCCCATCAGTACCTTCCCCAGGATCGACTCAAACTCCCCGGCGCTTGCTGGAACGTCGACAGCATCAACCCCATGCTCGCGATCCGCGTCATCAAAAAGAACGGATGGTGGGACGACTTCTGGAGCTGGCGAATCCAACGACAACAAAACGCAGCCTGAACGACGGCGACCACGAGAGGGTTGGATCACACTCATTCCCGACCGGTCTCGGTATTCGAGCCGACATCCCTCCACTTCGAACGGTGTCGCCTTCGCCGAGTCGGTGTTCCTCGGACCGCCGAGCCGCTTGTGTGGAAACCGGTAGCCCCGTACGGACGGGAGCGCTAGCGGAGGGACGTGCGGGGGAACGAGCGTC
>CAZKPC010000195.1:0-1580 GCA_964554565.1 uncultured Halobacteriales archaeon
GGACGTGGACGTCCGGTGGGGCGAGGTCACCGAATCGACATCGAACATCCGGGCCACCATCGTGGTGTCGAACCCGAACCCGGTCGGGATACCCGGGATCATCGATATCGAATACGTTGCCTCCCTGAACGGTGTGGCCGTTGGCGAAGGCGTCAAAGAGGGCGTGGGCCTCTCGACGGGTCAGGACGAGATCGAACTCGTCGTTCCGATCGACAACCAGAAGATCCCGGCGTGGTGGGTCACCCACGTCAACAACGGCGAACAATCGACCCTGGCCATCGACGCCACCGTGAAGGGACCGTTCGGCGTCTCCTTCGACCTCCCGTCCCAGGAACGGTCCTTCGACACGGCGATCCTCGCGCCGCTCGAGACCGACGGCGGCCGCGAGATCTCGCTGCTCGGCCAGCCCCTGCTCACGCTCGGCGAGCGCACGGCCGAATGGGGTCAGGCCAATGAGGACACGACACCGATCGCCGTCTCCACCGAGGTGACGAACGACCACGATGCCGAGATCACCTTCGATGGTGTCGGTTACGTGGTCACGATGAACGGGATCACGATGGGCGAGGGCGAGGACATGACGGAGTTCTCCGTGGCCCCTGGCGAGAGCGACACGCTCGTCATCAACACTGATCTCGAGACGCAGGCGTTCGACGACTGGTGGGTGAGCCACCTGAACGCCGACGAGACGACCACGCTCAGCGTCGAGACCTACCTGATCGTCGACGGCGGCGAGAACGATCCGACCGTCGAACTCGACCTCGTGGAGCTGGGCCTGGACCTCCAGACGGACCTGCTCGGCGGTGGCGGCGCCAGCACCACTGACTCGACGACGGAGGTGGGCGGCGATCTCGAGTACGAGATGCCGACGGTCGAACTGACCGAGCTGGCGTGGGGCGAGGTGACCGACGCGGAAACCAAGCTGGAGGCGAACCTCGATATCAACAACCCGAACACGGACTCGCCGCTGAACGACCTGGTCGACCTGACCCTCCGGCAGACGGTCGCCATCAACGAGGTGCTCGTCGCCGATGAGACGTCCCGGATCGAGGACGTTCCCGAAGGCGACACGTCGCGATCACTGCAGCTCGGGCTCGACAACACCAAAGTCCCGCAGTGGTGGGCGGCCCACATCAACAACGGCGAGACCTCCACCATCAGCATCGCCTCGAGCGCGACGATCGACGCCGGGGTGACCACGTTCGACCTCGAGCTGCCCTCACGCGAGGAGACGTTCTCGACGGACCTGCTCGCGGACATGAACAGCCAACGGAGTCAGACGTTAGACTTCCAGGGCCAGCCCGTCGTAACGGTGCGCTCGTCCAGCGCTAAGTGGGGCGAGGCCACGCCACAGGAAACCCCACTCAACACCGTGGTCGAGCTCCGCAACGACCGTGACCGGACCGACGTGACCGTCTCGGACGTGGCCTATACCATGACGATGAACGAGGTCACCGTGGCCGACGGGACTGATCCGGCGTCGGTTACGCTGGGGCCCGGCGAAACGGACACGTTGGCCTTCACCATGGTGATCGACTCCCAGAAGATGGACGAATGGTGGGTCAGTCACATCGAGAACG
>CAZKPC010000196.1:0-1527 GCA_964554565.1 uncultured Halobacteriales archaeon
GCGCGTTGCCGGTCATTCTCGCCGGCCTGCTCGTGGTGTTGACCCCATTGCTAGCTATGGCAGTGGCCGGGGAGCCGGCGCTGAGCGCCCTGACGATCGGCGTCATTGCCTTCGCTGGGTGGATGGTTCGCCGTCGGCGCAGATTTAACGACACCGATGCAGCCACCGTCGCCGATAATCAACCGATTTGGTTCGCCGGCCTCGCCGACGCCTGTCAAGAAACTCGACACACCGGAAACTGAGCCCACACATGGCAACCGCACTCCCACTTCGGCCCTCCATCGATCATTCGCCGAAGGACCAATCAACGCTCGAACTCACCGATGACCGGACCGGCGCCGTGCTACAGGCGCTCAGCTCCGAGACGGCCCGGGGCATACTCGCATGCATAGAGGAAACGCCGGGGACGGCCTCGGATATCGTCGAGCAGACAGATACGTCCATGCAGAACATCCAGTACCATCTGAGTAAGCTGGAGGATGCAGACCTGATCGCTCCCGTCGACACATGGTATTCCTCGAAGGGCCGGGAGATGACCGTCTATGCGGCCACTGCGGACCAATTCGTCATCGAGCACGACGGTCGAACGAGCTGACAATGCCCGTATAAGGCATCAATCAATACTCAGCCAACCATGGATCGACGCCGATTCGTATCCGCAGCGGGAATGGCCCTAACATCCTCCCTTACCGGATGTCTCTCCGCCAATCAGAACCGTGCTACCCCGACGGGTACCCAAGCCTTGCCCGTACGGTTCTGGCTCGAAGAGGTGTCCCTGACGGAATCCGAGCAGGAGGATGTCGATCCGATCCTGTTCGGGGATCTCTCAGAAGAGGAGGGGGCGATTGTTGAGACGGTTATCGATGAAGGAGAATATACCGTGGAACAGGATTCGGTGCCGACAGCGCTGGAGAGCCTCCGATTCCGCATCGAGGAACGAACGGGGAACGGCAAGACCCTCGAAGTATACCTCAAACGTGGGACTGCCTACTATCGCGTTGGATTCGCGGACGGGGATCACATCATTGCACACCCAGACCACTAAATGGAGGTCCCGCATTCAGGGGGCGAGTGGAGCAATTGGATTTCGACTGAACTGGAATGATCAAGCTCCCCGAGCTATCACGCCGTTACTGTCGGATCACGGCATGAACCCGATCTCGCCGTCGCCTGAACGCGGTGGCTCGGTGGTGCTCGATTACGATGAGACGGTCGTCTCGACCGACCCGTTCGAAGGGCGATTCAGGTTTTCACTCGACGGTGAATCAATCACGCTAACTGTCGATGATGACCTCGAGGTAACGGATACGAGAAGGCAAGATTCGGGTTAAGTCTGGTTGATGGCATTACTCCTGGTCCCGGATTAATCGACCCAACAGTCCGATGGCCAGGCTGGCGAACAGCATGGTCACGAACGTGAAGCCGGGCTGCCCTGGAGTCACCGTCTCGGGCGAAAGGTCCTGGGTCGGCGTACTCGGATTCTCCGTTCCGGTATCGGTCGCGACCGATGTGGGAGCGCCTGGATCA
>CAZKPC010000197.1:0-1497 GCA_964554565.1 uncultured Halobacteriales archaeon
CCTCGTTCTGCAGCGCGTGCATGTTCATCTCGTCCCCGTCGAAGTCGGCGTTGTACGGGGGACAATTGCTTCCGACGAAACTATTGGTAACGAAGCGATGGGCCTCGTCGGTCGTGGTCACGTCGTAGACCCGCTGGTCCTCGGCGTCTTCGACGGCCGTGATCTCGTCCCAGACAAGCCCCTCCTCAGGATCGGCAACTCGCTCCAGGCACCATGACTCGTACTCGGGGAAGTCGCGGGCCCGGGGCTGGTTGATATCGCGCTGTCGCCACCGTCGGACGCGAGCGGGATCCTCGCCGTGGTCCTTTGCGATCTCGGTGAGTTCGCCGTATTCGCCGTCCGCGGTCCGGGCTTTCTCTGCCACGTCGGCGAGACCCCCCAGCTCGTCGAGCTTCTCGGAGAGGTACGCGTACGCGAGCCGTGCGTCCACGTCGGCCGTGCGGTTGTATGCATACCCGATCCGGCCGAAGAAGTTCCGAAGCGCCTCCTGACCAGCGTTGAGCTCGGCCACCAGCGTGGTCGTGACAGAACCGTCGGCCCGTCGGTTCCCGTCGGCCTCGCGCACGTTCGAGACACGGGTCCCGAACTCCTCGAGCATCGAGGAGATCCCGTCGATGAACGCTCGACCAGCGTCGTGCGTTTCGACCGTCTTAGCGATCTTGAACACGGGTTGCTTGAACAACTTCGGGCCCCGTCGGGCGGGCGTTGATAGCTCGGCCCCGAAATACCCCCGGAGGAACGCTCGCTTGACCGCGGTCGGGCCCCCGGAGATCCAGTCCGGAACCCCGTAGCGCGACGTGACTTTATCACCGGCTGGGACACCCAGCGCCGAGAAGAACGTCGCGAGGGGCTTGCTACGAAGTTCCATCGCGTATCCGCTCCCCGAGACGTTGACCGTTGAGCCGTCGGCGGCAACGATCTGTGCGTCGTTGTCCTTGAGGCGGGGTGACTCAGGGTCGTACCCAAGTCGTTCGAGATCTGCACGAATCGATTCGAGGTCCTCGCGCCCGGCCCGGAACGTGAGGCGGGCCCTGTGGCCGTCGAGTTCGAGGCTCCCGTCGCCGAACAGGTGCCCGGCCAGGCGGGCTGCGACGATGCCCTCCCTCGAGTGGGCGTCGAAGGGCAGGAGCTGGTCCAGATCCTCCAACGCATGTCCGACGTACGTCTCCGAGGGGGCCGTCGATCTGATATCGGCGGCCGTGACTGCGACCCGTTCGGCCGCGGACGGTTCGAACTCGGGGAGATCGACCGGACGGCGCAACAACCGGTCGCCGGGGGCGAGGTCGTCGACACGTACCAGCCCGTCAGGAGTCTCCAAGGGATGATCGGATGTCGCGGTGACCGCGCCGGCCGCTGTCTCGATCCGGTGGACGCTCGCGCCGTACTCCGACGGCATGAGCGACCAGAAATCGTCCAATTCCGTCTCTCTCGTTTCGGCGCCATCCGGATCGTAGGTCGTCACGACTTCATCGTTCCAGTCGGCCTCGATCGCGTCGA
>CAZKPC010000198.1:0-1483 GCA_964554565.1 uncultured Halobacteriales archaeon
GTCCAGGAGCAGATCCTGAGCCCGCGGTTCGGCGAGAACATCATCGGCGCCATCCAGGACCACATCACGGGGACCTACCTGCTGACCCACACCAACCCGCAGTTCAACGAGACCCAGGCCCTGGACCTGCTGCGGGCGACCCGGATCGACGAGCTGCCCGAGCCCGACGGCGAGGACGAAGACGGCCAGCCGTACTGGCACGGCCGGACGCTCTTCTCGGAGCTGCTGCCGGACGACATCAGCCTCGAGCTGACCTCCGCGGCGGGCGACGAGGTCGTCGTGGAGAACGGCCAGCTCGTCAGCGGCACGATCGACGAGGACGCCGTCGGCGCCTTCGGCGGCGAGATCGTCGACACGATCGCCAAGGTCTACGGCCAGACCCGCGCCCGGATCTTCATCAACGAGGTCGGCGCGGTGGCCATGCGCGCGATCATGCATTTCGGGTTCTCGCTGGGCATCGACGACGAGTCGATCCCCCCGGCCGCCGAGGAGCAGATCGACGAGGCGATCACGAACGCCTACGACCGTGTGGAGGAGCTCATCGAGACCTACGAGAACGGCGACCTCGAGAGCCTGCCGGGCCGGACGGTGGACGAGACCCTCGAGATGCGGATCATGCAGGCGCTCGGCAAGGCCCGTGACTCCGCCGGGGACATCGCCGAGGAGCACTTCGCCGACGACAACCCGGCGGTCATCATGGCCCAGTCCGGGGCCCGTGGTTCGATGCTCAACCTGACCCAGATGGCCGGCGCCGTCGGCCAGCAGGCCGTCCGTGGCGAGCGCATCAACCGCGGATACCAGGACCGGACGCTGAGCCACTTCGAGCCGAACGACCTGTCGGCGGACGCCCACGGCTTCGTCGAGAACTCCTATACCGGGGGCCTGACCCCGAAGGAGTTCTTCTTCCACGCCATGGGCGGCCGGGAGGGCCTGGTCGACACGGCCGTCCGGACCTCGAAGTCCGGCTACCTCCAGCGGCGGCTCATCAACGCGCTCAGCGAGCTCGAAACCCAGTACGACGGCACGGTCCGCGACACGGCCGACCGCATCGTCCAGTTCGAGTTCGGCGAGGACGGCACCAGCCCGGTGCAGGTCTCCTCCGCGGAGACGTTCGACATCGACGTCGACCAGATCGCCGACCGGATCCTCGAGGCGGAGTTCGACTCCGACGAGGAGAAGCGGGACTTCCTCGGGGAGGACGCCCTGCCGACGAACCTCTCCGAACACGCGGACGCTCGGGTGGTGGAGTCCGATGACTGAACTGGCCGACGCCGTCGTCGAGGAGATCGAGGCGGCCGACCTGCCCCGCCGGCTGAAGGACCGCGTCCGCAGCACGGTCGAGGACCGCGGGGACGTCACGGCCGAAGCCGCCGGCGAGATCGTCTCGGCGGTCGAGGCCCGGTACCGGCGGACGCGGGTGGATCCCCTGGAGCCGGTCGGCACGGTGAGCGCCCAGTCGATCGGGGAACCCGGGACGCAGATG
>CAZKPC010000199.1:0-1469 GCA_964554565.1 uncultured Halobacteriales archaeon
CGTCTTCGTCGAGCCCGTCATCGGGCTGATACTGGTCGGCCTCGGCGCCGCGATGCTGGTCGGATACACGCCGACGCTACACGTCGCGCTCCCCGAGCGCCGGGCGTCCGTGGCCGGCTTTCTGATCTTCGGCGCGGGGTACGCCGTCGCCGCCACGGGATGTATGGTCGGCGTCTTCGCAGCGGTCGTCCTCGAAGCGGCGACGGCCTCGCCGCTGGGGGGCGCGTTCGCGGTCGGCGGCTACGCCGCCGGGCTGAGCGCCCCGCTTGTGGCCGCGACTGTCGTCGCTGCGGTCGGCCACGACCTCGGAACACGGGCGCTGTCGCAGTACGCCGACCGGATCGAACAGGTTGCCGGCGCTCTCATCCTCGCGGCCGGCCTCCTCCAGCTCTACGGCTCGGCGCAACTTCTCGGCTGGTAATACTGACGGCTATAACTTCGTGAGCATCGTCGACCCCACGGGGGGTCGAAATCGCTCACGGGCTTATAGCCGTTAGTATAATAAAACTGCGACCGAATATGTTCAGCTGTCTGATACAATATTGCCGCCACCGGGAAGTTGTCTATGGAGCCCCCGTTATCCGAACTGGAAGTATGAAATGGACAACGCGGCGGCGCGTGCTGAGCGCGCTCGCAGGGACGGTCGCTGTCGGAACACTCGCAGGCTGTGGTGGCAATGGCGGCGGTGACGGCGGGGACGGCGGAGGCGGCGACACCGACACCCCGACGCCGACGCCGACACCCACGCCGACAGCCACGCCAACACCCACGCCGACGCCGCAGATGGAGACGGTACAGGTCGGGCCGGGGGGCGAGCAGGTGTTCGACCCGGATTCGCTGGAGATATCGCCGGGAACCACCGTGACGTTCGTCTGGGGCTCCTCGGGTCACAGTCTCATCGTCGACAGCCAGCCCGACGGCGCCGACTGGCAGGGCGTCCCGGAAACACAGGACGAAGGGTACGAACACAGCCACACCTTCGAGATGACGGGGAGCTACGAGTACCACTGCGAGCCCCATCAGATGTTCGGAATGGAGGGGACAATAACCGTCACCGAGTGACTGGTTGAAAAGCCCTGAACGTGTCGCTCACCTCGTCGTACTCAAGTTCCAGACGACCCTGTTTGCCGTCCCACTTCGGGTTGCCTCGGACTTCGAGGCGGAGTCGTTCGTGGTAGCCGAGTCCGTATTCGTCTTTCAGTTCTTGCCCGACAGGAATTTCGAGATGTGACCGCTTCCCCCACTGAATCGTGTACTGGTTGTTGTGGATATGACATCCTCCGCGCGGTAAACGGCGCGGTTTCCTCCGTGGGAGTCTCAGCCGGTCTGCGTGTCCCCGTAGCCCAGTCATCCCATCGGATGGGATTCATGCGACGGAGGCAACATTCCCGTCCGGATGGACGGTACTCCGGTTTGTGCGCTGTTCTTTGGGACGTTCGTGAGGGTGTGGTCTCCCCGACCAGGTGTGG
>CAZKPC010000200.1:0-1462 GCA_964554565.1 uncultured Halobacteriales archaeon
GCCAGTCCTGGTCCTCGAGGGCGGCCCCGAAGCCGACGATGCTGCCCTCCTGGCCCCGGCCGGACGCGTAGGTGCCCATCTCCCCGCGGCGCTGGAGCTTGACCATCCGCTCATCGATCACCTGTTGGGTGACCATCCAGCCGAAGAGTTCCCGACAGGTCTCGGTGTCGAGATCCGGAACCGCGTCGGGGTCGTAGTCGCCGTCGGGGTCCACGATCCGGTAGCGGGGCGGGGCCTCGTCGGACTGGCTGAACGTGCAGTCTGCCATCGAGCCCGTCGGCTCCCCGAGCGACGGCTCGTCGATCCGGACGCTCACATCGCCGCTCATGAGATCACCATGTCCTCGCGGCTAGCCGCGTTCAGTCTAATAGCTTCCCCCGCATCGGGCCGGCCATTCGATCGACCGGTGCCGAGGGGACCAACCAAGACCTGGCCCCGATAGATATACCGGCCGGAGTGGGGGTATCGGCCATTTGGATCGCTCCTTATCGGGGCGCTCAGGTATCTCTCTGGCGGGCCCGGGATCACGTTCCTGCACATCGATCCCGACGTCGCGGCTGACCTCCAGCCCGCCAGCCGGGGCTGGTTCGGGGTGGAGGACGTGTTCGGGGTCGAAACGCGAAAGGCCGAGGCGGTCGCCGACGTGGCGCTACCGACCGCTTCGTCGTGAGCCTTGACTTCTTCTCGCGCCTGAAGGGTCGAGATTCCATCGTGGGGGTCGGCTACGCCGATCCCCGGCGGTAACTCTCGGGTCTGTATGCACCACGTTGGGACGGTGAGCGCATGGTGACGTCCCCAAGAAATCGAAGATTCCTAGTGGCGAACAGGACGCGCCGCGTTTGGTTAACGCTGACCAACGGTAGTCGTCCCACTGGAGGCATACGGGCCGTGCCATCGGCCGTGGTACGTTCGACTCGTGACGTCGGAGGAACGTCTCTGAGGCGGCGAGGTCCGCGTGGCCCTCAAAACCACATGGACACGTGAGCGTCTCGCGCTGGCGCGTCGTGAAGCACCGATCAGGCGTCGAACGCGTCCGGGTGCATCCGACACAGGTCGGCCCGCGCGCCGCCGACCAGCGAATTGACCTCGTCGAACGACGTCACGTAGTTCGTCGACATAGCCGGCATCTCGACCTCGTTGCGAACCGCCTCGCAGAGATCGGCGAGCGCGGTCGGGTCGAACGACGGGCGATCGACCGAGGTGACCTGGCCCGCGACGACCGCGATGTAGTCGACACCCCGGTCGTCCAGGGCAGTCGCTGTTTCGAACGCTTCGTCCACGCCATGTCCGGCGGGGTGCCAGTCGGTGGCGTTCAGCGTCACGCCGAGCGGACGGTCGTCGGGCCAGGCGGCCCGCACGGCCTCCACGACCTCGAGCGGGTATCGCCGGCGGGCCTCGGGTGACCCCCCGTAATCGTCGTCCCGATCGTTCGTGAGCGGCGAGAGGAACCCCGAGAGGAGGT
>CAZKPC010000201.1:0-1447 GCA_964554565.1 uncultured Halobacteriales archaeon
GGCGCCGGTCGCGTCGGCCAGCGCCCGGGCCCGCGAGAGGTGATCGGCGTGAATGTGCGTTTCGAGCACGCCGGTGATGGCCCACCCGCGCTCCTCGGCCTGCGCTTCGTAGACCTCGGGCGAAAGGGCCGGATCGACGACGAGCGCCTCGTCCTCACTCCCGATCAGGTAGGAAAGGCATCCTTTCCCGGTTCGGCGCACCTGAACGACGGTGGCGTCGGGGAATTCGACCGTCGCCGTATTCCAGGCGAAGGTCCAGCCCCGGAGGCCGTTCGTCAGCGAATAGGCGTCTTTGCCCTGCGCGCGGAGCCGGCGGGCCGCCATCCGGCTCGTTTTTCCGGCGCCGCAGACCGTGACGACGGGAGTATCGTCGGGCACCGACAGGTCGTCGTAGATGTCCTCGCGCCCCGCCTTCAGGGCCTCGTAGCCGCCGACGTGGCGGCTGCCGGGCACGTGCCAGTCCTCATATCGCTCGCGGGGCCGCACGTCGAGAACGTGAACCGGGTCGCCCCGATCGAGGGCGTCGCGCAATTCGTCGGTCGTGACTTCGGGAATGGAGGGAGCGGAGTCGGTAGACATGGGAACGGAGAGATTCGCGAGTGAAGAACGAGAATGAACGGGGTGGTTATCGGCGAAAGCTCCAGCCGATGCCGATGGTGCCCCACGGGCCAATGGGCGCGGATTCGAAGGTATCGCCCTCGATGGTCACGTCGTTGCCGTTCAGGGTATAGGAGATGCCGACCACTGGGCTGATGTAGAGGTTGCCGAGTCCCGGGTACCAGGTGTATCCGCCGCGTACACCGACGGAGTACCGCATATGGCGCTCGCTCGTCCCGCTTGCGTCGTGCGTCAGTTCATGTCGCACAACGCCGGCTTCGGGACCGGCGTAGAAGCCGCCCGGGCCCTCGCCAAAGCGGCGCTCAACGTGGAACTCCACGCCGAGAGGCGAGGCCGTGAAGCTCTCGTTTCCGTGGATGGACTGGGGCACTTCGAGCCCGAAGACCTCGACTTCGTACTTCCAGGCATTCACCTGCAGCCCGACGTGGCCGCCCGCCCCGCCGAAGGCGTAGGCGAGAGGCTCGACCTCAAGATCGACGTGCCGGTCGGTTTGGGGTTGGGCAGCAGATGGACTGGCAGAAGCGAAAAGGAGAAACGCAACAGCGAAAGCAGAGAGCGTTCGCGCGAAAGCAGAAAGCGTTCGCATGGCACAGAGGTAAAGGGTTGATTCGACAGATAGAGAGTACGAATGCATCACAGGCCGATTCGGAGCGGCGAACTATGCCTCCTCCGCCTCGGCCTGGGCCTTTCGGATGGTAGGCAGAACGGAGCTCTCGACGTATGCCTTCACCCCTTCCCGTCCGGTGAGCGTCAGCCACACGGGGCCCTGGTCGCGCTCGACCGTTAGCGTAAAGTCGAAGAAGGGGCAGCAGAGGCGCTCGCGGGCCAC
>CAZKPC010000202.1:0-1445 GCA_964554565.1 uncultured Halobacteriales archaeon
TCGAGCGACTGGCCGGAGAGTGACGGTCGAGCGACTCCCGGAGAGTGACGGTCGAGCGACTCCCGGGGAGTGACGGTCGAACCGACATCGGCCGGCCGAGCGCCGATATTAAATGGACGCGACTCCCGGTAGGGGTATGACCGTCGACCGCAAACGCGTCGAGGCGAACGGGCTGGAGTTCGAGTACCTCCGGCAGGGGGACGGCGACCGCCTCGCGCTCTGCCTGCACGGTTTCCCCGACGATGCGGGGACGATGCGCCCGCTCCTCGACCGCCTCGCAGGGGCGGGCTTTACCGCCGTCGCGCCGTACATGCGTGGATACGGCCCCACCGACGCCGCCCCGGACGGCGACTACACCATGGGCGCAGTCGCGGGCGACGCGATCGCGCTGGCCGACGAACTCGGGGACGGCGAGGTCGTCCTCGTCGGACACGACTGGGGTGCAGCCGCGGGATACGCTGCCTGCGCGATCGCACCGGAGGCGTTCTCGCACCTCGTCACCCTCGCTGTCCCGCCGAACTTCGTCGATAGCGCCGTCGACAGCCCCCTCCAGTGGCTCCGGAGCTGGTATCACTTCTTCTTCCAGCTCCCCGCACTCCCCGAGCGCGCACTCCGGGCCCGCGAGTTCGCGCTCGTCGAGTTCCTCTGGCGGACCTGGAGCCCGTCCTGGGACTACCCGGAAAAGCGACTCGATGAGGTCAGGGACACCTTCCGCGAGCCGGGCACCGTCGAGGCGGCACTGGCGTACTACCGGCAGTTCGGCAGCCAGGTCGCCGGGAAGCTCGTCGACGACGTCCTCGACCGTCGCCTCCCGGATCCGACGAGCGTGTGGGAGAGTGACAGGAGCGGCGAGGAGGGGGGTGACGGTGACAGTGGTGGTGGCAGCGGCTCGGGGGGTATCGACGTGCCGACTCTCGTCGTCGCCGGGGCGGAGGACGGCTGTATCGGCTCCGATCTCTTCGAGGGCGCCGACGAGGCCTTCACGGGGCGGTGCCGGTGCATCGCCGTCCGCGGGGCCGGCCACTTCGTCCACCGGGAACGGCCCGACGTCGTCGGGGACGAGATTCTCGGATTCGTGGGGGACCCATGACGGTGCTCGTCCTCGGGGACCAGCTCACCCGGCGCCACGGCCCGCTCGCCCGTCGTCCGGAGGAGCCAGCCCTCATGATCGAAGCGGCATCGTTCGCCGAGCGACTCCCGTACCACCCCCACAAGCTGACGCTCGTGTTCAGCGCGATGCGTCACTTCCGCGACCGACTCCGCGAACGTGGCCGAACGGTCCACTACCACCGGGTCGAGTCCTTCGCCGACGGGTTCGACGCACACGCGAGGGACCACCCGGGTGACACCCTGACCTGTATGCGCCCGTCGACACACGGGGCTGCCGGTACTCTCCGGAAGCGTGTGGAGGCGGCTGGGCTGACCGTCGAGTTCGTCGAGAACGA
>CAZKPC010000203.1:0-1440 GCA_964554565.1 uncultured Halobacteriales archaeon
CGGAGGTGGCGAGTTTCAGCTTCCTCGTCACCTACGGGCTGGTCCACCTCGCGCTCGTGGTCTTCCGGCGCGTGGACCCGCCCGAGTACGACCCCGACTTCGAGGTCCCCGGACGCCTATACCCGGCCGTTCCGATCCTGGGAGTCCTCATGACGGTCGTCGTCATCGGACAGATGGCCCGACTCGTGCAGTACGTGGGCGTCGGGATCGTCGGTCTCGGCGCGGTCTGGTACGCCGTCTACGCGAGGGACCGTCCCACCGGGGAGGGACTGCTCCGGGCTGCGATCGCTAGCCCCGAACCCTCCTACAGAGTGCTCGTCCCGGTCGCGAACCCGTCCACGCAGCGGGGATTGCTGGAGCTCGCGGCGGCCACCGCGGAAGCCAACGCCGATGACGGGCAGCCCGAACTCGTCGCGGTCCACGTCCTCCGGGTGGCTGGTGACCCTGCTCGACAGAACGTGGAGGCCGACCGTCTCGACTACCAGCGGGACCTTCTGGCCGCGACCGAGGAGATCGCCGCCGGGATGGACGTCTCGGTGCGGACTCGCTCCCGTGTCGGCCGGGACGTCGGCGAGACGATCTTGGAGGTCCTCGAGGAGGAAGACGTCGACCAGGCGCTGCTGGGCTGGCGGGGGACATTCGCCGGTGGCGAGTACGCCTACGGGTCGAACCTCGATCCCGTTCTCGAAGACGCGAGGGCGGAGGTGACCCTCGCCAGCCTCCAGGGAGAGTTCGACGGTAGGGTCGTTGCGCTGGTCGGTGACGGCCCGAACGCGCCGGCGGCGGTCAAGCGAGCCGCGGAGTTCGCGACGCTGTCCGACGGCAATGGGCAGCCGATACTCGTCACCATCCAGCCGCCTGACGAGGACGATGGAACGGGTGCCGAACGAATCGACACCGTCGCCGCGCGGGCGGGCCTCGACGACGGCGAGTACGACGCCCGCGTGGTCGTCGCCGACGAAGTGGTCTCTGGGGCCGTAAACGCGATCGACCGAGGGGACCTGGTCTGTCTCGGCCTCTCGGGTCGGTCCGAGCTCCGACTGGACCGGTCGGGATCGATCGCTGAACTGATCCATGACCGCCTGGACTGTTCGGTCGCGGTCGTCCGCGGCCGGACGACCGAACCGAGGAACGAGAGTGAGTAACTGCCGATGACTAGAGCGCACGCGCCGTCGGTCACCTGTCGACAGCTATCTCCAGGGTGACAAGATCGAGGTAGGCGGTCGTGCTTGAGTGTCCTGAACGCCCGACAGCGCCGGATTTGCCATTCGACCACGGGGTCGACGCCCGTCACGCCCGCTCTCGGCGAGTACACTCGAACACCGAGCGGCGGCGCCCAGACGGCGGGCTAGTTCGTGCGGAGCCGACCCAACAGTTCGTAGTCCCGATCGGGCGAGTAGCGACGGAACAGCAGGCTGTTCCCGAGGACGGACACGCTGG
>CAZKPC010000204.1:0-1427 GCA_964554565.1 uncultured Halobacteriales archaeon
TCGGCCCTACCAGGGCTCCTGTTTCAGGCCCAGGAGGTAGCCGATCCCGTTCGTCCCCAAGTGTAAGACCGGCGTCAGAACGAGGACCGCCACCAGGACGGGCCCTGTGAAGGTGCTCAGCGTCCAGTCGGGAGCCGCCAGAAACGTCAGTAGAAGGGCCCCAGCGACGAGATCGAGCTGGTCGACGAGCGGGAGGGATGCGCCGCGCTCCCGGCCGGTCCGTCGTTTGACGAACGAGGCGGTGATATCGCCGAGCATGGCGCCGACCGGTAGTGAAACCACGACAACGAGGGGAAACCGGGGCACGCCGACTCCGAGCAGCTCGCTGGCCGTGGGAGCGAGGCCGGACAGCAGAACGGCGACGACCATCCCCGTGACCGTCCCGGCGGCCAAGCCACGCCACGTTTTCCCGTCGCCGAGCAGCCGGGCGCCCCGCCACTGCCGGCCGCCATCGATCGGCGGGCCGCCGCCAGCCAGGACTGCCGCGTTGTTGGGCAAATACGCAGGGAGCATCGCCCACACCGCCACCAGGACGGCATCGATCACGGCCATTGTCGGCGGGTCGGCTGGTATCCCTTAAGAAATATCGATCGGAACAGCCGAACAGACCTGTCGCGTACGTCGGCGGGCACGGGGTGCCGACCGGCGAGGTCCCGCTGATCCCGGTGGAATTACGGCCGTCGCCCGGCTCCGTTTACCTATGATCCCGCCCGTCGCGCGCCGGTTCGTGGCCGGCGAAACCCGTGACAGCGCGATCGAGCGGGCCAGCGCCCTGAACGACCGAGGGATCGGCGCCATCCTCAACCTGCTCGGGGAGCATTACGGGGAGCGGGAACCGGTCGACGCCGATGTCGACGCGTACCGAGAGCTCCTGGAAGCCATCGAACGGACCGGCGTCGAGGCCTGTCTGTCGGTGAAGCCCTCACAGATCGGGCTCGATATCGGCGAGGCGGTCTTCGAGGAGAGCGCCCGGCGAGTGGTCGAAGCCGCCGCCGAGCAGGACACGTTCGTCTGGTTCGACATGGAGGACCACGAGACCACGGACGCCACCCTCGACACGTTCGAGTCGATGACGGCGGTACACCCGAACGGGGTCGGCGTCTGCCTCCAGGCGAACCTCCGCCGGACGGCCGCGGACCTCGATCGGTTGGCGGGGGTGTCCGGCGCGTTCAGGCTCGTGAAAGGCGCCTATGACGAGCCGGCGTCGGTCGCCTATACCGACCGCCAACGGGTGAACGAGGCCCTCCGGAACCGGGTGAAGCAGGCGTTCAGCCGCCACGACGGCCTGATTGCCGTCGGCAGCCACGACCCGGCGATCATCGACCACGCCAGCGCGCTGGCAGAGTCACACGACAACCCCTTCCAGATTCAAATGCTGATGGGCGTTCGGGAGGCGGCCCAAACCGACCTCGCGACCGAGTACGATG
>CAZKPC010000205.1:0-1423 GCA_964554565.1 uncultured Halobacteriales archaeon
GCTGTCGCTCCTCGCTCGCTGGTCGGCGGAGAATGCGCCGGCCGGGAATTGAACCGGAGGAAGACGTTCCGGGGTGCTCGGGCCCTCCGGGCCCTGCGCTCCCGGGGCTGCGACTTCCAGGGCTCAATTCCCGTCTGCGTTGCATTCCCGCCGCCAGGCTCTCTCGTCGCTGTCGCTCCTCGCTCGCTGGTCGGCGGAGAATGCGCCGGCCGGGAATTGAACCCGGGCTATGAGCTTGGGAAGCTCATGTCCTACCACTAGACCACCGGCGCGCTTCCTCGTTCCACTCGTCAGCGCCCCGAGGCTCGCAAATCCTTCGGATTTGCTCACCACCGGCGCACTTCGCTCACTTCGTTCGGTCGTGCCCCGAGCCCCACGTCGCATCGTTCCGTGGGACACCGGCGCTCGTTCCAGAATCCGCCAGCCCGTCACTTCAACGTAGCGCTTCGCCGGAACCGAACGCACGTCCAAACACTTGCCGCGGTCCCGGCGGTATTTGGGCCTGGGCGACGCAGGAGTATACATGACCGACGTCGTCCGGGCGGATTCCCCGCTGGACCTCTCGTTGAGCGAGGCCGAACGCGAGGCCTACCGCGACCACATCGGCGACTTCATTACGCGGCAGGTGGACGCCGCTGGCGCCGACGAGGCCGTCGTCGGGCTCTCCGGCGGCATCGACAGCACGCTCACGGTCCACCTCGCCGTCGACGCCCTCGGCGCCGACCGGGTCTACGGCCTCGCCCTGCCGAGCGCCGTCACCGACCCCGAGAACACCTCCGACGCGGAGCGCGTGGCCGACGACCTCGGCATCGCCTTCGACACCGTCCCCGTCGGCGACACCGTCGCCGCGGTCCGCGAGGCCTTTCCCGGTGGCGACCCGGGGAGCGAGCCCGCCACCGAGCGAGAGCGGACCGCCGTCGGGAACCTCGCGGCCCGGGCCCGCGCGGCGGTGGTCTACTTCGCCGCCAACCGGCGCAACGGGCTCGTCGTCGGGACGGGCAACCGGAGCGAGGCCGCGGTGGGCTACTTCACGAAGTACGGCGACGGCGCCGTCGACTGCCACCCCATCGCGAACCTGTACAAGGGGCAGGTCCGGGGGCTCGCCGCGCACCTCGGGGTCCCCGAGGACCTCGTCGAGAAACCCGCGTCGGCAGAGCTGTGGGCCGACCAGACCGACGTCGGCGAACTCGGGATGGACTACCCGACGCTCGACTCCATCCTCGCGCTCGCGGTCGACGGCCCGCTCTCCCCCGCGGCGACGGCGCGCGAGCTCGGCGTCGACCAGGCTGCGGTCGAGCGGGTGGTCGGGATGCACGAGCGGAGCGCGCACAAGCGGGCCGCGCCCCCCGGCCCCGAGCCGCTGTTCTGAGCGGCGGGCCTCGCCGTGTGTCGGCTCGTCCTCGGCCCGCTCGAATCAGTCGAT
>CAZKPC010000206.1:0-1411 GCA_964554565.1 uncultured Halobacteriales archaeon
ATACCGACTCGGGCCGAAGCGAAGCTATGCGGTTCGTCTCGTCCCCGTCCGACTCGTCCGATCCCATCGATTCGGACGACCTCCGGACCTGCCTCTCCAAGTTCCCGGTCGCCATCGCCGTCCGCTTCGGCTCCGCCGGGACGCCCGACGAACACGCGTTGAGCGATCTGGACATCGGAATCGTGCTTGACGCCTCCGTCGATGGTGACCACACGAGCGTGCTCGACCGTCTCAGGGCCGCCTTGATCGAAACCACCGGGCGGGACGCGATCGACCTCGTGGATCTCGAGGCCGCGGGGCCCCACATCGGCTACGCAGCGCTCTCGACGGGCGAACTCCTGGTCGGAGACCCCGCTCACGCCACTGAACTGGAGGCCACGTACCTCGTCCGGAAGCTCGACTTCGACCCGATGAAAGCACGGTGGCAGCGCGGGCTCGATCGGCGGATCGAGGAGGGAACCTTTGGCCGACCCTAACCGGGTGCGCACCAAGCTCGGACACCTCGAGGAAGCTGTCGCGGGCTTGGCCGCCAAACAGGACTGTACGCTGAAGGAGTACCGGAACGACCCGGACCTGCAGGACATCGTCGAGCGTCGGTTCGTGAAGGCGATCCAGGCCTCTATCGACGTGGCCGCGCACATCGTCGCCAGTGAGGGCTATCGGGAACCGACGGACTACGGCGATCTGTTCCGGATCCTCGAGGCAGAGGGTCATCTCGGCCCCGCACTCGCTGACCGAATGGTCGAATTCGCCGGGTTTCGAAACGTCCTGGCCCACGGGTACGCCGACATTGTGGACGAACACGTCCACGAGCATCTCCAAGACCTCGAGCCGTTCCGGGAGTACGCGGCAGCGATCCGCGCCGTCCTCGACTAATGGAGTGTCGCTCCGGGCACGCTATCGTTGCCTTCGTCGGCTCGCTCACTAGCCTCCGCGCCGGGCGTTTATCGAGACGCGGGCCGTTCGGTTGCTCATGCGTGAAGGGCTAACTTCGAATGACGACCGAGACGTGAACAGAGCGTAAACTAGAACCCACGGTCGGATACGAAGGGAACCTACGTCGACCGCATCGGATACAAAGAGTGCCAAACTGACCGCAGGATCAACGCCGGGTTGATAGCAACCGTAACCACATCCCGCTCCTTCAGACAAGCCCCACTCAGCGACGACGACACCCGAGACAACCCCGTGACGGCGCCCCCATTCAACCGCCCAACGTCTCGACAGGGGTAAACGGCGGGCCTTACAACCCGGCGCCATGACCGAGGCGTCGGGCCCGGGCCAGGTAGAGCTGGTCAGCACGGCCCACGTCTCCGCCGAGAGCATCGAGGAGGTTCCGCGCGGCCATCGAGGCCACGGCAAGCCGCGCCATCGGTCGGCCTAAGACGATCGTTCAACCCACTCGCAGAAC
>CAZKPC010000207.1:0-1400 GCA_964554565.1 uncultured Halobacteriales archaeon
GCCGTCCGCGGATCTCGCTGGCGAGGCGCTGGCCCACGACCCCCGCCTGGTAGTGAGCGACGCTGCCCGCCTTCGGGACGCCCGTGTCGGCCGTGTCGCCGATGGCGTAGACGTCCTCGGCGGCCTCGGCTTCGAGCGTGTGCTTGTCGACCTCGACCCAGCCGCTGTCTCCGAGCCCCGCCTCCTCGACGAGTTCGATCCCGCGGTGGGGCGGAATCGCCACGAGCAGGTCGTAGTCGAGTTCGGACCCCTCCATCGTCGAGACAGTCTCCGCGTCCGGGTCGACCGATTCGGCATTGAAGAATGTCTCGACCGCGATGTCGCGGTCGTCCATGATCGGGCGGGCCCACTCGGCGATGTGCGGGTTCCCGTGGACGCGCTGGATAGGGTACGTGTACGTGATGTCGACGTCCTCGCGGAGCCCCCGCTCGCGGAACCAGTCGTCGGCCATGAAGACGAACTCGAGGGGGGCAGCCGGGCACATGTGCGGGGATCCGATGACGCTCAACACGAGGTGACCCTCGGTGAACGAGAGTAACTCCTCGCGGAGCGCTTCGGTCCCGGACTCGCTGTAGTAGTCGTGACCGCCCTCGACGAGGCCCGGAATCTGCTCGGGCGCGAGCCGCGACCCCGTCGCGAGGACGAGATAGTCGTAGGAGTCGGGGCCGTCCCCGTCACGGTACCGGAGTCGCTTCGTGTCGGTGTCGATGTCGGTCACGCGGTCGATGCGAATGTCGACCTGGTCGTCGACGAGGTCGGCAAGTGGCCGGCGGCCGTCGGCGGGTTCGCGCTGTCCGAACGGGACGTACAGCCACACCGGCTTGTACACGTGATCCGGGTCGTCGTTGACGAGCGTGACCCGGACGTCACCCGCATCGAGTTCCGACCCGAGCCGGTCGGCGAGGTCGTTGGCCAGGACTGCTCCGCCGGTCCCGCCGCCGACGATGACGACGTGGTCGGTCATGCTTTCTCGACGTAGAACTCGTAGTACTCGTCGAGTTCCTCGACTTCGAGCAGCTCGTTTCCGGCCTCTTCGGCCCACTCGGAGATGTCTGTCAGCGACTGTTCGTTGTCGCTCAGCAACACCACGACGGTCCCCGAGTCGACGGACCTGATCTTTCCGATGAGATCCATCAGCGGTCCGGGACAGGCTGCGCCGCGGGCGTCGACGGTCTCGTCGGGTTCGATGTCGGTATCGGACATTGTCACAGGTGACCCTTGCACCGGACAGCATTAATATTGTGCGGTAATTCCAAGATTCTGAGAACTGCCCTATAACTTCGTGAGTATAGTCGACCCCACAGGGGGTCGAAATTGCTCAGGGCTTATAGCCGTCAGTATCAGCCCATTTCGGCCGCCAGCGCCCGGGGCAATCGGATGTAAACTGTTGCGTTGCCGAC
>CAZKPC010000208.1:0-1396 GCA_964554565.1 uncultured Halobacteriales archaeon
ACCATATCTTTGATGCCACTGACGCGGACACTTAGTCCAGCGGTCGGCACGCTGTCGACCCATCCCACTTCTGGGCCTCCACAGGGCGGCCCAGCCGGCAGGCGGTAGGGGAAAGGCCGCTGATCCTGCCGGTGTCTGAGACCCGTCGCCGGGCCTGTCGGCAAGCCGTTCCGCAGCCTCTGACGCCGTCTCCGGGCCTCGGACCTCGCGGTCGGGCTGCCCTCCGGCGGGTTCGGCGTCACTGCGTCTTCAGAGCGCGTCAAGGCCGTCGGCAGCCGTGGCTTCCAGGCCACCCCCTATATTCGGGCCGGCGCACCCTCCGGTTGCGATGAGCATCGAGAACCCGCTCGAATCCGGTCCGCGCATCGACCCCGAACCACCCGAGACGGTCCAGTCCATCCTCGAGGACGCCCCGGCGGCCGCGAAGGCCAACTGGGAGCGCGCCGAGGCCATCCTCGGCGAGCTGACCGACGAGGACGTCCCCGAGAAGTACGATACCGAAGCCGACTGGGGCTTCTCCTTCACCGGCGCGCTGGCCCACCACCCCGAGACGTTCAAGCTCTGGTGGGCCGAGGAGGGGCAGGTGTTCGAGGCAGGCGCCCTCGACCGGGGCTTCAAGGAGCTGCTCGCCGCGACCGTCGCCCACCGCCGTGGCGCCGAGATCTGCATCGCCTGGCACACGACCAGCGCCGCGATCGAGGACGTCGATCCGGAGCGCTACGCCATCGCGGCCGACTTCGAGGGCTCGAAGGATCAGCTACCGGCGGCCGAGCGCCGCGCCATCGAGTTCGCCGTCGCCAGCGTCGAAGCGCCCGATTCGGTGACCGACGAGGACGTCGTGGAGCTCCGGTCGCTCGGCTACGACGACGCCGACATCGTCGAGCTGGTGACGACCGCCGGCACCGCCGCGAAGTTCGCGAACTTCGCCATCACGCTCGACATCTGAGCGGTCGCTCGGCGCCCCGGCCGACCGCTCTTTGGCCCGGTGTCGATGCTGTGTTTTCAGTGGTTTGGCGGTGTATTCACAGCAAGATTAGAAAGATCAATCCTGCTACGCCATGGAACCCACTGTCAGAACATGATTATCAGTGTCCATGAATACGTTTTGGCGGAGTCGGCGAGTGCTGACGACTTCCACGATGCGATTCATGCGGCCGAGAAACGTGCTTTGTTCGACATCCAAGGGCTTGCTGAGCATGCGTTCTTGGAGGGGATTCGTGGCTCCCGAAAGGACCGATTCGCAGCGCTCTGGATCTGGGAATCGAAAGACCGATGGGCTGAGCTTTGGGGGCCTGAAGGCTCACCGGTTCCGAAGGCCGACTATCCCGATGAGTGGCTCGTGTGGGAGGACGAGATACTGGATCCCATCCTGAGTGCGGATCCTGATGAGATTGAC
>CAZKPC010000209.1:0-1395 GCA_964554565.1 uncultured Halobacteriales archaeon
CCGCTCCACATCCGCTTCGGTCATCGGCTTCGAGAACGATACTTGATCACCGACGCCCGGGTCGTCATCACTGAGATCGAGCGTCGATGACCAGTCGGCAGTATCGGACTCGAGGGATTCTTGGGTCTCCTCCGGCGGCGGATCGTCCGGCGTCATACTATAGTAGGCCCGGCGGGGGTAGGTGCATAGCGGTTGCGGACCGGTGGGGTCCCTTCGACACCGAACGTTTACCAGTCGGAACGCGACCACCTGGCGACGTGCGGGCCGTCCTGTTGCTGCTGCTCGCCCTCCTGCTCCTCGCACCCGCGGGCACGACCGGCCAGGCAAGCACGACCCAGGCCACTGACACGGCGGTCCAGACCCCACGCATCGTCTCGATCTATCCCAACCCGGTCTACCCGGGCGACCGCGGCGAGTTCGTCGTCGTGTCGCTGCCGGCCGAGAACCGATCCTCGACCCTGACGCTCTCCGATGGCGAGGACCGCGTTGCGGTCCCGGCCGCTCGCTCGGGCCGGGTCGCTGTCGCCACGGAGGTCGCCGCCCGGAACCTGACGGACGTTCCGGTGGTCGTCGTCGACGGGCCCCTCGAGTTGGCGAACGCGGGCGAGTGGGTCGCCTTACGCAGCGACCACCGGGAGCTGGACAACGTCTCCTATCCCCAGTCGCCCGAGGGGGAACTCTACACCGAGACGGACGATGGCTGGGCGTGGCAGCGGCTGGGCACGACGTCGTTTCCCGTGAGGCGGAGCGAGTCAGCCGCGGCCAGGCTCCTGGTGCTGCCGGGCGCGCCCGACGCCGTCATCGAGCCGCTCCGGAACGCCCAACGCCGGCTCTGGCTGGCGGCCTACACGTTCACCTCGCGGCGGATCGTTCGCGTGCTGTGTGCCGCCAGTCGGCGCGGCGTCGACGTCCGGGTGCTCGTCGAACGCGAGCCCGTCAACGGGTTGAGCGCCACCAGCGCCGACCGGCTCGAGCGGCTGGCCGCCTGTGGCGCGTCGGTCCAGCTGATC
Organism: uncultured Halobacteriales archaeon; assembly: GCA_964554565.1. GTDB lineage: Archaea > Halobacteriota > Halobacteria > Halobacteriales > Hikarchaeaceae > CAZKPC01. Next base: position 1,011 of record CAZKPC010000209.1, read on the forward strand.
GGCGGGCCCCGGTCGCGGTACGCGTTTCACCACGCCAAGTACGCTATCGCCGACGACCGGGCCGTCGTCCTGACCGAGAACTGGAAGCCCAGCGGCACGGGCGGCCGCTCCAACCGCGGCTGGGGCGTCGTGGTCCGCGACGAACACGTCGCCGACGCCCTCGCGGCCACCTTCGAGGCCGATACCGGCTGGCGCGACACGGAGCCCTGGGCGGCCGTCCGGGCCCAGCACACTTCGACCCGGACCGCAGTCCCTGCCAACGGCAGTTACCCGGGCGGGGCGACCCCCGTTGCGGCCTCCGGCCTGTCGGTCGAGGTGCTGCTCGCGCCGGAGAACGCCGAGGACCGCGTCGTCGAGCTGCTGGATGGCGCTACCCGGTCGATCC
>CAZKPC010000210.1:0-1382 GCA_964554565.1 uncultured Halobacteriales archaeon
TTCGCGGCCTGCACGGCCTTTTCAACGATGGCCCCGGCCGTGTCGGGATTTTCCTCGAAGTAGGTCGTCAGGCCCCGGTGGAGCGTGCTCTCGACGATCCCGCGGACCTCGGAGTTCCCGAGCTTGGTCTTGGTCTGGCCCTCGAACTGGGGGTCGGGGTGCTTGATGGAGATGACCGCGGTCAAGCCCTCGCGGATGTCCTCGCCCTTGAGGTTCTCGTCGAGCTCGTCCAGCAGGTTCTGGTCGGTGGCGTAGTCGTTCACACAGCGGGTGAGCGCGGTCTTGAAGCCGGTGAGGTGGGAGCCACCCTCTCGGGTATTGATGTTGTTCGCGAACGCGTGGACGGAGGACTGGAGCCCGTCCGTCGCCTGCAGCGCGACCTCGACCTGGATGTCCTGCTGCTCGTCCGCGACGAAGATGACTTCGTCGTGGAGGGGGTCCCGGGACTCGTTGAGGTACTCGACGAACTCCTTGATGCCGCCATCGTAGACGAAGGACTCCCGCTCGCCGTCCCGCTCGTCCTCGATGGCGATCTCCACGCCCGGATTGAGGAAGGCGAGCTCGCGGAGCCGGGACGCCAGGGTCTGGAAATCGAAGTCGGTCGTCTCGAAGATCTCGGAATCCGGCCAGAACCGGACCGTGGTGCCGGTGGCTGCCTCGGACGGGAGGTCTTCGATCCGTTCGAGGTCGGTTTGGGGTTCGCCGTGGTCGTAGACCTGCCGCCAGACGGCGTCGTCCCGGCGGACCTCGACCTCGAGCCGTTCCGACAGCGCGTTCACGACCGAGACGCCGACGCCGTGGAGGCCGCCCGACACCTGGTAGGACTTGTCGTCGAACTTGCCCCCGGCGTGGAGCATGGTCATGATGACCTCGAGCGCCGGCCGGTCGTAATCGGGATGCTCGTCGACGGGCACCCCGCGGCCGTTGTCCGCGATGCTCGCCGACCCGTCCTCGTGGAGGGTGACGGTGATCGCGTCACAGTGGCCGGCGAGGGCTTCGTCGATGGCGTTGTCGACGACCTCGTAGACGAGGTGATGCAGCCCGCGGCTATCGGTCGACCCGACGTACATGGCCGGCCGCTTCTGGACGGCGGAGAGGCCTTCCAGCACCTGGATCTGGCCGGCCCGGTAATCTCTGTCCTCTGACATTAGAAACCTTACCCTCGATAGGTGCTCGGGGGTGATAAAACCCATGCGTGCGCGCGGGCGCTTATGTGCGCGCGAGTCAGCCATCTGACAGCCGCCCGTCCGACGCCGCACTGTCCGCGCCTCGCTGAGAGCCGTTATCAGGTCTAGAAATGGCAGCCGGCGTTTACTTCCACCGTGGCACCGGGGCGGTTTTAAGCCGGCCCGAACAACACGACACGAGAATGGCCTCGTTCC
>CAZKPC010000211.1:0-1371 GCA_964554565.1 uncultured Halobacteriales archaeon
CGACCGGTGAATCGGCACTGGCGGGAACGGTGCGGCCGACCGGTCACTCCACGTCGGCGACCGGGAGGTCGCCCTCGATCCGGGTTTCGTGCCGGCGGCAGGCCTCGAGCGCGTGTTTGGCGTCCATGCCCGCGTCCTGGGCAGTCGCGCCGTATCCGACGCCGACCTTGAGCTCGACGCCGGCCGCGGCTTCGACGTGCTCGATAGCGTCCCGGAAATCCTCTCGACCGAGCGACGCCGCCACGCTGATGACGTTATCCCCGCCGACGAAGAAGGACAGCGAGTCGTGGGCCTCGTGGAGATGGCGCATGAGCTCGGAGTAGCCGGCCTCGATATGGATGAACGACTCGAAGGCGTGCAGTTCGTCCGTGTAGTCCCCCGTCGCGTCGTTCACGTCGAAGTGCGCGATCTGGAGGTCATCGGCGCGGCGCTCGGCGTCGGGGATCGGCTCCCCGCGGAGGATCTCCGTCCGTCCGGCGTCCTGCGCGCTGCCGGCGTCCTGCAGCTGGGTCGAGGCGGTCGAGAGCGCGGCGGCCGGCGTCGGGCCGCTGGCCACCGAGAGCGAGAGCGTGACGGGATACCGGTTCCCCACCGACTCCTGGATATGGGCATGGGCCTCGCGGTCGATCCCGTTCGAGACCGCGATCATGTTATCGAAGCGGGCGAAGAAGACGTAGCCGCCCCGGTCGCCGAACAGCTGCGAGAGGTCCGCAAAGAGCCGTGACTGCAGCGTTTGGAGGTCGGCCTCCCGCCGGGGCTGGGGCGTCACGGTCCACGGCCCGTAGTTGTCGATCTGGATCAGCGTGACCTGCGGGTTCGCCACGATAGCTGGGGGTTGGTCCCCGGGTCTTATGGCTCCACTGATTGGACCGATCCCGCGGCTGGGCAGCCGCTCGTCGCCGTATCGGAACGATCAGTGGACTGGTCGGTGAACCGGGCTTACTCGAGCCCGAGATCCGCGAGGGAGTGGGTGTGCTGCCAGGCGCCGGTGACTTCGTCGATATCGAAGTTCAGGACGCCATCCGTCAGCGTCAGTCGCACGCTCTCCTCGCCGATCTCGGTGTCGTGGAGGTGCAGCTCGAGCGGCTGTTCGAACTCAGCCACGTTCACCATCAGTTCGCCGTTCGCTTCGAGCATCGATTGGAGGTCGTCAGCGTCCATAACGGGACAGTCTATGCCCGCGAGCTTTATAAGCGGCCGTTCTCGGGCTTCGAGGCAAGTGCTGAGCAACGGGCCAATTTTTCGGCAAGCCTAAAACCCTCCGGTTCATACGGGTTCATAGCACTCGAGGGTGACTACGCTCCCGATCCAGCCCATGCACGTCGAACACTACGAGATCTGCCGAGAATGCGGCGCCGGCCTGGAAACCAC
>CAZKPC010000212.1:0-1360 GCA_964554565.1 uncultured Halobacteriales archaeon
GTGGAAGTGGGGCCGCCACGGGTATAAACCCGGCGAGAACGGCGGGCCAGGCCGGATTTTCAGGGGACAACGGAGCGGAAATCGAGCCGGGGCGCTACACCGGCAGGTGCCGAATGAGCTCGCCCGAAATCAATGACTGCAGCGGGGCGTGTAGATCGGTTCCACCCTCCCCGTCGCAGACTTCCGCCGAAACCGGTTCACTCGGGCCGGCGGTCCCGTTTCGCGTCCTCGATCCGGAGGCGCGGTCCGGCGTCGGACTGCCGCGCCGTCTCCAACTGTGAGTCGATCAGCCGGTTCTGCTGGGGCGCCCAGACCTCGACCGGCTGTTCCTTGACGTACGCCGCCCACGCCTTGACCGCGTCCAGCCGCTGCTCGCGGTTCCGTTCGTGTTTCGCCCGCAACGCCTCAAGCTGATCTGAGTCGGTCATAGGCCTGGTGGGCGCCGAGTTCCGCGACCCAGTCTTCGAGTTCATCGATGCTAAGGGTTTCCCCCAACAGATCGTAGAGGTACAGGGCGTCCTCGAAATCCCGGTCCCCCGTCATCCACAGTTTATAGGCGATCTGCAGCTCGAGGGGCCCGATCGGGAGCGTTTCCTCGACCTCGGTCAACCGTGCAGGTATCCGGTTCTCGAGTGAGGCCCGGTCGAACCGATCGCCAACGAACTTCACCTCCAACCGTGGGACCATCTCCTCCGCACGAGCCACCCAGATCTGCCCGTCTCCCAGATCGGTTATCGTCTCGAGTGGCATCGCCGGCCCCCACATCCCCGCGGCCGTCAGTCGCTCGACGAGCCGATCCAACGTCGAGTCGCCCGCTCGCTCGAGGATCACGTCGATGTCCTCCGTCGACCTGGCACGGCCGGCCAGCAACGCGACATACCCGGAGACGAACACGTGGCGGATGTCGAGGTCGTTCAGGATCGACGAGAAGGTGAGCGCGAGCTCGTCGAGCTCGTTGAGCGGCCTGTCGACGACGAGTTCGCCGTCCCGGAACTCGACACCGCCCATACCCACCCTCCGTCGGGCGAGTCCAAAAGTATCCAGTTACCGACGGAAGTAGTCCGGACTGTCCGCCGACAGGCATCCTCACGGGTCACAACGGTTTTTTCCCGGCCCGTGTACGCCCGGCCATGTTCGCGAGCGGGGCAACCGTCGCCGGCCACGTCGAGCCGGTCGCCGACGACCAGGTGCAGCCCAACGGCGTCGACCTGACGCTGGACGCGGTGTTCGAGCCGGTCGAGGCCGGGCGGATCGGGACCGAGGGCAAGACGATCGCCGAACGCCGCGAGGTGGAGCCCTCTGATGAGCCCCCCGCGTTCACGCTCGAGCCGGGGGGCTACGTGGCCCGCTACGGCGAGAC
>CAZKPC010000213.1:0-1346 GCA_964554565.1 uncultured Halobacteriales archaeon
TGGGCCCAGTCGCCGTGGTCCCACAGCGGCGGGTCCTCCCAGGTCGACCAGTACTCCCGCAGGTACCGCTCGTCGCCCTCCCAGAGTGAATCCGTCATGCTCGGACAGGAGTCCCTGGCGACGAGGTAGCCTCGCTGGTGGGTGTCGGCGATCGTCTCGCCGTCATCGTCGACGATGTCAACGGCCATGCCGAGGCCGGGTCCGCCTAGCGTACAAGGTTTGAGCGGCTGGATGGGCATCGGCATCAGGAAACAGCCACAGATCTCGGTTCCGCCCGAGATGTTGATGATCGGCGTCTCGCCGCCGCCGACCTGTTCGTAGAACCACTTCCAGGACTCGGGGTCCCATGGCTCGCCAGTCGAACCAAGCAGCCGGAGGCTCGAGAGGTCGTACCTCTCGACCCATTCGTCGCCGTACTCCCGGAGCGCCCGGATCGCGGTCGGCGAAATGCCGAACACCGACAGCCGATGTCGGTCGATCATGTCCCAGAACCGGTCGGGTTCCGGGTGGTCCGGGGCGCCCTCGTACATGAAGACCGTCCCCCCGAACGTGTGGTTCCCGATCAACATCCATGGGCCCATCATCCAGCCGATGTCCGAGACCCAGAAGAACCGGTCGCCGGGCTTGTGATCGAATCCGAAGTACACTTCCTTCGCACACTGGACGAGCTGGCCCGCGTGGGTCTGCACGATCCCCTTGGGGCGGCCGGTGGTCCCCGAGGAGTACAGCAGCATCGCGGGATGGTCCGACGGCACGGACCGGGTCTCGTACGCGGTCGACTCGGTCAGCACCGCGTCGGCCCAGTACTCGTCCCGGTCGTCGTTCCACGGGTACTCATCACCGCCGATGCGATCGTAGAGGATCGTGTGCTCCACATGACCGGCCTGGCCGATGGCCTCGTCCGCCGTGTCTTTCAGCCAGACGGGGTCGCCCCGCCGATAGAACCCGTCGCCGGTGAACAGGACCCGGCACTGGGAGGCGTCGATCCGGGTGGCGACCGCGTCGGTCCCGAACCCGGAGAAGATCGGGACGGCGATCGCTCCGACCTTCAGACAGCCATAGAGGATGCTGATGACCTCCGGGATCATCGGCATGTACAGGCCGACGGTATCGCCGACGCCGACACCGCGGGCTTCCAGGGCGTTGGCGACCTGGTTGGCCTCCCGATGGAGGTCGTGGTAGGTCACCTGCCGGACCTGCCCGTTCTCACCCTCCCAGATACAGGCGACGTGGTTCCGCGTTCCGTCGGCCGGGTCCACGTGGCGATCCAGGACGTTGTGGGCGATGTTGAGCCGGCCGCCAGGGTACCAGTCAGAGAACTGGGGGCCGTCGCTGTCGTCACGGAC
>CAZKPC010000214.1:0-1327 GCA_964554565.1 uncultured Halobacteriales archaeon
ACCAGGCCAGCTGGATCGACGAAACGAGCTACTGAACCGACCGCTCAGAGGACGCCGTACCCGAACGCGGAGAGCACCACCGACCCGACCGCGATCCCGAGGGCCGCGGCGGTGGCCAGCCAATCAGCCGGCTGGAACGACCGGCGGTTGTAGAAGGTCCGGGCCGATCCCGCGTCGAAACCGCGCGCTTCCAGGGCCATCGACTGGGTCCCGACCTGCCGGAAGGCGGTCATGAAGACCGGGATGAGGACCGGGACGTACTTCCGGAGCCGCTCGATGGGGTTCCCCGCCGCCAGGTCGTGGCCCCGGGCGGCCTGCGCTTGTCGAACCGTGCCCGCCGCGCCGATGAACGTCGGGAACAGCCGGAGGGCCGTGCCGACCGCGAAACAGAAGGCGTAGGGCAGCCCGAGCGATCGCAGCGCCGCGACCAGCTCCTCGTTCGAGGTGGTCGTGACGACGCCGAGGCCGACGACGAGGAAACTCGCGATGCGCGCCGACCGGCCGAGGGCGAACCGCAGCTCGAACTCCGTGATCCGGAGGAAGGCGACGTCGATCAGGACCGGCCCGCCCGCCGGCGCGAACGCCGGCCAGACCACCACGCTCACGACCACCAACGCCACCACGATGTACCAGATCCGCTTGAAGTTCCGCCAGCCGCCGACTGTGAGGAGGCCGAGGAAGGCGACCCCGAGGACGGAACCGACCCAGAACGGATCCGCGAACACGAACGCCGCCACCGACAGTCCGGCCGCCAGTGCCAGCTTCGCCCGGCCCGCCAGCCGGTGGATCGGGGTGTCGATATCCACATACAGCGACGTCGCGCTCATCCGCTCCCACCCAGCGCTCCCTCGCCGCCGAGGCCGGCCACGAGCTCGTCAGTCGACAGCGCGGGGAGCGCGTCCTCGGAGTGGGCGAGCGCGTTCGACAGCGCCACGACGTGTGGCGGCGAGAGGCTCCACTCGCTGAGGCGGCCGTCGGCGAACAGCTCCCGCGTCGGGGCGTCGAGCTCGATGCACCCCTGCCGGAGCACGACCGCCCGCCGGGCGTAGCGGGCGACCGTGTCCATGTCGTGGGTGACCATGACCACGGTCAGCCCTTCCTCCCGATTCAGCGCCGCGACCAGGTCCATGAACCGCTCCTGCTGCGCGGCGTCGAGCCCGGTCGTCGGCTCGTCGAAGATGATGACCGACGGGTCGGTCGCGAGCACGCTGGCCAGTGCGACCCGCTGGCGCTGTCCTTTCGAGAGGTTGAACGGATCCGCTTCTTCGAGCGGCTCGAGTTCGACGGCCGCGATGGCCCGATCGACCCGGCGGTCGAGCTCCTCGCC
>CAZKPC010000215.1:0-1326 GCA_964554565.1 uncultured Halobacteriales archaeon
CTCCCGCTCACCGCGTCCGCTCGGCGGTTCACTCGCCGCGCTCGTTCGGCGGTTCGCTCGTATCACTCTGCTCACCGCCTCGCCGTTCGGGGCCGCTCCCTCACTACGCTCGGTCGCGGCCCCCGCTCACCGGTTCGCCATCCGGTGGCTCTCCCTCGCTTCGCTCGGTCGAGCCACCCTGCTCACCGGCTCCCTCCGGTCGCCGGTTCGCGATTCGGAGTTTCTCACTCACTTCGTTCGTTCGAAACTCCCCACCGCCGGGTTTTTGCGCTCACCACCACAACCGAAGCGCCGATGCAACCGCTCCACGCCCGCTACCCCTTCCTGGAGGCCTCCCGCGAGGCCGTCGAGCGGGCCGAGGTCGACCTCGCGGAGGTCGTCGCCAGGGACGGGCCCGTCGTCGACCGGGCGCTGGAGCGCGTCTCCGCCGCCATCCACGACGGCACCGTCGGCGAGGCCGACCGGAGCACCCGCGTCGAACTGCTCTCCTACCCCGTGGCCCGGGTCCTGGTCTCGCTGGTGAACGAGCACATCCTCACCCGCCGGTACGCCCGCGCGGAGGCGACGACGGCCTACGAGCGCTTCAGCGAGGAACTCGACGCGAGCGCGGCACTCAAGTCCGCCAGCGACGACCGGCTGTCGCTAGACCGACTCCTCGCGGAGTTCGACCTCGGGCGACACGTCTGGCCCGTCGAGGACGGCTCCGAGGGCCCGACCACCTATCGCGTCGGCGTCGGGGCGTACCTCGCGTTCGCGGCGGGCGAGTGGGGGGACAAGTGGCGGCTGGTCAACCGCGAACTTGACGAGGGCGCGGTGCCACTCACGAAATCGGAGTTGCGGCTCCTCCTGCGACAGGCGGTCCGCCGTCGCGTCGAGGCCGACCTGCCCTTCGACGTCCCGCCGGCGGTGGGTGAGCACCTGGAGTCACAGACCGAGGAAATCAGTCAGTGGCTGTCGGACCTTGACCTCACCCGCGACATCGACACGGTGGTGCCGGAACTGTTCCCGCCGTGCATGAAGGCGCTGCTCGACGATATCCAGAAGGGCGAGCACCTCGAGCACCACTCCCGCTTCGCCATCGCCTCCTTCCTGACGACGATCGGGATGACGACCGACGAGATCGTGGACCTGTTCGAAGTGAACCCGGGGTTCGGCGAGGAGGCCACGCGGTACCAGGTCGACCACATCCGCGGCGAGACCAGTCCGACGGAGTACTCGCCGCCAGCCTGCGCGACGATGCAGTCCTACGGCGACTGCGTCAACAAGGACGACATCTGCGAGGACGTCATCAACGAGTCACATCCGCTGAACTACTACGAGCACCGG
>CAZKPC010000216.1:0-1321 GCA_964554565.1 uncultured Halobacteriales archaeon
CGGCTCGGCGACTTTCACGAGCTGCTTGCCGATGTTCTCGCCGTCGAAGAGCCCGAGGAATGCGTCAGGAGCGTTCGTCAGGCCCTCGGTGATCGTCTCCCGGTAGGCCAGGTCACCATCGGCTACCCACTCGGCTAGCCGCTCGGTCGCCTCCTCGCGCCGGTGGTCGTAGTCCCCCACTAGGAAGCCCTCGACGCGAGCCCGATTGGTGAGGAGCAGCGGCGGCAGGCGGGGCCCCTCCGGCACGCTTTCGTCGTTGTAGAGTGCGATCTGGCCGCAGATCACGACCCGCGCGCCGACCGCGAGTTCGCGGACTACGGCGTCGGTGAGCTCCCCGCCGACGTTGTCGAAATAGACGTCGACGCTGTTCTGACAGGCCTCGGCGACGGCCGATCGAACGTCCTGGGTCCGGTAGTTGATGCCGACGTCGAAGCCGCACTCGTCGGTGACGAAGTCGAGCTTCTCGTCGCGACCGGCGATTCCGATCACGCGGGCGCCGGCGAGAGCGGCCAGCTGGCCGGCCACGGAGCCGACGGCCCCTCCGGCGGCCGAGACGACCACTGTGTCGCCCGGTCGTGGATCGCCGATGTCGAGCATCCCGAAATAAGCGGTCCGGCCGGTCATCCCGAGCACGCCGAGCGCGGTCGAGATCGGGGCCCCGCCGGTCTCCACCGGCTCCAGCCGGTAGCCCGGCGCGAGGGCGTAGTCGGCCCAGTCCAAGTGACCGGTAACGACGTCCCCGGCCTCGAACGTATGGTGGTTCGAGGTCACGACCTCGCCCACCACGCCGGCCTTGAGCACCTGGCCGACGGCCCAGGGCTCGGCGTACGACTCGGCGTCGCGCATCCGACCGCGCATGTACGGGTCGACCGAGAGGTAGCACGTCCGGACGAGCACCTCGCCATCGCCGGGCTCGGGCACCGGCTCCTCGGTCAGCTCAAAGGTCTCCTCGTCGGGACGGCCCGCCGGTCGGTTGGCCAGCCGGTACTGTCGGTTGACGTCCTCCATGGCCGAGGCTCGGAAAGCCGCCTTGTGTAGTTACCGCTCGGGGCCGGACCCGCCCCGCCCGGCGAGACTGTCACTCGCTCTCCGGCGCGGCCTCCTCGGGGGCCTGCCCCGCGACGAGGGACTCGTCGCTATACTCTTCGCGGAGGTCCTTCTTGCTGAACTTCCCGGTCGCGGTCTTGGGGATCTCGTCGATCTCGATGACGTCGTCGGGGAGCCACCACTTCGGAAAGTCCTCACGGAGCAGGTCGAGGAGTTCGTCCTCGAGGTCGGCGACGTCGACGCCCTCGACCGGGACGACGAACGCGACGGGGCG
>CAZKPC010000217.1:0-1293 GCA_964554565.1 uncultured Halobacteriales archaeon
CAGATAGGTCCGAAGCGCTTCTCCCGGACGTACCCACAACACTTAGCCTCGCTGCTCAAGTACGGAGAGCAGAGCCACCCCGATGTCCGACGCCGACGAGCCCGTCGTCCTGATCGCCGTGGCGGACCCGGATCTGGCATTCAGCTATGCCGACTGGCTCGACGATCGGTTCGAGGCGGTCGTCGTCGAATCGGCCGCCGAAGCCATCGAGGCCCTCGAGACCGACCCGGCGTACGTCCTGCTCGAGCGCAGGCTTCCGGACCAGTCCGGCGATGCAGTCCTCGGGCAGCTCCGCGCGGCGGAGACCGGCGCCCGCGTCGCGATGCTCACGGCCCACGAGGTCGAGCTGGATCACCTCGCCGTCGAGGCGGTCGCCCCTTACCCGCGGGACCGGGAGTCGTTCCAGGCCCTCTTCGCATCGCTCCAGGAGGAGTCCGGTCTCGAACGGGCGGTCCGCTCGTATCGACGGCTGGCCCGGCGGCGCTCCGAGCTCGCCGAGCAGGCGATCGATCGCAGCCTCGAGAACCATACCGAATACCAGGCGCTGACCAGGAAGCTCGACGCCCAACGCGATCGCATCATCCACCGGCTGGACCGGCTGGCGGCGGCCGGGGAGCCGGGCCAAGAGCCAGACCAGCCGGATCACGCCGACTCCGACGATCTGCCGGCCGATCCTCGTGACGAACCGTTCACGTTCACCGAGAAGTTCCGGCAGTCCGACAAGGGCCCCTGGTTCTGGTTGCGGGCGGGACTCGTGCCCTTCCTCGTGGTCCTCCTCCTCTTCGGCCTCCTGTACGCCGTCTCCGGGACCTGGCCCGCAGTCGTCGGCGTCGGTTCGGACAGCATGGCGCCACAGATCCAGCCCGGCGACCTCATCCTCATCACGGCGCCGGGCCGCTACGCCCCTGAATTCGCCCAGAACGGTATCGTGAGCTACTGGTCGGCTCGAACTCACGACTATCGGTCGTTCGGCGCCTACGGTTCGGTGATCGTGTTCCAGCCGCCGGGTGCTGAGGGCCCGCCGACGATTCATCGGGTCCGCTTCGCCGTGGAGAAGGGCGAGAACTGGATCGATCGCGCGAACGACACGTACCTACAGGACGCCAGCTGTGCGGCCATCGACCATTGCCCCGCGCCACACGCGGGCTATATTACCAAGGGCGATAACAACGAACACTACGACCAATCGAGCGGCCTCGCGCCACCGGTGAAGCGGGACTGGATCATGGGCGTCGCCGAATACCGCCTCCCGATCGGGGACCTTCTGAATCTGGTTTACACCGGCGGTTCTAA
>CAZKPC010000218.1:0-1261 GCA_964554565.1 uncultured Halobacteriales archaeon
CACCCGATAGAGGTCGTCGTACTCGGGATGGTCGTCGGCGAACCGATCGAAGAACGCCCGGAACTCCTCGCCCTCGATGAGCTCGTCCTCCAGCACCCGCGTGCCCTGCGTGATCCGGTCGTCGATGCCGAGGTGCGTCGGCGCGTCGAAGCCGTGCTCGAGCAGGACGTCGTGGGCCCGGCTGTGGAACGTCTGGATCGGCGCGTCCCGGAGCTCGCGCATCCCGTAGCTCGACCGGGCGACGACGCGCTCCTTCATCTCGCTGGCCGCGTTCCGCGTGAACGTCACCAGCAGGACGTCCTCGGGCTCGACGCCCGGCCGGTCGACGATCTCGACGTACCGCCGGGTCAGCGCGAACGTCTTGCCGGTCCCCGCGCCGGCGTCGACGAGGTAGAGGCCCTCGGTCCCCTCGATGAGCTCGCGCTGGGCGGGATTGGGCTCAGCCATCGCCCTCGAGGAGCATGTCGCGGTGGTCGACCCGGCGCCAGTTCGGCTCGCCGCCCAGCCCCTCGACCGGGAAGCGCTCCTCGCCGGCGCGGTAGCGGTTCAGCTCACTGAGGCGGTCGTCGACGAAGGCCTCGAACGCGTCGAGGTCGTCGGCGAAGAAGTTCGCGTCGCGGACCCCGGCGAGATAGGACAGCGCCTGGGCGCAGCCGTTCTCGACGTAGCTGTAGTCGCCGACCGCCGCGCGCAGCCGCTGGTGCAGCGCCTCGCCGAGCGCGGAGTCCATGACCTCGGCCTTCGTGCTGCCCTCGGGGAAGGGATGCTCGGCCAGCACCGCGGCGTAGGTCCGGTACTCGATCTGCTCGAGCGTCTTCCGGCAGTCCCCCGAGCCCTCCTCACGGAGTTCCTCGAACACCGCTTCCCGGGCGATGTACTCCTCGAACGGGACGGGATAGTACGTCACCGTCGTCAGGCAGTCCTCCAGGGCGGCCTCCCCGGCGACCACGTCGTCGAGCGTCTCCAGGAAGTGGAAGAAGGTGAACTCGAGGGGCTCGTCGGCGACCTGCGAGCGGTGGTAGGTCAGGTAGAGCAGCGCCTGGAAGTCCGGCGTGTCGTGGGGCGGGTCGAGCGCCGCCTGCCGGACGACCTGGGTCGCCGAGTCCTTCGCGCCGCTCTTGTAGTCGACGAAGCGGGTCCGGGAGTGCACGAGGTCGACCTTGCCCTTCAGGCCGAGCTCGCGGTCGTCGAACCACCACTCGGTGTGTGGCGTCTCGACGTCGAGCCCGAGGCGGTCGGCGACGTCGTTCCCGCCCCAGCC
>CAZKPC010000219.1:0-1246 GCA_964554565.1 uncultured Halobacteriales archaeon
GGTCCAGTGTGAGATGTGTGGTGCCGAGACCGCGTCGCCGCGGACCGCGAAGATCGAAGGCGCGGAGCTCGAGGTCTGCGACGACTGCGTCGACTTCGGGACGGAGATCAAGCAGGAATCACCGTCCGACGGCGGTTCGACGAAGTATTCGACCGATTCGTCCGGTAGCTCTGGCGGGACCAGCACGACGGCCACGTCGAGTTCCTCCAGTCAGTCCTCGTCCGGCGGTTCCACTCCCAGCCGCGATCCGTTCGACGACATGGACGAGATCGTCCACGACTACGATACCGTCATCCGCCAGGCGCGGGAGTCGGCCGGCCTGAGCCGCGAGGAGCTCGGCCGCCAGCTCAACGAGAAGGCCTCCTTCATCCGCAAGCTCGAACGCGGCGAATCGCTGCCCAGCGACGAGATCCGCCGGAAGCTGGAACGCGCGCTGGACATCGATCTCGTCGAGGGCCCCGCCGGCGAGGGGGATTCGGAGTGGTCGGGCGGCGGCGAGTCCGCCGGCATGACCCTGGGCGACGTGGTCGAGCGGAAGGATTAATCCCCGCGGGGGCGCCCGGGGAGCCATGTTCGTTCTCGTCAACCTGAAGGCCTACGACTGCGAGCCGGTGGCCATCGCCGAAGCCGCCCGAGCGGTCGATGACGGGAGCGATCACGACCTCGCGGTCGCCCCGCAAACGGCGCAGCTCGGGGCGGTCGCGGCCACGGGCGTGGAGACCTGGGCGCAACACGTCGACCCGGACCCGCCGGGCAGCCATACCGGGAGCCAGTCGGCGGAGGCGGCGGCTGCGGCCGGCGCCGCCGGAACGCTGTTGAACCACTCCGAGCGACGGCTCGAACTCGCGACCATCGACGCCGGCCTCGAGGCGGCCGAGCGCGCCGACCTGCGGACGGTCGTGTGTGCGAACAACCCCGGCCAGGTCGCCGCCGCGGCCGCGCTGGGGCCGGACGCGGTCGCGGTCGAGCCCCCGGAGCTGATCGGGACCGGGACCCCCGTGAGCCGGGCGGACCCGGACGTGGTCGAGGACGCCGTGGCCGCCGCCCGGGACGTGGATCCGTCCGTCGATGTCTGGTGTGGGGCCGGGATCTCGACCGGCGAGGACGTCGCGGCCGCGCGGGAGCTCGGGGCGACCGGCGTCCTGTTAGCCAGCGGGGTCGCGAAGGCCGACGACCCCCGAGGGGCCCTCGAGGACCTCGTGGCCCCACTGTAATTCCTGGCTCAGCGGATCAGCGTCGGGAGCAG
>CAZKPC010000220.1:0-1222 GCA_964554565.1 uncultured Halobacteriales archaeon
GTTCGCCAGTGGGTGGAGAACCGCCAGGAGATCGAGCAGCTCATGGAAGAGCTCTCGGATCTGCATTGGGAGAAGATCCGCAAACGGCAGGGATAGCCATTCTGCGTCGATTGCTCCGATATGGGGAGAAGGTCCTGGGGCTCGCGGTCATCGTGAGCGGGGTCACGGATTCGCGTCCACGGCCGCGGATCCCCACGCAGCGGTTCGTTCTGAGCGGGCTGGTGATGTTGCTGACGCGCCTCGGCAGCCTCAATGCGCTGGAGCAGAGCGCGGGTTGTTCCTTTTGGCGGCGTGTTGTGGGAGGTCCGTTGCCCAGCAGCGACACCATGGGGCGTGTGGCGTGCCAGGTGGATCCCGAGGGGGTGCGGCAGGGGCTGCGCCACATCCACGAGCGTCTGAAGCGGGGCAAGGCGATGCCCTCGCTGCCGGGCGGTCTGGTCGCTGCGGTTGTGGACGGCCACGAGTCCCATGCCACGAGCAAGCGATGCTGTGCAGGCTGCCTCAAGCGGGAGGTGGAAACACGAACGGGGACGCGGACCGAGTATTACCACCGATACGTAGGCCTGCAGCTCGTGGCAGACAGCCCGATCCGCTTGATGCTGGATGCGGAGCCATTGCAACCCGGAGAGGGCGAGGTCAGCGCCGCAATGCGGTTGCTGGAGCGGGTGCTCGGCAATTCCCCGCGTGCGTTTGATGTGGTTCTGGGTGATGCCCTCTATGCCCAGGCGCCGTTCTTTCGGTATGTGCGAAGCCGCGGCAAGCATGCGATGGCCGTGCTGAAACAGGAGAATCGGCAGCTGTACCGAGATGCTGCGGGTTTGTGGGAGCACGAGTCTCCGAAGGTTCATGCCACAAGTCGCGGTGAACGTCGATGCTGGGACTTCGAGGGTTTCAGAAGCTGGTCGCAGTTCGAGGAGCCCGTGCGGGTGATCCGTTGCGTCGAGACCGCCTCTCGGCGCCGACAACTCGATCGGCAAGAGGAGCAAGAGAGGACCGAATGGGTTTGGCTCACCACGCTGGCGCATGCCAAGGCCCCCACGAACCTCGCCATACGTCTGGGGCACAAGCGATGGAGTGTCGAAAATCAGGGCTTCAACGAGCTCGTGAATGAATGGCACGCCAACCATCTCTACAAGCACGAGCCGACGGCCATGCTGGTGTTCTGGTTGCTGACCATGCTCGCCCATGCCCTGTTCATGGCCTTCTACCACCGCAACCTCAA
>CAZKPC010000221.1:0-1205 GCA_964554565.1 uncultured Halobacteriales archaeon
TCGTGGTGGTCGTCTCCATCGTGATCGTCGCCACCCGGCGTGGCTGACTCCGAACTGGCACCAACGGGGGCCCCGAGACAACCCGCGAGGCCTACGACGGCGGCGCCGGCGGTCACTTCGAGCAGACGACGTCGGGTCGGATGGTCTGTATGGGTCATGGCTCTGTCCTCAGTTGGCGGTAGAGGACCCACGTATAAGGTCCGTGAAGCACGTTTTCTCAGCCAGAAAACGGGCGACTGCTTAAGGTAGACCCGTTCATATCGGGCGATCGTGAGCCGCGAGCCGGATTCGGAGGTCGTGCTCAATCTCCTCGGCGACGACTATGCCCGAACCATCCTTCGGGCCACCGACGGGACAGCGATGTCGGCCGCTGAACTCCAGGAGTCCTGCGACCTCTCTCGAGCAACCATCTCCCGGCGGGTCAACCGGCTCGTCGACCAGCGCATGTTGACCGAACAGACGCGAATCGAGGCCGAGGGCGGGCATCACTACCACGAATACGAGGCCGCGATCGAACGATTGACGGTCCGGCTCGCCGACGGCGATTTCGACGTGAGCCTCGAACTACGTGGCGATGCCGCCGACCGGTTCACCCGGATGTGGCACCAGCTGAGGGAGGAGTGATGCACACCGAACTCGTCATTGTCAAAGCCGTCACGGTTGCACTGGGGCTGGCGATCGCACTGCAGGCCTACCGCGGGGCCCGTCGTCACGGAAGCAAGCCAATGTACTACCTCGCCGCCGGCTTCGTGGTCATCAGCGTCGCGGCGGTGCTCGAAAGCATCTTCATCGACGTCTTCGAGTGGGGCATCCTCCGGGCAGGCCTGGTTCAGACGTCCCTCGTCGCGGCCGGCATGCTACTGATACTCTACGCGCTGTTCGGGGGCAATCTCGAATGACCGTCCATCCCGACGCGCCTGAGTGGGTCCGTCTACTGCTCGTCCTCTCTCGGGTGGGGGTTCTGGCGGTTGCCTTGGCCGTCACCGCCATCAGTTATCGCGCTTACCGTCGCACGGGCACGGAGTACCTCCGGACCGCCTCGCTCGGGTTCGGCGTCATCGCCGTCGGCGTTTTCCTCGAGGGCGTGCTCTTCGAACTCCTCGAACTGAACCTCGCGGTCGTTCATATTGTTGAGTCGATAGCGGTGGGAATCGGGTTCCTGATTCTGCTGCGTTCGCTTCGTGAATGAGCGGGTTTCGAGGACC
>CAZKPC010000222.1:0-1202 GCA_964554565.1 uncultured Halobacteriales archaeon
TAAGGATCAACGCGGCCCTCGTCTCCCTGGACTGTGGCCGCTCTCTCGATCCAGCGAGAGGTCCAGACCGATCTGCGGATCATCGGCCGAGTGTTCCGATCAGCGAGGTGTCCGCCAGTGTTCCAGGTGCTTAGTGGTTCCGCGTTGAGGGCGCCCGACGCCGGGCCACCGGTGCTGGGACTCCACCAATCGGGCTCACCCGTTCGCGTTCGCAAAGGCACAGCCGCCGTCGTAGTCGGGGACCTGGTCACACCACGCCTGGACCAGCCAGCCGAACTCGGCCGACCCGTATCGTCCGAACGCGCCTTCGGCGATGACACATTCGGTGGTGGCGTCCATCTCGGCACTGTCCTCGATGACCTCGGGGATGGATCGCTCGATCCACGGCCCGTCGGTGACCCGTCCGCGAAGCGTATATCGTCCCGCATGCCGTCCCCAGGTGCACTCGAGGACCGCCCCCGGGATCCGTGAATCGGGCTTCCCGGGGACGGCGTGCTCGGATCGATGCACGGTCGTCTCTCCCCGGTCGATCTCCACCTCGATGCGCTGTGGCTCCGGATGGTAGTTCTTGACCGCGACCCAGCCCAACCGGGACTCCGGCGGGTCGGATTGAAGCCCGCCGAGACAGCCACTGCTCGTCGTCAGGGCGCCCGTTGACATGGCGGCCAGCAGCTGCCGCCGGCGCAGGATCGTTCCCGAACCCGGTATGGACTCACGAGTGGTCATGGGTCCCTCGCGGTGACGACTGCCGGAGGTAGCCGAAACCGGCTTCGGAGACTGGTGCTGATCGGTTCCGAGTGGCCCCAGCCGTGGTCCGGGCGTCTACACTGCATCGTTGCGCGATCGAAGGCGGCGCCCCCCGATGGCGAGGAGCGTCACCCAGACGGTCCCGATCAGCAGGAGACTGACCGGACGCACGGCCAGCAGCCCGTACAGTTCGAGATACGGTGCCAGGACCGCTAACGAAGCGACTCCGCCGCCGAAAGTCAGACTGGCACTTAACACTCGTCTCTGACCGCCGGTGAAAGCGAGATACCCGATGAGGAGTGCGAGCGGGAGCATCGTCGACCAGGCGGCGATCAGACGGTCCGGATAGGGGAAGAAGGCGCCGTGGCCCGTCGTCCCGGTCCGGAGGAGGTATCGCTCACCGTCGGCCACGACGAATTGCAGCGCCTCGCTCCGGGAGAGTTCCTCGCCGTACG
>CAZKPC010000223.1:0-1195 GCA_964554565.1 uncultured Halobacteriales archaeon
CATGGATCCGATGCCGGTCGACGAGTCCACCATCGGCGAGACGCCGCTGATCGAACTCGACCTCCCCGTGGCGGCGACGGTGTACGCCAAGGTGGAGTGGTTCAACCTCTACGAAACGCCGTACGGCGGTGGCTCGGTCAAGTCACGCATCGCCCAGGCGATGCTCGATAAAGCCGAAGCCGCCGGCGAGCTGCCCGGGCCGACGGTCATCGAGCCGTCGAGCGGCAACACCGGCAGCGAGATCGCCAAGATCGGCGGGGCGCGGGGCTACGACGTCGAGATCGTGATGCCCGACAACGCGGCCGGCGGGAAGATCGACGCCATCCGGGACGCGGGGGCCGAGATCCACTTCGTCGACGCCGACAAGGGCTACGACGCCGTGCTGGAGCGCTGTGAGTCGCTGCTGGCCGCGGAACCCGATCGCTACTACCGGCCGAACCAGTACGCCAACCCGGCCAATCCCGGGGCGCACGAGCGGACGACCGGGCCGGAGCTCTGGCGCCAAACCGACGGCGCCGTCTCCCACTTCATCGCCGGCGTCGGCACCGGCGGGACGCTCACCGGGACGGGCCGGGCCCTCCACGACCGGGGCGACGTCGCGGTCGTCGGGATCGAACCGGCCGAGCCGCTGCACGCGATCGACGGCCTGAAGTTCCTCAGACGGGGCGACCAGCACCACCCCGAGACCTACGTGGAGGCCGAGCTCGACGAGAAGCTGTACATCGATACCGGGGCCGCCTACGATCGGGCGCGGGCCCTCCGGGAGCGATACCTCGACCGGACCATTTCCGTCCACGATAGCGGTCAACACGACGCGGCCGTCGTCGAGGAGCACCTGCGCGTCGAGGACCAGTTCCTCGTCGGGACCTCGAGCGGGGCCGCCGTGGCTGCCGTCTATGAACTGGACGACGCCGGCGAGCTCTCGGCCGAGGACGTGGTCGTCCTGCTCTTCGCGGACCGGGGCGACAAGTACGCGGACATCCCGCTCTGGGAGGACTACCTGACCGCGGAGTAACCACTCCCGTTACCCGCCGCTCGCCGCCGGCACGATCCGGATCACGGCATCGGCGTCGACGGCCGTCTCGATCCCGTCCTCGACGGGCTCGCCGTCCACGAAGACGTTGATGTACTCGCGGATCCGGCCGTCCTCGACGACGCTGTCGCGGAGTTCCGGGCCGTGGGCCTCGGCATGGGC
>CAZKPC010000224.1:0-1193 GCA_964554565.1 uncultured Halobacteriales archaeon
CTTCGAAGACGCGCTGGTAGAACCGCCCGACGAGCTCCCGGCTCTCGGTCCGTCTGGCGGTCCCCTCGTCCAGCGACCAGCCGTCGTGGAGCTTCACGCCCGCGACGAAGTACTCGCCGAGCGCCTCGCGCTCTGCCCTGTCCGCCGCTGGAACGATTGCCTGGAGGCGGAGGTCGAAGGCAGCCGCCGCGGCCTCCTCCCAGCCCGCCGCCCGCTGGCCGTGGCGCAACCAGAACCGCGTCTGCTTTGCGGCGAACGGCCCCGGGATTCCGACCTCGAGTGCGGCGGCCCCGAGCAGCGCCTCCACCTCGTTCCACCGGGTGTCGGTCGCCGGCGGCTGGGCCGCCCGGCTCGCATCGCTCGTGAGCAGGACCCGCGAGAGATCGCCCTCTGTCGCCGGGATCGCGTCCCAGTTCTCGATCTCGTCCTGGAGGAACAGGGCGTCGATGAACAGCCGCCCGGCGGTCTCGGCGTGGCCGGTGGCGACGTGCGGGCACTCCGTCACCCACGTCTCCGCCATCCGGCTCCGCGCCCGCTCGGCCTGTCGCTTGGCCGTCGGATAGTTGCCCGTCTTGATGTGGGCCTGTCGGCGATCCTGTGCGTCGTAGGCTTCGAGTAGGGTGGCCGCCGTCGCCGCCGCTCGCGACCCGACCGCCCCAACCCCCAGCGAGGGCAACTGGTCCCCGTCGGTCATGGTCACGAGTGGGCGTAGTGTGCTAAAAGATATCAACATTTCGACGAAGCTGTTAGCTGTCACCTGCGGAAATGAAGGCTCCGCGGACACGGAATCCACTCGCTGCTGGGTCCCGGCCCTGGAGCCTGCGGTCACCCGGGGAACCGCAAGCGAGTCCCCGTGGTTGCTGACGCGCCGAGCGCCGTCGGTGCTGCCGAGGCCGCCGACGGGTACCTCCGCGCGCCGAGGCGGCGTCCGGCACTCGCCATGCGTCGACCGGGCCGCCGTCAGCCGGGCGTCTGACAAACGGTTAAGTCGGTGGCCGTTCCAGTTCGAAGCTACCGATGGGCAACAAGAACAAGACCATCTCCTTCCGCGTCAGCCAGGACAAGTTCGAGACCCTGCGCGACATCGCGGAGGAGCGAGACATCTCCCTCTCGGCCGTCTTCCGGGACTACGTCGACATGCTCGTTGCCCACGACGGCCAGGTGGAGGTCGTCCCGGAGCACGAGGTCAGCGA
>CAZKPC010000225.1:0-1151 GCA_964554565.1 uncultured Halobacteriales archaeon
ATGAATGGAAGGCTAGGGCGGTGAAAGTGGTCGGTCCGTAGACCAGATTTGGACGTGCTGGTCGAGGAGCCTATCGCTCGGACCCCCCATGAATGGCGAGGCTTCCGCTCGCTATCCGTCAGCAGCACTCAGCACGTACCTCCAGAAACTTCGACGGCTCCGCCTCGTCGAACGGCACATTCCTGTCACGGAGTCTCCAAGGACCTCCAAGCGAGGCCGGTACCGGATCGCCTGCTCGAACAAGGCTACGACGTCGTCGGCGTCGACGACTTCACGCGCCGCGAGGAGGCCGCACCGTCGCTCACGCCGATCGCCGACCACGACGACCGCGCGGCCGCTGCCAACGCCCAGTTCGACGGCGACTACACTTTTTACGAACAGGACATCAGCGAGTACGACGCCCTCCTCGACCTGCTCGAGAACACCGAGCCTGAAAGCGTCGTCAACCTCGCGCAGATCCCGGCGGCACCCTACTCGATGATCGACCGCGAGCACGCCTGGTATACCCAACAGAACAACGTCGAGGGCGCGCTCAACCTCCTGTGGGCGCTCCGCGAGCTCGACCGCCGGGACACCCACATCGTCCAGCTGGCGACGATGGGGGAGTACGGGACGCCCGACGTGCCCATTCCCGAGGGCTTCCTCGCGGACGGCCGGCCGGCGCCGAAGGATCCCGGGTCGCTCTATCACTCCAGCAAAGTGCAAACGACGGTCAACACCTACTTCCTCGCGAAGACCTGGGACATTCCGGTAACCGAGATCTACCAGGGCATCGTCTACGGCCTCCCCGAGTTCGACGACGACACGCTCCTCACGCGCTTCGACGTCGACGCCGTGTGGGGTACCGTCATCAACCGTTTCACCGCCCAGGCCGCGGCCGGCAAGCCGCTCACCGTGTACGGTAAGGGCGGCCAGAAGCGCGCCATGCTCTCGATCGACGACTGCATCCAGTGTCTCACGCTCGCGCTCGAGCACCCGCCGGGGCCGGGCGTGCCCGGGCGCCACCCCTACCGCGCCATCAATCAGTTCGACGCGTCCTACCGCGTCAAGGAGCTCGCCGACATGGTGGCCGACCACACGGGTGCCGAGATCGCCCACATCGAGAACCCCCGCGAGGAGGACGACTCCGAGCACTTCTACGATCCCGAGCG
>CAZKPC010000226.1:0-1141 GCA_964554565.1 uncultured Halobacteriales archaeon
GCCGCGACCGCGCCGATGTCTCCGGTCTCCGCCAACCGATCTTCGATGTCATCGACGGACACGTCGGGCCCCGCTGCCCGGGCGAGCGCTTCGTAACAGAGGTTGGGCCCGATGTCCAGCGTTCTCGAGGACCAGGCCGGGAAGACCCGGCCCTGGACGAACCGGGCGACGATCGGGAGGGCCGACCCGGCCGCCTCGAACAACGCCGTCACGCGGGCGATGATCTCCAGGTCCGCGGACTCGGCCTCGATCTCGGCCGCCCGCTCGGCGAAGACCGCGAACTCCATCGCGGTCGCGTACCCTGCCCCCGGTCATAAGACCGACGACAGGCTGGACTGGCCGACAGAACGGAGAGAGGTGCGAGGTTCCCGTGGAGAAAACTGCCGAGGGGTCGTCAGTCGAGGACGTCCGCGAAGTCCTTGTGGCCCTGGATGTCGACGCCCTCGGAGGTGACCGTGGCCAGGAAGACGCCGTCGCCGGAGGCCGTGTCCCGTTCGACGGCGCTCTCGACGGCCCGGGCGGCGACCTGGGCGGCGTCGTCGTTCGAGAGGTCGTCCTCGTAGTGCTGTTCGAGGACGCCGTAGGCGAGCTGCATCCCGCTGCCCGTCGCGGTGTAATCGTCGGACATCACGCCGCCGGCCGGATCGAGGCTGAAGACGTGATGGCCCTCGTCGTCGACCCCGCCGAGGATCGGGGAGACCAGGAAGAACGGGCCGCCCCGCAGGAAGTTCCCCGCCAGCGTCGAGAGGGCGCTGATCGAGAGGTCCTTGCCGCGGCGGGTCTCGAAGAGGTTGACCTCCGCCTTCAGCGATCGAATGAACGACTGGGCGCCGCCCACCGAGCCGGCCATCGTCAGCGCGGCCGTCGGGTGGACCTGTTCGACCTTCTGGACGTCCTTGTTGGAGATGAACCGGCCGCCCAGGCTCGCGCGCATGTCCGTCGCGAGGACCACCCCGTCGGCGGTCGTGAGCCCGACCGTGGTCGTGCCGGTCTTGCTCACGTTCCCGTGGTCCTCCTCCGAGAGGTCACGGCCCCGGAGTTCGCCGAGCTCCGGGCCGTAGGGGTCCGGCAGGCGGCGGTCCGGGCCGCCGGACTCGCGGGCGAACGCGGCGTCGGTGGCTGACTGTCTCATCACGGCAGA
>CAZKPC010000227.1:0-1138 GCA_964554565.1 uncultured Halobacteriales archaeon
CCATCCGTCCACGAAGGTGCTCCTCCCGCCGCCCCGCACGAACACCGTCCGGGGTGCCGACGCCACCTTCGACTACTTCGTGCCGAAGTACTCCTACAACGAGGAGGACCAGTTGATCGGCTATGATGACGACGACGGCGATGACGGGTTACACCCCCGAACGCTGGTGATCGGCGTTACGGCCGACGGAATCGCCCGGGCCTATCCGTTCAACGTCGTCCGGGAACGGGCGGTGATCAACGACCGGGTCGGCGACCTCCCGATCGTGGTGACGATCACGCCGGCTCGGACGCTGGTGGCCTACCGGCGGTCGGTCGGGGAGGCGGTACTGGAGTTCACCCCGGCCGGCGGCGGCCACATGCGTGCCGCCGGATCCCGGTGGGAGCGGGCGTCGGGGCGGGCGATAGACGGCCCACACGAGGGAGATCAGCTCGAGCCAGCCACCGACACGTCGCCGCTGTTCTGGCGCGCCTGGTCGGACCTGCATCCGGAGACGGAGGTCTACGGGTAGCTCGGCCCGGATGGCGCCGAGCGCGGACAACACTCGGCGATGTATCAGCGGTTGCTTTCCGAACAGGCACACGACGTCAGCAGGGCCCAGCTCCTCGATGGCGTTCGGCGAGAGTCTGTGACGTTCACCGCTCGGGGATCAACGATAAAGTGGGTCCGCCCGGGAACTGCTGCCAGTGACTGACGAGCGCAGCAGGTTCACTCCGGAGTCGGCCGGCTCCTACTTCCAGGAACAGGGCGTCATCCCGGCCGAGACCACACCGGAAACGCGCTCGCTGGGCGGCGGTGTCTCCAACCACGTGATCGAGGTCCGGTGGGCGGACGGGTGTCTGGTCGCGAAACAGCCGTTGCCCAACTTGGCCGTCGCTGACGACTGGCCCGCCGATGTAGAACGGGTCCACAACGAAGCCAGCGCCGCCCGGGCCTATGCAGCCATCATCGAGGCTGCCGATCTCGGTGCCCGGACCCCGGCCGTCCGATACGAGAACGAGACAGACCACGTGATCGGCCTCGAATGCGCGCCCGCCGACGCTGAAATGTGGAAGCGCGAGCTCCTCGGCGGCATCGTCGACCCCGACGTGGCCCGGACGATCGGCCGACTCCTCGGGACCGTTCACGCCAGAGCGGC
>CAZKPC010000228.1:0-1098 GCA_964554565.1 uncultured Halobacteriales archaeon
CGGACGAAGACGTCGTCCCCGATGGCCATGCCCGCGACGGCCAGCTCGTCCTCGTGGAGGTTGATATGGGCGTTGTGGTATTCGCCGGAATCGTCCTTCGCCCCACTCGGGCTCAGCTTCTTCTTCCGGACCATTGGGTGGGCTCTCGGTCTGGGCCTGACCGGACAACGTACTTAAGCGTTCCCTCAATCGCCGGTCGTCCCGGGACCGTCGGGTCGCTCGCGGCCGAACCCGTCGCCGGCTGCCGGTATTTAATCTTTGTGCCGTTCGACCACTCATTTCGCCGATATATTTATATCCGCACCCTGAATGTAACCCGGTGGAGGTCCGAAATCATGGTACGCGAGGATGGTAAACGGAACTTTGCGCTCCGGGAGGGCTCCGGAAACGAGAGCAGCGTCTTCAGCGGGAACACCCCCCGCCAGGCCGCCTTGAAAGCGGCCCGGCGATTGACTGAGGCCGGCAGCAGCGAGGACTCCGCCCCTCGCACCGAGATCCGGCTCCGCGAGAAGGGCACGGACAAGGTCCATATCTACGACGCCTGGGCCTGGGAAACCACGGCCCCGTCGGACAAGCCGGACTGGATGCCCCGGGAGATCACCGAGGCCAACGTCTCGAAGAAGGGCATCGAGCACCTGGACGAGTAACCGCCGCCGTCCGCCCGACGCTTTCTGCCCGCCCCGGTCATTGCTGGCGGGGCCAGTCCGGGTGGCCGAGAGGGACTCCTCGCGACCGTGGAGTCGACGGCCTTAAGGCTCGCCCTCCTTTTCCTCCTGATCGGAACGCCGTCCCCGCGATCCCTTCGCGGGCCCGGCCGGGCCCGTGCCGCTTCGATGGGTTTAATACCCGCTCGAAGCAAGGTTCAGGTCCGTAATCCGACGTGAGGATTCCACCCCTGCGGTCCGCCGTACAGATGGGATCTGATGTGAGCCACGACAGTTCGGTGACACCCGATCGGTCTCTCGTAGATCGACGACATAACGGTGTGTCTCCACCACGGAGACATCACCCGCCTAACCCACTTCGGGCCTCGTGCCCGGAGTCATTCCGGTTGATCCTGCCGGAGGCCATTGCTATCGGGGTCCGACTTAGCCATGC
>CAZKPC010000229.1:0-1092 GCA_964554565.1 uncultured Halobacteriales archaeon
TCACCGTTCGGCGCGGCTGTCGTGGGCCCACAACAGGTCGAAGAACCGCTTCAGGCCGGCGACGAACGGGGCGTTCTCGGTGATCGCGGCCTGTCGCATCGAGAGCGGGATGTCCTTCTCCTCGACGAGCAGGATGGCCTTGCCGGTCTCGTAGTCCATGCTCGGGTCCCGGAAGGTCCCCCGGAGCGGCAGCGGTCCCTCCGCAAACCGGTAGTCGATCCTGGGGAACTCGGCGTGCAGCTCCTCGACGATGTCCGCCTGGATGGCTCGGTTTTCCTCGGCGAGCGCTTCCGGATGCAGGAACAGCACGTTGACGGTCACGCCGGCATCCAACGCGGATTCGACACTGGCACGGACCGCATCGAAGTACTCGAAGCTCTTCGTGACGACGTGCACGCTGTCCTCGGCTTCTTCGTAGAGCACTCTCGTCTCCCGTTCGCTGGGGTCGCCGACGTCGACGACGTAGAACAGCTCCTCGGCCGGCGTGGCGTCCTCGCTGGCTGCTTCGTAACGGGGTTGGTACTCGCCCACGAACGCTGATCGCGCGGCCTCGAGTTCCGTCCGCGTGGCCTCGAAGTCCTGCCGTTGGTTCTCGATCGCCCGATCGAGGAGGTCGGCGGGCGGCTTGGCCTGGTACTCCTTCGGGCGGCTCGGGGTGATCTCCACGAAGCCGCGGTTCGCGAGCTCCTCGAGCACACCGTAGATCCGGGCCTTGGGGATGCCGGTGACCTCCGCGAGGTTCGGGGCGGTCGAGCGGCCGATCGTGAGCAGCGTTTCCAGGGCGGTCCGTTCGTACTCGCCGAGGTCCAGTAACGCGAAGACCTCGTCGGCCGACACGTCCCCACTCATCGGTCCGACCCTGGTGCCAGGCGGGAAATAAAGCTCCCTGTCGCGGGGGTCGTAACGTTTAAGACCTTGTGGTTAGTTACTCAGGATATGAGTAACCGTGGGCGTCGGACGGCCGAGGAGGCTGCCGAGGACCGGGCCCACCTCTCGGAACTGCCGGACGGCTGTGGGTGTGCGGAGGTCTGGGAGCACTTGAGCGACGCCCGCGGCCAGCCGGCGGACGACTGAGGACACCCCGTTCTGTCG
>CAZKPC010000230.1:0-1078 GCA_964554565.1 uncultured Halobacteriales archaeon
AACTACCCCATCGTGAACACGAGCTTCCCGTAGGCCTCCCGGTCGTCCATCGTCCGGAACGCCGCCTCGTAGTCGGAAAGCGGGAACGTCTCCTGGATCACGGGTTCGACGGTCCCGTCCCAGACGTACTCCAGGGCGTGCCGGAGGTCAGTGCTACTGTGGGCGGTACTCCCCAGGATCTCCAGCTGTCGGACGAACACGAGCCGGAGTTCTGTCTCCGGGTTCGGCCCGGCCGTCGCACCCGAGGTGACGAGCCGCCCGCCGGTCCGTAACGCCCGCATCGACTGCACCCACGTCTCGCCGCCGGCGTTGTTGTAGACGGCGTCGACTCCCTCGCCGCCGGTCAGCTCCCAGACCCGGCTGTCGAAGTCCTCCTCCGTGTAGTCGATGACGTGGTCCACACCCAGCTCGCGCAGGAACTCCGCCTTCTCGTCGGTGCTGGTCGTCCCGTACAGCGTGTCGACCCCAACCACCTCCGTTGCGATCTGGACGGCCATGTGGCCGACGCCGCCGGTCGCACCGACGACGAGCAGATCCTCGTAGGGTTCGAGGTCGGCACGCGAGAGCAGCGCCCGCCAGGCCGTGCCCGTGACCATCGGCGCCGCCGCGGCGGTCTCGAAGGGCACGCCGTCCGGAACCCGGATGAGGCTGCCCCGCGGGACCGTCGCGTACTCCGCGAACCCGCCCTTGCGGTGTTCGCCGAACACCTCGTACTCGGCACACATCGACTGCTCGCCGGCCTCGCAGTACCGGCACTCGCCGCAGGTGATCGTCGGGTCGACCGCGACGCGGTCCCCCACTTCCCAGCCCTCGACGCCCTCGCCGACGGCCGCGACCGTCCCGGCGAAGTCGCCCCCGCCCCAGAAGGGGTACTCCGGGACGTAGTGGTCGAGTTCGCGGATCGCAAACAGGTCCTGGTGGTTCAGCGACGCCGCGCGTACGTCCACCAGCACCTCCCCCAGGCCGGGTTCGGGGACCGGCACCTCCAGCAACTCGAAGTTGTCTATCGGGCCGTGCTCGTGGAAGCCGACCGCCTCCATCGTCTCGGCTGTTCCCCCGTCTGCCGTCGTCTCGGCTG
>CAZKPC010000231.1:0-1061 GCA_964554565.1 uncultured Halobacteriales archaeon
CGCCCATTTCCAAGAGAGCGCGGACGTCGTCGGGATGGGTCAGGGAGTAGATCTGGACGCGCACGTCCGGCGAAGGGTCCGCCATCAATTAAGGCTACCCCGTCAGGGTCCTCGACCCTGAAACGAAGCGGGCCGACGTCGAGACCCGCGGTGCGTTCAGCCCCGGTGGTCCGTGACGTGGTCTGCGTGGTGGAGGACTGGGCGCCGAGCGCCGCGGTCGGAATTGAACTCGAGCATGACCGGTTCAAACACCTGCCGACTAATATCAAACAAAGGGTACTGCACCGGCTGCGGCGACCTGACCATTTATTGGCGCCATCCGGCTGTGGGCGGTATGTCCAGACTCGTCCACTTCGATGTCGATCCCGGCTGCGACGATGCCGTCATGCTCGCCATGGCCCTCGGCCACGACGCCATCGATGTCGCGGGGCTCTCGACGGTCGCGGGGAACTCGACGGTCGAGAACACGACCCGGAACGCCGTCGGGATCCTCGAGGCGCTTGACCGGACTGATGTCCCCGTGGCGCGGGGCTGTGGCCGGCCGTTCGTGGACGACCTGACGACCGCGGAGTGGGTCCACGGCGAACACGGCATCCGGGGCGGGATCCCGCGTCCGACCGGCGGCGTGCAAGAGACCCATGGCGCGGATTTCATCGTCGAACAGGCCCGGGAGTTCGGGGCGGAGCTCACGATCGCGGCCGTCGGGCCCCTGACCAATCTGGCGCTCGCTCTCGCGAAGGAACCGGCGCTCCCGGAGCTCGTCGACGAGATCTATCTGATGGGCGGGGCCGCGCTCACTATCGGGAACGCCACTCCGATGGCGGAGGCGAACTTCCACAACGACCCACACGCTGCGAGCCGGCTCATGCAGGATGCCTCGCCGCGAATGGTCGGCCTCGACGTGACCAACCTGGCTACGGTGCCCCCGGAGCGGATCACGGAATACCGGGAGGCCGGCGGGATCCTCGAGACCGTTGCGGCCTGGCTGGACTATCCGGACGAGGTGGTCAACTTCGGTGGCGGCACCGGCCCGGCGATCCATGACGCTGCGGTCGTCGCGG
>CAZKPC010000232.1:0-1053 GCA_964554565.1 uncultured Halobacteriales archaeon
TACAGGCTCTAAAATACCCGATAACAGCGGATAAGGAGGAAGTGGACTCGCCGGGATTTGAACCCGGGGCCTCTTCCTTGCGAAGGAAGCGATCTGCCGCTGATCTACGAGCCCGCGGGGGTAGCTACCCTGACGACCACTATCAGGGTTACGTTCCCTGGCCAGTACCCGACTCGATCCGACGCCAGCAGTCCTGATCCCGGACCGAGCGTTGGCCACACCGGGAGGCTATAGGTGCCTGCGCCGACTACAACCGGGCGAAGCCGTCATGACCGAGCGGGATCCCGAGCCCAACAATCCGCTGTCGCCGTACTTCCCGTCCGAGGTCCCACCGCTCGCGGGGAGCGGTCGCCGATGGGTCGCCCTGCTGCTGATGGCGGTCCTCCTGTTCAGTACCCTGCTGTACGGCGTGCTGGGGCTGACCGGCGTGCTCGGGGGCTGATTCGGACCCGCCGGCGATCGACGGACCGGCGGGTCGGCTATGGCTCGGCGGTGTTCGGAGAGCGACAAACCGCGAACGAGCCTAGTCCTCGAGAACGATCTCGATCGAGACGTCGTTGGGCACCTGAATGCGCATCAGCTGGCGCAGCGCCCGCTCGTCCGCGTCGATGTCAATGAGCCGTTTGTGCACGCGCATCTCCCAGTGTTCCCAGGTCGCCGTCCCCTCGCCGTCCGGGGACTTCCGGGTGGGAACCTCCAACGTCTTCGTCGGAAGCGGGACCGGCCCCGACAGGCTCACGCCCGTCTTCTCCGCGATGTCCTTGACGTCCTCGCAGATGTCGTCGAGGTCGTCGGGGCTCGTTCCCGCCAGCCGCACGCGCGCCTGCTGCATCGATTCAGGCCTCGTTCACGGAGAGGACCTTGCCAGCCGCGATGGTCTGTCCCATGTCGCGGATGGCGAACGAACCGAGCTCGGGGATCTCCGAGGACGGCTCGATGGAGAGGGGCTTCTGCGGCCGCACCGTCACGACCGCGGCGTCGCCGCTCTGGATGAAGTCCGGGTTCTCCTCGGCGACCTCGCCGGTCGAGGGGTCGATCTTCGAGTCGATCGAT
>CAZKPC010000233.1:0-1046 GCA_964554565.1 uncultured Halobacteriales archaeon
AGGTTCCACGGGAAGTTGCCTTCGACGACCGTACAGGTGAGGTCCGTGATCTCGACGTCGCGGTCCGGATGACGGCGTCGATCGTCGGCACTGAGATCGCGCCATCCGACGCCACCGGACATACCAGGAACCAGGGTGCGATACCGGGAATCCATGGCCTAAGCGAGGGGAGTGCCCGTTGATATCAGTTCTGTTCGGGCGGCTGTGGCGCGGTGCTCGTCGACCCGCCGTTCACAGTCCAATGGCTCCGGTTGTTCAACCCCGCCGTCGCCGCGGGGCTCGACCCCGGAGGGTCACAGCGTGATCCGCTCGCCGGTCTCCGCGGCCTCGTAGATGGCCCGCAGAACCCGCATGTCGACCAGGCCGTGGTCCCCATCCGGGGTGGGCGACCGCCCGCTGAGGAGCCGGTCGGCGAAGTACTCGAACTCCTCGAGCATCTGGTCCACCGGGTCCAGTTCGTAGGTCGCCTCGGCGCCACCGCGGGACAGGGAGACCTCGTGCGGTTGATGGGGTGAGTACGCCGGTTCGATGGCGGCCGCCCCCTCCGTGCCCGTGATCCGGAGGTGACTCGATTTCCACGCGTTCTGGCTCACCGTGGCGGCCAGCTCACAGTTCCCCGGGAACGTCAGCAGGAACGCCGCCCGCTCGTCGGGGACGTCCTCGAAGCCCTCGGACTCCGAATGGGCCCGGGCCTGCACGGCGACCGGATCCGCCCCGAGGAGGAACCGCGTCGTGTTCACCGGATAGGGCCCGAGATCCATGACGGAGGTCCCGTACCCGGTCAACGCCGGATCCAGTCGCCACTGGGTCGGATCGGGGATCATCTCGAGGAGCCGCTGGCTCATGTTGCTCTGGACGTGGACCGGGTCCCCGATGAAGCCATCAGCCACGAGCTCCCGGAGCCACCGGACCGCCGGTTCGGTCTGCATTCGGTAGGCCACCATCAGTTCGACGTCGTTGGCGTGGCACGCCTCGACGAGGGCCTCGGCGCGTTCGACGCTGGCCTCCATCGGTTTCTCACAGAGGACGGCCTTGCCGAACGCCGC
>CAZKPC010000234.1:0-1046 GCA_964554565.1 uncultured Halobacteriales archaeon
GGTAATGTTCGCATGTATACCGATCTGTGTTCGGAGAGCGGCTTCTTAGATGGTAAATGTGAGCTTCCTACCGATTCCCCTGGCTTCAATACTCGAGTGCGGGAAGAGCTAAAAGGAATAACTAATTCAAAGCAATTTGATGATCCTGAATTGTTCTTCCCAGCTGTGAGTGATACAGGTGGTGGAGATGGTATCCTTTTCCAACCAAGTGAACTTGTTCAACAAGTTGTCCCACATTACAATGAGGAAACTGGGGAAGCAGTTGCGACATTTGGTGGGAGCCAAGGTCAGGCATTGTCTACCAGTGATGGCCCTCGTATACGAGAAGCAATTTCTAGGGGGCCGCAAGGAACGCCTGGAGACACGTCCGATTTGTCAAACCTGCTCGTCGCTTCGGCAAGGTTCAATAACAATGGTCTCGTCGCTGACGAGGGTGCCGAAAGACCAACGCTGATTATCTTCACTGTCGATGTAGATAGCAATGCACCAAGCGGCACCGTCGATGTAAAACTGGGTTTGGAGAGCTACGACGACACGGCTCAAGGCGAGGACGGAGCTTGCTTTAAGTCGATAGACGCCCATACTTTTGCAACAAGCAGTGGCTCCAACTGCGGCTCCAACTTCCTGAACACGGGGCCGGCGGAGGACAGCTTCCAGGTGGAAGGCGCCGGCAACGGCGGCACCGAGCCGACGGGCTTGGCCCAGTTCGACACGAACGACGACGGTGTGCTCGGCGACAGCGAGTTCTTCGCGCTGGTCGACGAGTGGGTCGCCGGCAACGTCGAGGACAGCCTGTTCTTCGACGGCGTGGACGCCTGGGTCAACCAGAGCCAGATCTCGAGCGCGGCCGTCAGCGGCCTGAGCCTCAACTCGGTGGACCTGAGCAGCAGCGCGAACGGGACGACGTTCGCCGTGAGCGGCCAGGGCATCGAGAACACGAGCGTGGAGGTCTACAGCTTGGACGGCTCGACGGTCTTCAACGCGGAGACCGCCGGGACCACGCTCTCCTGGAACCACACGATGAGCAACGGTCAGCCGGTCGCCAA
>CAZKPC010000235.1:0-1041 GCA_964554565.1 uncultured Halobacteriales archaeon
CGCGAGAAGTTCGGCGCGCTGGTGGAGGCGTAGGTCGCCGCCAGCTGTTCAATCGAGGATCTCGGCGCCGGGGTCCCAGTCGGTCGGCCCGCCGGTCGGCGGGGCGCCGATCATCACCCAGAGGGCTGATTGATTGCTCTCGTTGACGGCGCTCCGCGGGACGTCAGAGCCCACGCGGGCGATATCGCCAGCTGAGAGCGGGTAGCGGTCCCCGTCGATCAGGAGCGCGGCCGGCCCGGAGATCGGCACGAACAGCTCCTCCTGGGTCCCTTCGGTGTGGGCGGGGACCGCTTGATCGGGCTCCAAGCGACGGACATTGGCTTTCATGCCCGTCAAGCTCAGGGGGCTCGTGAGGTACGCCGTCGCGATATCGGAGGTGGTCGGGATCTCGAAGGCCGCCGATTCGATATCGACGACCGTTGGTGGCTCCTCCGGCGCTGGCTCGGTGACCGCGCTAACCAGTAGAAGTCTCGACGGGCGTTCAGCCTGCACGGTCCCTGGTCGGCCGGCGGGCACGCTGAGGAGGTTTGAGGCTCGGATCGCGGACTCCTCACCCGCCGCCAGGGCGATGGTTCCCTCGATGACGATCACCAGCTGTTCGGGCTCCCCGTCCAGCGAAACGCGCTCATCGCTGTCAAGTCGGTAGGCGTCGACCTGCACCTCCGTTGCTCCCAGTCGTCCGGTGAGGGCGGCGTGCTCGGCACCGCCCGGTCCGGTCGACCAGGCCGAGTCCTCGTACGCGTGCACCGCATAGCCGGTCGAATTCATCGGTATTCACCGGCCCAGGCTGGTCCCCGAGATGCAGGTGCAATCGAGGCCCGCGGCCTCGAGATCGTCGATCAACGCGTTCATGCCCACGGCATCACTGGCGATGTGTCCCGTTACGACCAGGTTCTTGTCGGGGCCGTACTCCTCCCGGAGGTCCCGGGTATCGCTCGCCGAAACGTGGATGTAGAGCACGGTATCGACCCCGTGGTCGAAGTAAGCGCGCGCGACCTCCGCGCCGCCGTTGGTGCCCGCCCCGTGATGGACGGCCACCGA
>CAZKPC010000236.1:0-1026 GCA_964554565.1 uncultured Halobacteriales archaeon
TCGGGTTCGGGGACGTGGTATTTGATGCGAATCCCGACGGGACCTATTACCTCGTCGTCGGCTTCGAGTTGTCCCGCCAGCGAACGGCGGGCTCCCTCGACGCGAGCACGGCCGAGACGGCCGGACTCCGGTTCTGTTCGCCGTCGGCTCTGCCCGCGTCGGTGACCCTGTTCGCCCCGGAGTACCGGGATCGAATGCGCCGTGCGGTCCGGACCGTCGGATCCGGTCGAGATCATCAGGAGCGCCGGCTCCTGGATCTCCGATAGCGGAACTCGCGTGTTCGGGGCCGCTGAACAACAGCCCAGGACGGCTCTCGAGAAGCTTTATTGGCGCGGTCGCCGACCGCGACGCCATGAAACGCATCATCAGCTCGCCGGATGCGCCCGCGGCCGTCGGCGCCTATAGCCAAGCCACCACTGACGGCGACCTCGTGTTCACCGCGGGGCAGATCGCGCTGACGGCTGACGGCGAGTTCCTTGAGGACGAGGACGTCGGGGTCCAGACCCGACAGGCGCTCGAGAACATCAGGAGCATCCTGGAGGAGGAGGGACTCACGCTGCAGGACGTGCTCAAGGTCACCGTCTTCCTCGGGGACATCGAGGACTACGACCGCATGAACGAGGCCTACTCGGAGTACTTCCACGACAACCCGCCGGCCCGCAGCGCGTTCGCCGTAGGGTCGCTCCCGAAGGGCGCCGCCGTCGAGATCGAGGCCGTCGCCTCGAAGAAGTGATCGGCCGGGATCGGCTGGCCTGGGGGCTCGTCGGGGGGCTCTCCTATCTCGTCCTGGCGCAGGCCTACGAGCTCGTCGTGGGCCAACAGATCGGGTTGGCACCCAAACTCGGCGTGGCCCTCCTCGTCACCGCCGTGACGATCGGATTGCTCCCGCTGATCGACCGCCGTCTCGGCTCCAACGGAAGCGCTTAACTCCGGCAGGCCGGAACCGGAACCGCGGGCCAGGATGGCCGAACGGTAAGGCGCACGCCTGGAAAGCGTGTTCCCGTGAGGGATTCTGGGTTCAAATCC
>CAZKPC010000237.1:0-1016 GCA_964554565.1 uncultured Halobacteriales archaeon
GATATCGAGGTCGACACCGACCGCCTCTGACGTAGAACCGTGACCGCCAGGCAAGGGGTTCCGGCCCCAGACTCCTAAGCCCAGTATCGATTCGGGGCGAGCACCACCGTCAGTCGGTTCCTCAGAGAAATCGGGGTTGCATGGTCGACAAAGTTTTATTCGCGTCCGGAGTTGGTCGACGCGCTCAGATCGCGGCGAGCGGGCCACAGGATGCTCCTGTCGTTCGACACCCTGGAGGACGCCCACGGCGTGGCGATCCGCGACCACGTCGAGCGACGCCAGTGTCGGGTCCTGACCGGGAGGCCGGTGTCGTACACGGCCGCCGATCCCGAGACGTTCCGGTTCCCGGTGGACCGCGCGATCCGCTTCGAGGCGGATGCGGTGGTCATCCCGAACCGGATGGCCGCGCCGGTGCGGAACGGACTCGGCGTCCAGGTCCGGGAACTGACGGCCGGCGAGTCCGCCGAGCTCCCGCCGGACCGGTATTCGATCGACCTCACCGCGCCGGTGAAGCTCTACGTCGCCGTCGACGCGGAACTCGCGATCGAGGTCACCAACGAAGCCGTTCGCCTCGACTTCGGCGACCCGACCGAGGTCCGGTTGGGCGCCCGCTCCTATCACGAACAGCCGGCCGGGACGATCACCACGACCGACGATCCGGCCGACATGCTGCGCGCCATCGCGGCCTTCAGTTCGGCCTTGAAGACGACCTCCGTCGAACGCTCCTATCCGACCCTCAGAGGGCACCCGCCGACCATCGAACGCGGGGCCGCGCTCGCCATCCCGGAGACCATCCAGCCGCCGGAGACCGGCGTCACGATCGAACTGCCGCCGGCGATGGAGTACCTGTACCCCGTGGCGCCGCTCGCGTATTACCTGGGCGCGGACCTCGAACCGGCCCCCGAGCCACGGCTCGTTACCGAGTCCGGCCTGACACAGCGACTGGGCAGCTCGGCGCCGGCGTTCGAGCGCGAGGTCAAGCAGCTGCTCCAGCAAGTGTTCTTCCTCGATTGCCT
>CAZKPC010000238.1:0-1010 GCA_964554565.1 uncultured Halobacteriales archaeon
TCGACGCCCTCACGGATGGCCGACCGGACGGCGTCCTCGTCCTGGACCGTTTGCTCAGCCCGCGTCAGCACCTCCTCGCTGACGTCGCGGGGCACACGGACGACGCCGTCGGCGTCGCCGACCAGGACGTCCCCGGGCTGGATCTCGACCTCGCCGATCGAGACGGGGACGTCCCAATCGGTGATCCGCCACCGGGGCGGCGCATCGAGCGGGGTGCAGTACCGCGTGAAGACCGGGAAGTCCTGTTCGAGGACGTAAGCGATATCCCGGGCGCCGCCGTCGAGGACCGCTCCCCGGCAATCGCCTTCCTTGAGCGCCGTGACGGTCAGTTCCCCGATATGGGCGGCGCGCTCGTCGTTCGTTTCGTACGCGAGCGCCGATTCCGGCGGCGCCTCGCTCAGCATCTGCAGGAAGTTCCGGATGTTGGCGTCGTACGCGACCTCGTCGTCGGGCTGACCCCGAACCGGGAACGCGATCCCTGCCATCCGCATGTCCGCCGTCAGTGGTCCGATGCCCGCCGGGAGCGTGTGGCCGTCGTAGCCGAGCGCGTCTAGGGTGTCCGCCACCGCCCCGGGGTAGAGCTGTTCGAACCGGTCGCAGAGTTCTGATGCAGAAATTGACATACGCTGGCCATGACGGCTCGAAGTGATAAACCCAATCGCTGCC
This sequence comes from uncultured Halobacteriales archaeon, assembly GCA_964554565.1. Classification (GTDB taxonomy): domain Archaea; phylum Halobacteriota; class Halobacteria; order Halobacteriales; family Hikarchaeaceae; genus CAZKPC01. The sequence goes on from CAZKPC010000238.1 coordinate 667, forward strand.
CGGCTGTGCCGATGATACCACGCGATCAAACTCCCCGGACCAGGCCCCGGCGATCGAACCCTCGAGGCTCCAGGGACCGCCTCGGTCGTTCGGAGGATCAGTATCTGCCCGGCCTGGCCCGGGAACGACGGCCGACCGCTGCTCGGATGGGCTCCTTTTGTCCGCGGGACTTCAACATTAATTCCACTAGACTGATCGGCGTAAATTTATTAGGGAGTTCGGCTAATGCGACCCCTGCATGTCCCACTCCTCGCAAACGAGGTCCTGTCCGGAATGTGAAGGCCAGCTCCGGGCTGACGGCGGCGAAACCGTCTGTTCGACGTGCGGGCTCGTCGTCGCGGAGG
>CAZKPC010000239.1:0-1010 GCA_964554565.1 uncultured Halobacteriales archaeon
TGGAGCTGCTGGCGCATGTCGACGAGGGTGAACTCCCCCTGGAGCATGTCCTCGGGATCCCAGTCCTCCTCTTCCGCCTGGGTCTCGCGCATCGCCCGCTCGACCCGCTCGGTGAGTTGTTTGAGGTCGCCCATCCCGAGCAGCCGCGAGATGAAGCCCGAGGGCTCGAACCGTTCGACGTCCTGGACGGTCTCGCCCGTGCCGAGGAACGCGATCGTGGCGTCGGTCTCATCGACCGCGGTGAGCGCGCCGCCGCCCTTCGCCGTCCCGTCGAGTTTCGTGATGACGACGCCGTCGATCCCCACGGCGTCGTCGAACCGGCGGGCTTGCTCCTTGGCCCCCTGGCCGATCGCCGCGTCGAGGACCAACAGCGTCGCGTCGGGATCGACGGCCGCCTCGATCTCCTCGATCTCGTCGATGAGTTCGTCCTCGAGGGCGTGCCGGCCGGCGGTGTCGACGATCCGGACGTCGGCCGTCTCGGTCGACTCGAGGCCCGCCCGGGCGATATCTACCGGGTCTTCGCCGTCCGGCTCGCCGTAGAACTCCACCTCGGCCCGCCCGGCCATCTGCTCGGCCTGTTCGTACGCGCCGGGGCGGAAGGTGTCGGTCTGGACGACCGCCGAGCGCAGCCCCTTCGTCTCGAACCACCAGCCGATCTTCGCCGCCGTGGTCGTCTTCCCGGAGCCCTGCAGGCCGACCAGCATCACCGTCTGGGGCTCCAGCGGGAGCTCGGTGCTCTCGCCGACGAGGTCCACGAGCTCCTCGTAGACGATCCGGAGGACGTGATCCCGGGCGCCCGTCCCGGCCGGGGGCTCCTCATCGAGGGCCCGCGACCGGATGGCGTCCGACAGCTCCATCACGAGCGACACTTCGACGTCGGCGGACAACAGCGAGCGCTGGATCTCCTTGACGATCTCGTCGACGTCCTCCTCGGAGATCCGGGACTTGCCGCGCAGCGAGTCCAGCGTCCGCCGCAGCGAGCTGCCCAGGTCGTCCAATACCATCGTCAA
>CAZKPC010000240.1:0-1006 GCA_964554565.1 uncultured Halobacteriales archaeon
AGACCAGCCAGTACGTGTCCTCGTTCGCGACACGCTCGTCCTCGTACCGTTTCACTTCCCGGTGGATCCACCGCGGCGACAGGCACCCGGCTGCGAGCCACGGCGAGAACTTCGAGGAGTAGTCGGCTCCCAGCAGCCCGTTTCGCGTCTGCTTGTACTCCCTGAGGTGGTCGCCGTCCCAGATGTACTCTTCGAGGCGGTCCTTGCCTGCGGTTTCGCCGCCCTCGAAGGGCAGGACTGCCCGGTCGTCGAGGGGAGGCTCCGCCGCTCCCAGATCGTCGAGTGACGGGATATCGCCAGGGGGCAGAGACGGGGTCGGCACCGCTTCCGGTGCGGCGACTGGGTTGCGAACCGCCGCGCCGCGCTCGATTTCCGTGCGCCACGGCGTGAACGTGTCGTCGATGCTGTCGTACCGTGTCGGAAGGTCGTCGAGGTGGTACAGCGTGTGCGTCCACCGCCGCTCCAGTCGAGTGCCGTCGGGGAGTGCGTCGCGGACGGCGCGCTCGGCGCGCAGTTCCTCCGTCGCCGGCTTCGTCTGCGCGAACACGGCCCCGGCTCCGACCCGCTCGGCGACCTCAGGTACCACCTCCTCGACGTGTCCCTCGCGGACGAACAGTTCTCCGCCGCGCTCTCGCAGGGAGCCACGCAGGTCGCGGACGCTCTCTCTTCGGAACACGGAACGGTGTGAGCCCCGCTTTTCGGTGCCGTAGCGCGTGGCCCCGCGCCGTCGCGGGTCGAAGACGTACACCGGCACGACCGTCGGCGTCGCCGCCACGGCGTCGGCGAGCGTCGGATTGCCCGTCACCCGAAGGTCGTCCCGGAACCAGATGACTGCGGTGTCCATACCGGCATTATGGCTGACGCGGTAAGTACCGGCGGAAGCCGGAAAGCCACTGTGGGTTCGACGAGGGGCGAATCAGCGGTGGACGGTGACTGTCACGGCGCCACAGGCACACTCGTAGGCGCGGCGCTCGCCCGCGTCCGTCCGGTAGACGAGCATACACTC